>DASVXS010000254.1:0-4537 GCA_036392575.1 Thermoleophilaceae bacterium | reverse complement strand
CGGTCATTCGCCTGCGCCTGTTCTCCGTACTCGGCGGGGTGAGCGTGAAGGGGAACGCGGTCAGGCCGCGTGCTGCTTGAGCCACGCAAGGACCGCGTCGCGCACCTCGGCGTGCTGGAGCAGCGCGACCCCGTGACCCGGGTCGTCCGACTCGAGCTTCTTCGACCGCACCGCGCCCGGGACCAGGTTCTGGAGATTCCCCGCTTCCCGGGTGTCGCTCACGAACAGCACGTCGTGTGGGGCGTAGCGGTCTTTCGCCTGCAACTCGATGAACGAGGGACTGTCGGCCGGGGAGAGCGCCACCGCACCGGCCAGGGAGCGACGCCCGTTCGTGGCGATGGACATCACAGCCGTAGAGGCGCCGATGCTGGCGCCCACGACCTGGATCCGCTTCGGATCGGCCTCCGGGCGCTTGCCGAGGAAGCTGATCGCGCCGGCTACCTCCCGCGCAAGGTCGACTTCATCTAGGCCCCCGCGACCGTCGTACGCGAGCGTCGTGAAGCCCGCTTCGTGGAGGTATGGCACGAACTGGTCCCATTGATCGGCGCCGCCGTTGACCTCGTGGACCAGGATCACCGCCGGAGCGCGGCGCCCCGCCGATGTGAGCACTCCCTTCACGGTCTTCCCGTCCGACGCCCGGAACGACACGTCGCTGCCGTCGACCGGCTCCGGCGCGGCGGCCTGAGCCGGCGCCGTGGACGTGTGCGTGGTGCCGGAGGGTCGCCGGCTTTCACCTCCGCCGCAGCCCGCCGCGCATGCGGCGACCGTCGCGAGCAGGGTCACGAATAGGAGTGGGCGCCGCATCGGCGCGGCACCCTATCGAGAGCATCAACCGGAGGGCTTGGTGACGCTGACGAGCTTGAACTCCTCGTGGTGGCCTTTGACGACCGTCTCCTGCACCTCCCCGAGGCCGGCCACGTAGTACTTGTGCTCGGTCTGCGGCTCGAGCGGGCTGTACTCGCTCGTGACGAGCACGCGCTTGAAGCTGCCGTACGGCACCGTCACGGTCGGACGTTGCCGCAGGACGTGTGCCTCGTCGAGCGCCTGGCCGGGCGGGTAGTACTCCTGGCGGTAGCGATCTCCCGGCTTGGGATTCGCGGGCATGATGATGCCCGGCTTCGCGCCCTTCACGCCCGCCTCCCACGAGTCGCTCGCCTTGACGAAGCGCCCGTGCCGGCGCTCGAGCGAGAGCTCGCCCATGTACCAGACATTGCCCTGCTTGTCCTGGGCGTACCAGTCGTAGGTGCGCTCGACCGGGCGTCCGTGCTCGGAGACGGTGTCCCGGACCACGGTGCACTTCACGCCGAGGATTCTCTTCGTCGCGTGTGTGACGATCTCGTCGTCGGTCTGGCGCGTTCTGCCGCGCACGCCCTCGTAGTGGAATGCCGTACCGGGCTCGAGCGGCCAGTAGCGGTTGTCGACCTTCGCCACGAAGTTCCGTGCGTCGATGGACGGCGAGTATCTGCCGTGGACCGGCGCCAGCTCCGACGGGCTCTTCTCGGCGGAAGAACCGGAGGAACTGGAGGACCAGGCGCCGCCGGCGAGGGCAGCGATCAGCACGGCGGTGATTGAGATTCTCATTCGACCGTTCATGTCGCCCCTTCTACCGCGTGGTTCTTGAAAGGACGATGAGAGAACCGATGACCTAGGTCGGTTCCACGACCCGCACGTGCGACAAGACTTCGCCGTCGAGCACCGCGTGAACAGCGAAGGCCGGCGGCTCCGTCGTGAACTGGAGATCGTGCGAGCTGAAGTCGAGCCGCGCCTGTACGTAAGTGCTCGGCGCTGCGAGCACCGTGCGTCCCGCAAGAGCGCCCGAAATGGTGCGGTGCATATGACCGGCGACGAGGCGGCGCACCTGCGGGTGGCGCTCGATGACCTCGCCGAGCGCGCGGCGGTCGGCGACTGCGAGGCCGATCTCGTCGAGCGCCGGCAGGCCGGCATGGAGCGGCGGGTGGTGCATCGCGACCAGCGTGGGCTTGTCGGACGCGGTGGCAAGCTCGGAGTCGAGCCACGCAAGCCGCTCCGCGTCGAGCACGCCGCTGTCCTGCCCGGGCGCCGTCGTGTCGAGCACCACCAGCCGCAGCGGTCCGAGGTCGACCGCGTACTGGATCGGCTCACCCGCGCCACGCGGCACCTCGAAGTAGTGCCGCAGCGCCGCGCGATCGTCGTGGTTGCCAGGGAGCACGTAGATCGGTGCCTCGAGCGGAGAGATCAACGCGCGGAGCCGCTCGTACTCCGCCTCCGCGGCGTGGTCCGCCAGGTCACCGGAGATGATCACCGCATCCGCGGCGGGCCGCATTGCGCGTACCGCCTCGACCGCGGCGGCGAGTCTGGCGACGGGATCTGCGTCCACCCAAGTGGCGCCGATGTGCGGGTCGCTCAGCTGGACGAGGAGAAACGGCTCGGTCAACGCGAAGAGGCGCTAGCGAACGCCGAAGCCCTGTCCCGTGAGCCTGCCGATGTCGTTCGACAAGCCGATCACGAAGAGTCCCAGCACGAGCGCGAAGCCGATCACCCCCGCGCGCTCCATGACGCTGTAGGGCACCGGCTTGCGCCTGATCTTCTCGACGACTGCCCAGAAGATGTGGCCGCCGTCGAGCGGCAGGAACGGGAACAGGTTGATGATCGCGAGCGAGAGCGAGATCAGGGCGAGGATCGCGACCGCGTCGCCAGCGTCGGTGGCGATCGTCTGGCGCGTGACCTCGTAGCCGCCCACCACGCCCGAGATCTCCTTGCGCTTCTCCGGGTTCAGCAGGCGCGCCGGCAGGCTCACGGTCTCCTTGGTGAGGAACCACATGCGGTCGATCGTCGTGCTGGCCGCGTTGCCGGCGGGGAGCGTGCGATGGACCTGGTCGAACGAGAAGCCGAGGCGCATACGCTTCAGCTGCGCGTCGTACACCGGCGTCAGCTTCAGCTGGGTCACCTTGCCGTCGCGCTCGAGCGTCAGCGTCGCGGGCTTCGTGGCCTTACACCCCTGCACCGTCGCTCCGCCCGCGCAGTGGTAGCCCTTGATGATCGTGGAGAGCTGATCCGGCTTCGCCCGCTTGCCGTCCACGGCGATCAGCCTGTCGCCGTGATGGAGCTGGCCGGAAGCCGGGAAGCCCTTGTTCACCGTGTCGATCTGGTTCGAGACGTCGGTGCCGCCGATCTGCCAGAAGAAGACGAACAGCAGCAGGAACGCGAGAACCACGTTCACCCCCGGGCCGGCGGCGATCACCACGACGCGTTTCCACACCGGCTGCGAGTAGTACGCCCGCGTGCGGACCTCGTCGGGGAGGTCCTCGTCGGGGTTCATGCCGCTGATCTTCACGTAGCCCCCGAGCGGGAGCGCCCCGATCGCGTACTCCGTCTCCCCCCTTCGCTTCCGCCACAGGAACGGCGGGAAGAAGAGCGAGAAGCGCTCCACCCGCATGCCGACCGCCTTTGCAGCGGTGAAGTGACCGAACTCGTGCAGGATCACGAGGACCGCGAAGCCGATGAAGGCGAGCAGCCAGCTCACGCGCGCACCGCCCCCACCAACTCAGTCGCGCGCGCTCGCGCGGCAGCGTCGGCGCGGTAGAGGTCGCTGAAGTGCATCACCGGCTCGGCCGGCAGCTGCTCGAGCGAGCGCTCGATCACCTCGGCGATTCCGGGAAAGGTGAGGCGCCCGCCGAGGAAGGCGTGCACCGCCACCTCGTTCGCCGCGTTCAGCACGCAGGGAGCCGTGCCGCCCGCCTCCGCCGCCTCGCGCGCCAGGCGCAGGCAGGGGAACGCTTCGGTGTCGGGCTCCTCGAACGTCAGCTGACCGACTGCTGGCAGGTCGAGCGTCGGCACGGGCACGTCGGCGCGGTCGGGGTGATGCAGGGCGTAGGAGATCGGCACTCGCATGTCCGGATACCCCATGTGCGCGAGCGAGGCACCGTCGTTCAGGTGCACAAGTGCGTGGATGATCGACTGCGGGTGCACGACGATGTCGATGCGGTCGTAGCCGACGCCGAACAGGTGGTGCGCCTCGATCAGCTCAAGCCCCTTGTTCATCAGCGTGGCCGAGTCGATCGTGATCTTCCCTCCCATGTCCCAGGTGGGATGCGCGAGCGCCTGCTCGACGGTCACGTCGGCGAGCTCGGCGGCGCTGCGGCCCCTGAAAGGACCGCCCGAAGCCGTGAGCACCAGCCGGTCGACCGTGCCGGGGCGCTCGGAATCGATCAGCTGCTTGAGCGCGGAGTGCTCGGAGTCGACCGGGATCACGCTCGATCCGGTGGCCTCGGCGAGCGCCATCACCAGCTCGCCGCCGACCACGAGGCTCTCCTTGTTGGCGAGTGCCAGGTCGATCCCCTCGCCGAGCGTCGCGATCGTGGGCCCGAGGCCCACCGAGCCGACGAGCGCGTTGAGAACGAGATCGCAGTCCGTGTCGGTGATCAAGCCGACAAGGCCCTCGGCGCCCGTGAGCACCTCGCCCTCGGTCCAGGACTCCGCCGCGCGCGCCGCGGCGCGCTCGTCGGCGAGGGCGATCCGCTCGACCCCGTGCCGGCGCGCCTGCTCCAGCAGCTGCTCG
>DASVXS010000253.1:0-28342 GCA_036392575.1 Thermoleophilaceae bacterium | reverse complement strand
GCAGGGGTGGAAAGCGTGGTGGGTGGGCTCGCACGGGAGGGCTCGCGGCCGCCCGGGCTCGTGTCGTGGCACGCGCTCGCGTTGTGGCCTGAGCTCGCCGCGGCGTACGACCACGTGGTCGCGCTCGATCCGCCGGTCGTCGGATGGGGCGAGGCCCTTCTCGAGTCGCTCCCGGCCGCGGGAGTGAGCGCGTACGCGCACCTGGCCTGGGGCGAGGCGGAGCGCGAGTTCGCGCTACGAGTGGCCGAGTACGAGCTGGATCTGCGCGCAGGGATGGCGTCGCTGTGGCGGTCGCTGCGGGACTGCGGCGGGGGTGCTGCCGGCGAGGAGCTGGTGCTGTTGCTCCGCGGTGACGGCCGCTACCCGCGTTCGCCGCTCGTTGCGGCGAGGATGATGCGAGTGATGTGCGAGCTGGACCTGGCGGTTCTCGATGGCAGTGACGGCGGCTACGCGTGTCGGATGCTCGAGGGCGTGCGCACGGACCTGATGCGGTCGCCGGCAGCGCGCGCGTACGGCGACCGCCTGGTGCGCATCCGTCGTCTGCTCGGCGTGCCGGCGCCGGAGCAACCGGCGCAGCCGGCCGCGGCGTAGCGGCAGAGAACCAACCTGAGCACTACTCCTGACTTTCTTGCCGCATACCGGCAAAAAACTCAGGAGTTGCAAGCGGCCGCGATAGCGCCTCGCTCTTCAGAGCTCCTTGGCAACCATGCAACGACCAAGGAACAAACCTCGCCGCCCCCGGCGGCGATAGTTCCGTAGAAGATGGTCCATCAGCGAAACCATCGACTAGGATGAATTGTGAAAATGGGTGTCCAGACCAAGACCATCGCCCCAGTAGCCGAGCCCGCCGAGCCGCTCTGTGACGACCTCTGCTGGCTGCTCTCGCGAGCCAGCTACACGCTCACGACGGAGCTGACCGCGGCGATGGAGCATGTGGGCCTCTCGCCGCGAGCGCACGCCGTGCTCAGTGCCGCGATGACCGGCGAGTACACCCAGACCGAGCTGGCCAAGATGGTCGGTCTCGACAAGACCACGATGGTGGTCACCCTCGACGAGCTCGAGACCGCCGGCCTCGCCGAGCGCAAGCAGTTGCCGACCGATCGGCGTGCGCGCGTCATCGCGGTCACGAAGTCGGGGGAGAAGAAGGTCCGCGAGGCGCACGAGATCGCCGAGAAGATCCGCGCCGACGTGCTCGACACGCTTCCGCCACGCGAGCGCGAGGTCTTCATCGAGGCGCTCAGCAAGCTCGTTCGCGAGCGGCTCAACGAGCCGACGCCCTGCTCGCAGCCGATCCGCCGGCGCGCCCCGCGCGCTTAAGCGCGCTCTCCAGACCGGGCCCAACGACCGCCGCCGAGCGGCGCGCTCAGTGACATACCGCACATAGTTCCGGACGAAAAGATCCCGAACGGGATGATCTGCTACGTTTTATTTCTCTTCCCCGAGACCAAGGGCAACCGCATGACGGACACGGTTCTCCAGATCCCCCCGGAACAGCAGGCGAAGAGCGAGCGGGCGCGCTGGATCGCGCTCTGGGTGCTCTGCGTCGGAATGCTGATGATCATCCTCGACGCGACGATCGTGAACGTCGCCCTCCCGTCGATTCAGAGCGATCTCGGCTTCTCGCAGTCGAGCCTCGCCTGGGTCGTGAACGCGTACCTGATCGCGTTCGGCGGACTGCTGCTGCTCGCCGGCCGCCTCGGCGACCTGGTCGGACGGCGGCGCATATTCCTGATTGGCCTGACCGTCTTCACGACGGCCTCGCTCGTGTGCGGGCTCGCCCAGAGCCAGGAGATGCTCGTGGCGGCGCGCTTTATCCAGGGCGTCGGGGGCGCGATGACCTCCGCGGTCATCCTCGGAATGATCGTGACGATGTTCCCCGCGCCGTCTGAGCAGGCGCGCGCAATCGGCATATACAGCTTCGTGGCGGCGGCCGGCGGTTCGATCGGCCTTCTGGCCGGCGGCGTGCTGACCGAAGCCATCAACTGGCACTGGATCTTCTTCGTGAACCTCCCGATCGGGATCGCGACCGGGTTCCTCGCGCCGAGAGTGATCGAGCGCGATAAGGGCATCGGCATTCGCGAGGGCGCCGACGTCGCCGGCGCCGTGCTCGTCACCGGTGCGCTGATGCTGGCGGTCTACACGATCGTGAAGGCGAGCGACTACGGCTGGGGCTCGGCGCGCACGCTCGGTTTCGGCGCGGTGGCGCTCGGGCTGCTCGCGGCCTTCGTGATCCGCGAGTCGCGCGCACGCCAGCCGCTCGTGCCGCTCGCGATCTTCCGCAACCGGACGGTCAGCGGGGCGAACCTCGTGCAAACGGCGATGGTCGCCGGCCTGTTCGGCATGTTCTTCCTCGGCGCGCTCTACCTGCAGCGAGTGCTGCATTACGACGCGATCGAGGTGGGGCTTGCGTTCCTGCCGGTGGCGCTCGGAATCGGCATCCTGTCGGTCGGTGCGTCGGCGCGGCTGAACATGCGCTTCGGCGCACGGGCGACGCTCCTGCCGAGCCTGGTGCTGATCCTCGCCGGCCTGCTGCTGTTCGCGCGGGCGCCGGTCGACGGCAGCTTCCTGCCGGACATCCTGCCGGTGATGGTGCTGCTCGGAGTCGGCGCGGGGCTCGCGTTCCCGTCCCTGATGGCGCTCGCGATGTCGGGCGTCCCGGCGAGCGAATCCGGCCTCGCCTCCGGCCTCGTCAACACGAGCCAGCAGGTGGGCGGCGCGCTCGGCCTGGCCGTGCTCGCCACGCTGTCGACCACGCGCACGGAGCACCTGCTCTCGAGCGGCGAGTCGAACGCGTCGGCGCTCACGTCCGGCTTCCACCTCGCGTTCGTGGTGGGAGCGGGCATCGTCGCCGCGGGCGTCCTCCTCGCGTGGGCGCTGCTCCGGCAGCCGCCTGTCGCGGCGGAGTCCGACGTCGAGCCGGAGCTCGAGGCGGCATACGCCAAAGAGGCTGCGTAGTCACACCCGGGCGCGGCCTGCCGAGAGGTAGGCTGCGCCCGGGATGCACCTCGAGCAGACCTTCGACGTGAGACGGCCGCGCGGGGAGGTCTTCGACTACGTCACGAACCCGGACAAGCTCGCCGAGTGGCAGACGTCGAAGACCCGCGTCGAGCCGCTTACGGAGGGACCGCCGCGGCAGGGCTCGCGCTTCCGCGAGTTCACGAAGCCACCGCGCGGGAGGGAGTTCGAGCAGGTCACAGAGTTCAGCGAGTTCGACCGGCCGCACCGCCTGCACGTACACATCGTCGAGGGCCCGTACCCGATCGACGGCACCTGGACGTTCGAACCGAACGACGGCGATTCGACCACCGTGCACTTCGTCGCCGACGGCAAGCTGACCGGCGTACTGCGGCTGCTCGGCCCGATCGCGAAGCGGCTGCTCAACCGGCAGTTCGCCGGCTACCACGAGAACTTGCGCCGCAACGTCGAGGCCGCCTGAGCGGCGCGCAACGCTGAAAAAAGAGAGCCGCCGTCAGTCGAGCCCCCAGCGGCCGGGGCGGCGCGAGGCCGCGCCCCGCTTGGCAGTATTCGCGCCGGAGGCAGTCCGATGGCGATCCGGCTACACCCAGCGCTGCTCACCGCGGCGGCAGTACTGAGTACGCTCGCGCCCGCCGCAGCCCGCGCGGCCACGCCGATCCCCGAAGGCGGCAACGCCGCCACGCTGCCCCAGTTCGAGGGCAGCCCGGCGACCCCCGAGCCGATCAGCGCTCCACTGCCTCCGCGCCACCCCTTCATGGCGCCCAACGAGCGCAGCAACCTCCACGTCGACGCCTACCAGAGCGACTCGAACCCCACGAGCGGGCCGCTCGGCAACAAGACCGAGCGGGCCTCGACCTTCCAGGGCGCCGACTGCGCAAGCGTCTCGTTCGACCAGCGCAACCGCATCGTGACGATCTGCGTGGGTCTGCAGGGACCGCGCCTCGTGATGATGGACCCGCGCACGCTCGACACGCTCGCCACCTTCAACCTGCCGCCGCGCATACCCACGGGCGGCGGGATCTTCACCGACTTCTCGGGCGGCGGCTACTTCTACCTCGACAACCAGGATCGCGCGGTGCTGCCCACCACCACGCGCCACATCTACGTGGTCCGCGAGACCGACGCGCCAGGCTTCGCGCTCGACAAGGACTACGACGTGAGCGCGGCCGTCCCGTTCGGCGACAGCATCCTCTCCGCGATGCCCGATTGGTCCGGGCGCATCTGGTTCGTGTCCAAGAAGGGCGTGGTCGGCTACGTGGATCCCGCGACCGGCCAGGCACGCTCGCTCAACACGCTCGAGCCGATCGGCAACTCGTTCGCCGTCGACGAGACTGGCGGCGTGTACATCGTCACCGACAAGGCGATGTACCGCTTCGACGCGCCCGCGGGCCTGCCGCCGGTCGCGACCTGGCGCGAGCCCTACGACAACATCGGCCAGATGAAGCCAGGCCAGAGCCAGGCCGGCTCGGGCACGACGCCCACGCTGATCGGCGCGAACTACGTGGCGATCACCGACAACGCCGATCCGATGAAGATCGTCGTCTACAAGCGGGCCGCGACAGTCGCCGGCAGCCGCCTCGTCTGCACCGCGCCCGTCTTCCAGCAGGGGTCCGGCGACACCGACCAGTCGCTGATCGGAATCGGCAACTCGATCGTCACCGAGAACAACTACGGCTACTCGAGCCCGCTCGCGACAGAGAACGGGAAGACCACGACGCCCGGGCTCGAGCGCGTGGACATCGCGCCCGACGGCAGCGCCTGCCGCACGGTCTGGCGAAGCAACGAGACCGCGCCGACCGTGGTGCCGAAGCTCTCACTCGGCGCTGGCCTCGTCTACACGTACACGAAGCCCCCGCGCGACGACGGGCAGGACCCCTGGTACTTCACTGCGCTCGACTTCGACACCGGCAAGACGGTGTTCAAGCGTCTTGCGGGGGAGGGGCTCGGCTTCAACAACAACTACGCGCCGGTCACGATCCGCCCCGACAGCTCCGCCTACGTGGGCACGCTCGGCGGGCTCGTGCGCATCTACGACACGGCGGGGCCGGCGGCCGCCAGGTCCGCGGGCCAGAACGCGGGCCGCTCGTCGCGCGGCTGCCTGCCGAGGCGAGGGCGCGTGACCGGCCGCCGGATCGGTCGCGTCCCCTTGAACCGCTCATACCTCGGCACGATCCGCCGCGTGGGCGTGCCCACGCACGCGTCGGCCACGAGCCTGCGCTACTGCGTGCGCGGCGGCGGCGAGATCCGCGCGGCGTTCGGCAACGTCCGGGCGCGGCTCGTCGCGACGACCGCCAAGGGCTACCGCTACGGCCGTGTCCGGGTCGGCAGCCGGGTCAGCCGCGCGTCAAAACGCATCCTCACCGGGCGCCACGCGGCCCGAGTCTCGTTCCGCGTGCGCCGCGGCCAGGTGCGTTATGTGGTGGTCTTGGACCGGAAACTGAGCAAGCACCCGCGCCAGGTCCGTACATACCTCACGCGGGCTGGCTTACGCTGACCGCGTGACCACCGAGGAGATCTCGCGCCGGATGCTCGAGGCCTTCAACGCGCAGGACCTCGACGCCATGCTCGAGCTGTACGCGCCCGACGCCGAGGTCGTCCCCGTGCGCGGGGCGCTCGAGGGCATCGTCTACAGAGGCCACGAGGGCGTGCGCGAGCTCGAGCGCGAGTCGGCGGCCACCTGGTCGGAGCGGCGGCTCGAGGACGACTCGGTCGAGGTCCGCGGCGACAAGGCGCTGATGCTCGGCCGCCTGTCCATGCGAGGCCGCGCGTCAGGGGCGCTCACCGAGCAGCGGGCGGCGTTCGCGCTGCACGTGCGCGACGGGCGCATCGCCCGCCTGGCGACGCACTTCGACGAGGCGGCGGCGCGGCGAGAGCTCGGCTGGGACGGCTGACGACCGCGCCACGCGCTTGGCGCCGCGGCCCGGCGTCCTACTGCCAGCGGTATGGCAGTCAAGCTGAACAACCGGGCATACGATCACGCCCAGCGGCTCATCAACGATGGGCATTACGTGATCGACGAGCGGGACGACTGGAGCGAGCATCAGCCCAGCGCCGCGCAGGAGAACAAGTTCATCGAGGAGCACGGCTACGGCGAGTACGGCAAGTGGTACCTCGGCGTGGACGACGATGAGCGGGAGGACACGAAGGGGCACTGGAAGTTCCCCTACGGCGACTTCGAGGCGGTCCACCGCTGTGGAGTCCTATCGGCCGAGTCGCGAGCCGGGCAGAGGAAGTACATCGACATCGAGAACGCCGCTGCGCATCTGCACGGCATGCTCGACGCGCTGAGAGAGCCGCAGAGAAGCCGGCGATAGCCCGCGCCGTTTCGGCCACGTCGAGGGCTAGACTCAATACGTGGCCGGAAGCGCGCGGCAGACGGGCAAGGACGGCGGCTCTAGCGACCGCAAGAAGGCCCCTGCCAAGGCGCAGCAGAAGGAGCGAACACAGCCCAAGAAGCAGGCCGCCAGCAAGCGCACCAACGGGGGCTCCGCGCCTGCCAAGAAGCAGCCTGAGAAGGTCCCGGCGGCCGTCGGCGCGGGCGTAACCGAGCAGGGCTTCGAGCACCAGCCGGTCGATCAGGCGCCCGCCAGCAAGGGCGCCACGCTCAAGGGACTCAACGAGTTCGAGAGCCGCCTGCTGGGCGACCTCTTCGCCGTCATCGAGGAGCACTCGGGCGACCACGCGCCGGCGATCGACCGCAGCCTCGTCGAGCGCTCGTTCCTGTTCGCGTGTGAGCATCACGCCGACCAGCGCCGCCGCTCCGGCGAGGGCTTCATCGTGCACCCCGTGGGCGTGGCGAAGATTTGCGCCGGCCTGCGGCTCGACACCGCCACCCTCTGCGCGGCGCTGCTCCACGACACGGTCGAGGACACAAGCGCGTCCCTCGAAGAGGTCAAGGACGAGTTCGACGAGGAGATCGCGACGCTTGTCGACGGCGTCACGAAGCTCACCGGCATCACCTTCCAGAGCCGCGACGACCGCCAGGCCGAGAACTACCGCAAGATGATCGTGGCGATGGCCGCCGACGTGCGCGTCATCCTCATCAAGCTCGCCGACCGCCTGCACAACATGCGCACGCTGTCGGCGCTGCCCAAGCAGAAGCAGCAGGAGAAGGCGAAGGAGACGCTCGAGATCTTCGCGCCGCTCGCGCACCGCCTGGGCATCCACGCGATCAAGTGGGAGCTCGAGGACCTCGCGTTCGCGACGCTCCACCCGCGCAAGTACAAGGAGATCAAGGGGCTCGTGAGCCAGCAGCGCGCCGAGCGCGAAGAGTACGTCTCGCGCGCGGGCGAGTACCTGCACAAGGAGCTCGAGGCGGTCGGCATCAACGCCGAGATCTCAGGCCGCGCGAAGCACTTCTACTCGATCTACTCGAAGATGACTCGCAAGGGCCGCGAGTTCAACGAGATCTACGACCTCACCGCGATGAGGGTGCTCGTGGAGTCCGTGAAGGACTGCTACGGCGCCATCGGGATCATCCACTCGCTCTGGAAGCCGCTGCCTGGGCGCTTCAAGGACTTCATCGCGATGCCCAAGTTCAACATGTACCAGGCGCTCCACACCACCGTGATCGGGCCCGAGGGGCGGCCGCTCGAGATCCAGATCCGCACGCGTGAGATGCACGACACCGCCGAGTACGGAATCGCCGCGCACTGGATCTACAAGGACGGCGGCTACAAGGGCGGCCCCCCGCAGGGCGTGGAGGAGCGGGTCGAGTGGCTGAAGCACCTGCTCGACTGGCAGAAGGAGCTCACCGACCCGAACGAGTTCGTCGAGGGCCTGAAGGGCGGCCTGTTCGAGGACGAGGTGTTCGTGTTCACGCCGAAGGGCGAGGTGAAGTCGCTGCCGGCCGGCGCGACCCCGCTCGACTTTGCCTACGAGGTGCACACCGACGTCGGCCACCGCTGCGTGGGCGCGAAGGTGAACGGCAAGATCGTGCCGCTCCACTACGAGCTGCAGTCGGGCGACATCTGCGAGGTGCTCACCGCCAAGCAGGAGCGCGGTCCCTCGCGCGACTGGCTCTCGCTCGCGAAGACCACGCGCGCGCAGTCGAAGATCCGCGCCTGGTTCAAGCGCGAGCGCCGCGAGGACTCGGAGCGTGCCGGCCGCGACATCCTGCACGAGTCGCTGAAGCGCCAGGGCCTGCCGGCGCAGAAGGTGGCGGGCTCGCCGCTGATCGCGGACGTGATCCGCGAGATGGGCTTCAAGAAGGCCGACGACTTCTACATCGCGCTCGGCCAGTCGAAGATCTCCGCGAGCGTCGTCACCAACAAGATCATGCAGCGGCTCAAGCAGGGCGAGTCCGCGGTCGAACCGCGCGGCGCCGGCGACCTGCTGCAGCGCAAGGAGACGCCGAAGCCAACCGGCAGCTCGTCGGGCTACGGCATCAAGGTCGAGGGGATCGACGACGTGATGCTGCGCCTGGCGAAGTGCTGCCGTCCCGTGCCCGGCGACGAGATCGTCGGCTACATCTCGCTCGGCAAGGGGATCACGATCCACCACGCGCAGTGCAAGAACGCGCGGGCACTGATGAAGAACCCGGAGCGCTTCACGAAGGTGGAGTGGGACGGCGCGGGCGCGACGTCTTTCCGGGCCGAGCTGCAGGTGGACGGCTGGGACCGCACCCGTCTGCTCGAGGATCTCTCACGCACGTTCGCGGAATCGGGGATCAACATCGTCGAGGCGCGCTGCACCGTGGTGCCGCCGATGGTGAAGAACCGCTTCGTGGTCGAGGTGGGGGACACCCAGGCGCTGAAGGCGTGCGTGTCACGCCTGCGGAACGTCGATTCCGTGTTCGACGCCTACCGCGTCACCCCCAAGGGCTGACGCTCACCAGAGCGCGAATTCACCAGCCAGCACCATTGTCGTAGGGGGCCGCGGCCGTCAATCTGGGCGGCATGGAAGCAACCGCCCCCGAGACCAAGAAGCGCAGCCCGTGGGCCATCGTCGGCGCGTCGATCGTGGTGCTGTTCTCGCTGGCCGTGCTGGCCGCGGGCGTCGCCGTCATCTGGGCCAACGCCACGCAGCGCGACTCGGATGGCTACTTCGCCACCAAGTTCCACCGCTACGCGACGCCCACGCGTGCGATCGAGTCGCAGACGCTCGACGTGGACGCCGGGGTGCCGAAGTGGATCTTCGACCGCCACTTCGCGAAGGTGCGAATCACCGCCCGCTCGGCGGACCCGTCGAAGCCGGTGTTCATCGGGATCGCGAAGCGTGACGCGCTCGACTCCTACCTCCGGTCGACGACGCATTCGACGATCAAGAACCTCGAGTTCAACCCGTTCTCGGTGTCGTTCAACAACGTCGCCGGCAGAGCGCGGCCGGAACCGCCCGCCTCGAACAGCATCTGGGCCGCAAAGGCGTCCGGCACCGGCACTCAGACGGTCACCTGGAAGGTGACGGGCGGCAAGTGGGCGGCCGCGGTCATGAACGCCGACGCCTCGCCGCGAGTCGCTGTGGACGGCAAGCTCGGCGCGAAGGTCGATCTCTTCAACTGGCTCGGCATCGTGCTCACGGCCGTCGGCGGCGTCATGACGATCGGCGCGGGCGTGCTCCTGTACCTCGCGATCCGCGAGTAGCGCGGTTCGGACATCGAGGCGCCGGGAAAGCAGAACGCGATGCCGGACGTTGACCCCGCCCCGCTCGCGGACGGCGTCCCAAGCCGCTCCGTGAATCGCAGGACGCTGCTCGTGGGCGCCGCTGGTGCACTTGCCGCCGCCGGGCTCCGCTCACCTGCGCGCGCCGCGGGGTACGCCGCTTCGGTGCCGGCCCGCTCCGGTCCGCGCTTCGACCCGGTCCTGTCGCGCCGGCTCCGGCGGGTGCTGCTCGACGCGAGCCGCGATCCGAGCACGCACTTCCCCGGAGCGATCCTCCGCGTGTCAAGTCCGACGCTCGGGAGGTGGACGGGCTTCGTCGGCTTTGGTCGCTTGAACCCGGCCGAACCGATGCGCCCGGCCGACCGGTTCCGCGCCGGCAGCATTGTGAAGACGTTCGTCGCGGTCACGGTGCTGCAGCTCGCCGAGCGCGGCCGGCTGTCCCTCGACGACCGGCTCACCGAGGTGCTGCCCGCGAGCGTCGTCGGGCGATTCGCGAACGCCCGCGACATCACGGTTCGGATGCTGCTCAGCCACCGCAGCGGGATCCCGGAATGGGACACGCCCGCCATCGATGACTACATCGCGCATCATCCCGCGAAGGTGTGGAAGGTCAGCGAGTTCCTCGATCTCGCGGCTGCCCAGCCGCCGGTGTTCGCGCCCGGGACGAGCTACAGATACTCGAACACCGACTACAACCTGCTCGGCCTGATCATCGAGCACGCCACCGATCACTCCTGGCGGCGCGAGGTCACACGGCGCGTGATCACTCCGCTGAACCTGCCGCGCACTTACCTGCCCGCGCCGGGGCACCGCTCGCTGTCCGGCGCTCACGCGCATGGATACGGTGAGGTCGACGGAAGAACTGTCGATTTGACGCGTGTCGATCCGTCGATCGCCGGGGCCGCCGGGGGCGGCGCGCTGGTCACCACGGTCCGGGACCTCGGCCGCTTCCTGGATGCGCTGCTGGAGGGCCGGCTGTTCCGCAGCCGCGAGACGCTGCAAGAGATGCTGGATTTCCGTCCGGCGCCCGACGTGGGGGGACAGGTCGGTTACGGCCTCGGAATCGAGCGGCGCGTCGCGCCCGGCGGCGTCGATTTGATCGGCCACCTCGGAGGCGCGGCGGGCTATGCCGCGTACGTCGGCCGCCTCCGTCCCCGGGGCGTGACGATGTCGTACGCACTCAACTGGCAGGGCGACCCGTCGCCGCTGCATTTCCGGGCGATCAACGCGCTCGCCTGACCGGTCACTCCACGTTCCAGCCGAAGTAGACCTCGGACCGGCAGATGTGGTCGCCGTCGAAGGTCAGCACCTCGGTGTTCCGGGCCCTCGTGCCGTCGCTCCGAATGAGCTCGTACGTCACGATCACTTCGTCCCCGGCCTCCACCAGCCGCACGAAGTCGAATTTCTGTCCTCGGCCCGCGCCGGGCCAACAGCGCTCGAAGTAGCCGGCGCGGTCCAGTCCGACATCGAGCGGGCTCGAGAACGCGAAGTCGTCGGCCAGTGTCCGCTCGACGGCGTCGCGGTCGCCGGACGCGAAGTCTCGATAGAGCTCACGTGCGATCTGCGTTCGGTCTCCGTCAGCCACGGCTCCTCCTCGATTCGTTGGTCTCGGTTGTCAGACGATTTGGTGCGACGAGTCTCATCGCCGGGTGGGGGATGGGAGGGCGCAAAACGTCGGTAATCGTCCCGGCGCCGTCCGATTCCCTACGAAACGCAAGCAGAACGCGCAAAACGTCGGGTGACGCTATCTGCGAGGGCGATTCCCCACGAATGCGACCTCGCGTGTTCCCTCAGTGCATCAGATTGACCGATATCGATTCAATCGATATAAGTAGATCGATGGCTGTCGATTTGGAGCTCGTCCCCAAACAGAAACGGCCGCCCGGTGAGCCCTGCTGCGAGCCTGTCGTCTATCCGGACGTCGAGCGCGAGCAGGCGGTGCGCATGGCCGAGGTCGCCAAGGCGCTCGGCGATCCGATTCGTCTCCAGCTCGTCGACGTGCTGCGCAAGCACGCCGGCAAGGTCTGCGTCTGCGAACTCGTTCCGCTGTTCGACGTCGCGCAGCCCACGCTGTCTCACCACTTGAAGAAGCTGCGCGACGCAGGCATCGTCGACTCCGAGCGCCGCGGGCTCTGGGCGTACTACTACGTGATCCCGGAGGCGCTGGAGGAATTGAGCGCATGGCTGGCACCCGCCTGAGCGAAGCCACGTCGATCCGCGCCGCCGAGCGCGGCGATCTCGAGGCGGTCGCGGCTATCTACAACCAGGGCATCGCCGATCGCGTGGCGACGTTCGAGACGCAGCCGCGCCAAGCAGCCGATCTCGCCGAGTGGCTGGCCGGCCCTGGGCCCTTCGTGGTGGCGGAGCGCGACGGACAAGTCGTTGGGTTCGGGCGAGTCGGTGCCTACTCCGACCGCTGCGTCTACGAGGGGGTCGGCGAGCACGCCGTCTACGTCGACCGCTCGGCGCGTGGCGCTGGGGTGGGCACTCAGCTCTTGAACGCGCTGAGCGCGGCAGCCGAAGCTGCCGGCTACTACAAGCTGAGTAGCCGCGCCTTCGCCGACAACGAGCCGAGTCTGCGCATCCACGAGCGGGCAGGGTTCGAGCGCGTCGGCGTCCAACGCCGTCACGGAAAGCTCGACGGGATCTGGAAGGACTGCGTTCTGCTCGAGCGGCTGCTCGGCGAGGCCGCTGACGGCCGATGAGTCCCAACGCCGACATCCGCGAGGCGGTGCGCGAGCGCTACGCCGACGCGGCCCGGCGCGCGGCGAAGCAAGACGGCTCGGGGTGTTGCGGTTCGGCCGCGGGCTGTGGCCCTTCCAGCGACACCGCAGCGTTCGGCGGCACGCTGTACGACGAGGCCAGCACCGAGCACGTTCCTCAAGCCGCGGTCGACGCGTCGCTCGGCTGCGGCGTGCCCACCGCCGTCGCCGACCTCCACGAGGGCGAGACGGTGCTCGACCTCGGCTCCGGCGCTGGCGCCGACGTGCTGATCTCCGCCCGCCGCGTGGGCCCCACCGGCAAGGCGATCGGGCTCGACATGACCGACGAGATGCTCGAGCTCGCGCGCACCAATGCGAGCGGCGCCGGCGTCGACAACGTCGAGTTCCTCAAGGGCTACCTGGAAGACATCCCGCTGCCGGACGAGAGCGTCGACGTGGTCATCTCGAACTGCGTCATCAACCTCGCGGGCGACAAGCACCAGGTGCTGCGGGAAACCGCGCGTGTGCTGCGCCGCGGCGGCCGGTTCGCGGTCTCCGACGTGATCGCCGACCCCGACATGGACGAAGCCACGCGTTCCGACATGGCGGCCTGGACCGGCTGTGTGGCAGGCGCCCTCACCCGCGCGGAGTTCGAGGAGGCGCTGAGCGCGGCGGGCCTGACCGATATCGAGATCACCGAGACCCACCGCGTGCACGAACACGCGGGCTCGGCGATCATCCGCGCGCGCAAGCTCTAAGGCGGCGCGGCACCGCCGCGCGCCGCCGCAAGCGCCTCGGCGGTAGTCGCATACTCGCGGGCGCGCGCGATCTTGCCGTCGCGCATCTCGCTCAGGATCGCGAAGTACTCCGGCGGCACCTTCATGCCCGTCAGCTTCGAGCGGCCGCTGTAGCGGATGAAGATGACCACCTGGTCGTCGCCCGCGTCGAGGATCTCGAGCGGCTCGGTCGTGAACTCATCGAACAGGTCGTACCACTGCTGCAGGTAGCGACGCCCGGCCTGCCTGCCGCTCCAGCTGCCGCCGGTGGCATCCCAGGAGATGTCGTCGGTCCAGTACTCGGAGAACGCGTCCACGCCGCGACTCGCCAGCGTTTCGTAGGCCTCGCGGAGAACGCTCACATTGTCCTGCGCCATCCCGCGCGCAGTATCGCGGCGGGACTGAACCGTCGCTAGATTGCGTCCTCCCTTGAGGATGGACGGCACCTATCTGGTCACCGGTTGCGCCAGCTTCATCGGCTCCCATCTCGCCGACGACCTGCTCGCCGGCGGCGCGCGCGTCGTCGGGATCGACTCGTTCCTGCCCAACTACGCGAGCGCGCGCAAGCGCCAGAACCTCAGGCGAGCACTCGACCACGACAGCTTTGAGCTCGTCGAGCTCGATCTCGCCGATCCGGACGCCGAGCTCCGCGACCTCGTGGGCGATGCCAACGCCGTCTTTCACCTCGCCGGCGAGCCCGGCGTCCGCACGAGCTGGGGCTCGAGCTTCGAGAGCTACCTGCGCAACAACGTTCTCGCGACCCAGCGGCTGCTCGAGGCGGCCAAGCTCTGGCCGGAGAAGCGCTTCGTGTTCACGTCCTCGAGCTCGGTGTACGGCGAGGCCGACGAGCTGCCCGTGACCGAGGAGGCGGCCACAAAGCCGTTCTCTCCCTACGGCGCGACCAAGCACGCCGCCGAGGAGCTCTGCCGCGTCTACCACGAGAACCACGGGGTGGAGGCGGTGATGCTGCGCTACTTCTCGGTCTACGGCCCGCGCCAGCGTCCCGACATGGGCTTCGAGCGCTTTTGCCACGCGGCACTGCGCGGCGAGCCGATCAGGGTCTTCGGCGACGGTCGCCAGACGCGCGACTTCACGTACGTGTCGGACGCGATCGGCGCCACACGCGCGGCGGCCGAGGCGCCAAGCGTGGCCGGGCGCGTCTACAACATCGGCGGCGACTCGTGCGTGAGCGTGAACGACGCGCTCACGGCCATCGCGCGGCTCACCTACCGCGTGCTCGACGTCCACCACCTCGAACGCGAGTACGGCGACGTGCGGTACACCGCCGCCGACACATCACTCGCGCGCGAGGAGCTCGGTCTCCGGCCGAGCGTGAGTCTCGAGGAGGGACTGCGGCGCCAGATCGAGTGGGCGCTCGCGCCTCACGAGACCACGGTGAGCGCGCGCGGCGCCACCGCGTAGGCGACTTCCTCGAACTCGCCGATGTAGTCGCCGTCGACCTCCAGCGGGAACGGCCGACCGTCGGCCGACACCACGCGCGCGGCGTCCACTCCCGAGAAGCCGTTGATCTGGCGATGCCGGAGCACGGTCGAGGCACGCCCGCTGAACACGCGCGGGATGATCGTCGGCATCTCGATCGGGGTCGCGCGGCGAAGCACGGCCATCGCGAGCGAGCCGGTGTCGATGCCCGCGCCCTCGGCGATGCGGATCGGCCGCTTGCCGAAGTACGTGAATGGGTCCGAGTTCTGAACGATCACGGTCACTCCCTCGAGCGACTGACCGTCCACCTCGACGCGTACCTTCGGCGCGTTCACGAGGTAGCGGCTCGTGAAGCTCGCGACCGCCGCCCAGGTGAAGTAATACTCGCCGAACTTCGCCTTGCGGTAGGGGTGCCGGTCGACGCGCTCGACCACGCTCGCATCGAGGCCGATGCCCGAGGCGAACACGAAGTGGCGCTCGTTCACGCGGCCGAGGTCCGACTTGCGCGGGCGGAAGTCGTCGGCCATGCGGAGCAGGTGCTCGGTCGCGTCGACCACGTCGTTCGGGATGCCGAGCGTGCGGCAGAAGACGTTCGTGGAGCCGCCGGGCAGGCAGGTCAAAGGCGTGGGCGTGCCGACGAGCCCGTTGGCCGCCTCGTTCACCGTGCCGTCGCCGCCGAAGGCGACCACCACGTCGTAGCCCTCCTGCGCCGCCTCGCGCGTGATCTCGGTGGCGTGGCCCTGGGCCTGGGTGTCGACGGCGTCCACTTGGTAGCGGCCGCGCAGCGCGTAGACCACGAGGTTCTTCAGGCGATTGGAGACCGTCGTGGCGTACGGGTTCACGATCACGAGCATGCGCTTCTTCGGCGTGCGCGCGGGCAGCAGGCGCTCGGCGAGCTCCTCGGCGCGCTGCTCGGCGATCCGCAGTTCCTCGCTGGTGGGGGCGGTGCTCTCCATCGTCATTCGGCGACGGCCTCGAATCTCACCACGCCGTCCACTTCGACCTCGCGTACGCGGCCCTCGTTCAACAGGATGTCGGTGTGCCCAAGCACCTCGCTCAGTGTGAGATACGCCTGCGTGACCGCGATGTTTCCCCACAGCGCCTGAGCGAGCTCGTAGGCGGTGCGCGGCTGCTCGGAGATCAGGCCGTGGAGCTTCTCCGCGCGGCGGCGGTGCAGCGCGAAGCGCTCGTCGATGAGAGCGACGTGATCGGTGATCGGGTCGCCATGGCCGGGCAGCACCAGGTCCACGTCCATCGCCTGCGTCTTCTTCAGCGACTCGAGGTAGGTGACGAGCGACTGCGGGCGCGGGCCCTGCTTGCCGGGTGGCCGCGAGATCAGTGGATTCGAGGAGATGTTCTTGATCAGGTGGTCGGCGGCGATCAGGATGCGGCGCTCGGCGTCGTTGAAGATCGTGTCGGTGGGGCTGTGGCCGGGGCGGAAGTGCACGTCGAGCGTGCGGTCGCGCAGCTCGAGCCGGTCGCCGTCGTGCAGTACGCGAGTGACCTTGGCCGGCGCTCCCCAGGCGCGGAATGCAGCCGACACGCTGCGGAGCGCGTAAACGACGTCCTCGGGGATGCCGTTGCGGACCATGATCTCGGTCGCGAACGCGTCGTCGTCTGTGGCCGCGTCGCGGTAGTTCTCGACGAACGGGACGGCGGCGTCGATGGCCGCGACCTCCGCTCCCGAGCGGTCGGCCACGATCTGCACGAGCCCGAGGTGGTCGATGTGCTGGTGCGTCAGCACGACGAGCTCGATGTCCTCGATCGCGCGCCCGTGCGCGCCGAGCTGGTGCTGCAGCTCCTCGAGCGACGTGCCCGAGTTCGGCCCGGCGTCGACGAGCGTGAGTGGGTCGTCCTCGATCAGGTAGACGTTCACGCGCCCTACGGCAAAGGGCGTGGGGATCGAGAGCCGGTGGATCCCGGCCGCGGTGGCGGGCGCGAATGGGTCTTCGGTCACGAGCGCGTCACCCTACATACACGCGAGGTTGCGCAGCTTGCGCGCCGACAGGGTCGCTCTTAGGGTGGATTTCGGCCCACGTACCTGAATTCGGGGCGATTTTTTTGTGAGGACTCGCATTGCCCTTGCGATCGTGTGCGCGCTAATTACGGGAGCGCTCGTCGCCCCTGCCTCGGGAACCGCGAAGCCGGTGAAGGTCGGGCGGATCCTGCATGCGCATCTGGTGACGACCGACCGGGGCGCACCATCGGACGCGCGCAAGCGCAGGCTCGTGGTGCAGAAGACGCTCATCCCGCACCGCAAGCGCTACGTGAAGTTCAAGCGCCGCGCCGCGCGGCACGTGCGGCGGGTGAAGCGGGCGAGCTCGCCCGTCTTCGGCCATCTCGCGAACGCGATCGGGTTGAACGCCGCGGGCCTGGTGTTCTCGGACACGCCGCTGGCCTGGCGCAGTACGCCCGCTAACGCCACGGGCGCCGTGGGGCCGAACAACTACGTGCAGATGACCAACAGCGCCGTCCGCGTCTACAAGAAGAGCGACCTCACGCTCGACAGCGGCGCCGGCAAGCTCGGCTCGATGGCGCTCAACGATTTCGTCGGAGCGAGCAACCGCGAGGTCGTCTATCCGCAAGTCCAGTGGGATCCGGTCACTCAGCGCTGGTACTACCTCGCGCTGTACGTCGAGGAGGACAAGGACGCCACGCACGCAGGCAAGGACGCGCTCGCGTTCGGCTGGTCGAAGACCTCAGATCCGAACGTACCGCCGAGCGGCTTCAACGCGGCGACGGGCTGGTGCCGCTACATCGTCGACACGGGCGTGAACTTCGACGACTACCCGAAGCTCGGCAACAACGACACGCGGCTGATCATCGGCTCGAACTCGTTCACCGACAACAGCGACACGGGCGACTTCCAGACGGCGCACGTCTTCACGGTCTCGAAGCCGTCCGCGGGCACGGCGTGCGCAACGGCGCCCGACCTGAAGCAGTTCGGCACCGCAGCCTCGCCGCTGAAGATGAAGAACGGCGCGTTGGCCACGACCCCGGTGCCGGTGTACCTGCCGCAGAGCTCGGCGAACGGATACGTGCTCGCGGCGGACGACCCCGGCACTCACGGCAACCTCATCGCCAACCGCATCATGGAGTGGCACGTCGACTCCGCCGGCAATCTCCACGACGACACGTCGTCGAACGGGCTGTTCCAGGTGAGCGACTACAAGTGGCCGGGTGCGGCGGCGCAGGGCGGGTCTTCGAACTGGCTCGACACGCTTGATGCCCGGCTCACGCAGGCGGTCGGCGTCACCGACCCGACCTCGGGTGTGAACGCACTCGCGCTCTGGACGCAGCACACGATCCTCAACGGCACGAGCGGTGCGCAGGTGCGCTGGTACGAGCTCATTCCGAGCCAGTGCAACCGCACCGGGGCGTCGCTGTGCACCGGGGGTGTGCGGCAGACCGGCAACCAAGCGCCGCCCGCCAGCACCTGGTACTTCAACGGCGCGATCACGCCGACGATGAGCGGCAACCAGGCCGTTCTCATCTACAACAGCGCCGGCAACGCGACGTCCACGACGCGCAGCACGATCAAGGCCGACTCGCGCCTCTCGACAGACGCCCTCGGGGCGATGCCGCAGACCGAGCAGACGATCGCGACGAGCAGCGACAGCGTCGAGGACTCGAGCTGCGGCGCCGGTGCGGGTGATCCGTGCGCGTGGGGCTACTACGCCGCCGTCGCGCCGGATCCGAGCGTCACCAACAAGGCCTGGGCCACAAGCATGTACACCGCGGCGCGCATCGGCACGACACCGGCGTGGATCACGCGGAACTTCTCGTTCACCCCGTAGATGGAGCTGCCGATGACCCGTACCGCCCGTCTGATCGCTGTCGCCGTCGTGTCGACGCTAGCGCTCTCGCCCGCCGTGGCGAGCGCGAAGAAGCTGCGGCACACGACCGTCCGCGCGCACCTGATCAAGAAGCAGCCGCGCGCCCGGGCGCACAGCGGCGCGACGGTGCTCGGCGCGCTGCGCGACCACGCGCCGCACCCGCGCAACCCCGGTGCGCTCGCGCGCGCGAAGGCTAACGCTGAGCGTCGCTTCCAGAACGGCACCGGACAGCCGTCGCCGCTCGCGGCGATCTCCGGCGGTCTGAACCTGCCGGGCCTTGCGAACAGCGACAACCTCGCCGGCGCGATGGGCACGCCCTCCGACTCGACGGGCGCCGTCGGACCGAACAACTACGTGGAGTTCGTGAACAGCGTGATCGGGGTCTACAAGAAGAGCGACCTGACGCTCGACAGCGGCGCGGGCAAGCTCGGAGAGATGGACATGGCCGCGTTCGTCGGCGCGCCCGGCAAGGACGTGTTCGATCCGCAGATCCAGTGGGACCCCGTCACGCAGCGCTGGTACTACCTCATCGACTACATCGACCAGGACAAGTCGGGCTCAAACCCGGGCGTGAACGCGTTGGCGTTCGGATGGTCGAAGACCGCCGACCCGAACGTCCCTCCGAGCGGCTTCAACTCGGCGACGGGGTGGTGCCGCTACATCGTGGACACGGGCGCTGAGTTCGACGACTACCCCAAGCTCGGCAGCAACAACACGCACCTCATCTTCGGCGCGAACGTGTTCGCCGACAACGCGACGGGCGGCTTCCAGACGGCGCGCGTGTTCACCGTCAACAAGCCGGGCCTGAGCACGGCGGTCGGCGGCTCCAACTGCTCCACGAGCCTCACGCTCAAGTCGTTCGGAACCGCCGCCTCGAACCTGCTCACCTCCGACGGCGACCAGGCGTTCACGCCCGTACCAGCCGTGCAGACCGAGAGCTCCACGAACGGCTGGGTTGTGGCGGCCGACTACGCCGGCTCGGGCTCGCAGTCGCAACTGATGGTCTGGCACGTCGACTCGAACGGTGACCTGCACGCCGACACATCCAGCGACGGCAACGTGGGCGTGACGAGCTATTCGATTCCACCGAACATCCCGCAGCCGGGCACGAACCGACGCATCGACAGCTCGGACGCTCGTATCACGCAGGCGGTCGTGCGCACCGATCCGGACGTCGGTGCACCGGCGATCTGGACGCAGCACACGATCAGCGGCGGAGCGGGCGCGCAGGTGCGTTGGTACGAGATCGTGCCGTCGCTCTGCAACCGCACGAGCGGCACCAGCTGCAACGCGGCCGCGCGCCGTCAGCAGGGCAACCTTTCGAACGCGAGCCTCTATTACTTCAACGGCGCGGTCTCGCCGGCGGGGGCCGGCAACACAGCAGTCGTGCAGTACAACAGCGGCAGTTCGGCCCAGGTCACCGACATCCGCGCACAGTCGCGCCTCAGCGCCACTGCGCTCGGCACCATGACGGGCGAGGTGAACCTCGGCGCGAGCAGCGCCATCGCACAAGACTTCAGCTGCCCGAGCAACGGAGTTGGCAGCGTCTGCCGCTGGGGCGACTATGCGGCCGCAACTCCGGACCCGAGCGCAAGTAACGTGGTCTGGGGATCGAACCAGCTCATAGGGACCGGTGGCATGACCGGTGGCCAAGCCGTATGGACGACCAGGAACTTCGCACTGACGCCGTAGCGGCACCGCTCAGCGAACTCGAGCTCGCTTGCGGGCTCGTGTTCGGAAGCGAGCCCTCGGCCACCCCGCTCCCAGCAGCGGGTGAGCTAGGCAGCCCGCTCGTGGAACTCGCGCGCCCGCTGCGACGTGCTCTGGAGCGCCCGCCTTGTCTGGTCGCGTTTTCGGGTGGGTTCGACTCGTCCCTCGTGCTGTCGGTTGCGCGCAACGTGGCCGTCCGACAGAAACTCGAGTTGCCGATCCCGGTGACCGTTCGCTTCGCGCGACATCTCGAGACGCAGGAATCCATCTGGCAAGAGTCCGTGGTGTTCGAGCTCGGCCTCAGCGACTGGGAGCGCCTCGAAGTGGGGGAGGAGCTCGAGCTGCTCGGGCCGTGGGCTCGCCGCGCCCTCCACGGCGCGGGCCCCCTCTGGCCACCAAATGCGTTCATGCTTCTCCCGCTTCTCGACCGCGCGAGCGGAGGCACGCTCGTTACGGGCATCGACGGGGACGCGGCCCTTGGGGGCTCGCCGTGGCGGCGTTCCGCGGTGCTGCTTCCGCGCGCGGCCCGGCGCGCCGTCGCGCGCCGCGGTGTGCCGCACCTCGGCTGGCTCACAGCGGACGGGAGAAGCGAGATGGTGAAGGCATGGGTGCGCGACGAGGGGCAGCAGCCGGTCGCGCGCGACCCCTGGCTCCGTTGGTACGCCCGCTCACGGCATCTTGCCGTGATGCGCGACTCGTTCGAGCGGGTCGCTTCGCTGGCGAACGCTCGAATCTCGCACCCGCTCGTGGACCAACGTGTGCTCGGGGCGATCGCGAAGCGGGCCGGGCGGCGCGGCTTCGTCACACGCCAAGGCGCGATTGACGCGCTGTTCGAGGGCGCGCTGCCGCGTGCGCTCGCGGCGCGGCGCGGCAAGGCAACCTTCAGCGCACCGCTCTGGGGCCACGCGACTCGCGACGTGGCGGCCGCCATGGATCTGTCCGGCGTGCCTGACGGTTTCGTGGACCGTGCCGCTCTGCGAGCGGAATGGGCGAAGCTGCGCCCCGATCTGCGTAGTGCGGTTCTGATGCAACACGTCTGGCTTGAAACGCAAACACCGAGCGGGGCCGCCGAACCCGTGATAGGTTCGGTCCGTGGATAGCGGCACGCGAAGGACTCGCACGGCCGCCGCGAGCCAAGACGCGCGTGTGCCCAACGCCGAGGCGGACGCAGTCTCGGAGTACGAACCGCCGGCGATCGAGGTGATCGACGTCGTGGCCGTCACGCTCGACGGCATCAAGAAAGAAGGTTCCGGCGACTTCGGGACCTTCAAAGCGCTGTCGTAGCGCTTCCCCCGGGACGTCCGGTGAGATCACCGCGAGACGCATCTGCGGTCCGTAGCTCCTGCTCCCTCGTGTAAAGCGGGAGTGCCGCGTAACTAGGGCCGAGTCAACTGGGGACCGCTGCGTTGCATGGAAAGGAGGAGCCCGGCGTATGTTTGCCACTCACCTCGGCAACGGACTCAGCCGCTCCGCGCGACCGCTTGTCAGCCCGGCTGATCCCGAGTCGGGCGCGCTGGGGCACAGGGTTTGGCACCGGCTCGTCTGGCTCACTCCGCAGACGCTCTCCGCGTAAAGAAGTAGCTCGCAATTTCCGCGCCTGTTGGCTGAGTGCGGCGAAGAAACGTGCCAGCTGGGTCGTCGGCTTGGGTACGCCCGTAGTAAGCGGGGGTTCCAACTTCTCTTCAAGGGAGGTGCCTTGCAGCGCGACGTCCGGCTGGTCATCGTGGTCGAGGAGGACCTACGGTTTGCCGATCATCGGGCGAGCGGCCTGACGTTCTGCCTGCTGGACACAGGCGAGCTATGGGTCAGCGACGGAGAGCGGTTCGGCCCGATGGACGCGCTCGCGTGCGTGCTGCTTGAGGAGACCTGGCCGGATCTCGTAATTGCGGCGCGGGATGCGCTGACAGCGAGGTCGTCGCGTGAGCGGCGTCCCCGCGCGAAGCGCTTCATCCACGACAAGCAGCTCGAAACGCTGTTCGCCCGCGCGGCCGCCGACGCGCGAACGAAACTAGCCGGCTAGGGGCGCCCGGTGCCAGTGGCGCCGAAACTTCGGATTTCGATGGCGCGCCCCCGTTCGCCGCGCGCGTCATGCCAAGCGCGTCAACCGGACCGCCGCGTCACTGCTCCTTCGCTGGAAGGAGAGTTCTCGGCATCAGTCGTCGCTGAACCGCTGTTGCGGTCGAGTAGAGGGCGGAGTAGCGTCGCCGCTGAGTGAGCGGCGCTGAGGTCATGGAGGGGCGCGGGATGCAAATCCGGCGCGATGAGAGCTCTACCGATGAGGTTGGGCGCGCGCAGGTCGAAGCGGCGAAGGGCGCGAACGGCGGGCCACCGCACATCCACCTTCGCCAAGAAGAGAGGTTCATCGTTCACACCGGTGAACTTCACGTGCGCCGTGGCCGCGAGCGGATACGCGTGCGGGCCGGAGAGGACATTCGTATTCCGCCAAAGGTCGTGCACACCTTTCAGGCCGAGACCGAGAGCACCTACACGGTCGAGTTTCGCCCCGCGCTTCGCGGTTGGGAGTTCTTCCGCGATCTGTTCGCGCTGCCGACCGATCGGCGCGGCAACCCCCACGTCGGCGATGCCGCTCGCCTGATGCGCGCCTACCCGGACGAGTTCCTGTACTTCCCGTTCGTTCCAGTGTCGATTCAGAGAGCACTGGCCGTGCCGCTTTCCAAGCTCAGATCCACTCTGCAGTAAGCACTGACTCGGCGGTACAGAAGTGCTGCTTTGGACGAAAAGCGGAAGTCGGCACCGACACGGCTTTCGCTCATCGCGCGAAGCAGCTGCCAGCACACACTTCGCATCGGAAGCGGGCCCACACGCGATACTGACGTGCGATGTCGCAGGAGGACGTCGAAAACCTTCGAACGTGGGCGACGGCGTGGGAGGCACCCCCCGCCGGGGGCCCGATGGTCGATTGCCGTACAGGCGAGCCCGTCACAAATCACCTCGATCTCGACGTCGTCTATGAGGACGCGTTTCTGCCCGACCATGCTCAGGAGACCTATCGAGGCCATCAAGGGGTGATCCGGGCGACGGATCGGTGGGCAGAACCCTTCGAGGACCTGAGGGTCGAGTTGGAGCGGATCGTCGATGCCGGTGCTTGCCTCGTCTCCATCCATCGCTTCCGAGCGAGGGCGAAGCACACCGGCATCGAGTTCGATGAGCCCCTCGCGATCCTCTGGAGGTTCCGCGGCGGAAGGGTCGTCTACTTCCGGTCCTTTCGAGATTCAGACGATGCGCTCGAAGCGGCTGGGCTGTCAAGTAGTCGGCATTAGCCGGTTCGGATTCACCGGCGCGAGGTCCGCTGCCACTCCCGGCGGAATCCGAGTGCCGGGTCAGGATGGTGATCGCCGGCGCTCTGGACGATTTCCCGGAGTCCTCACCAGGGCGAGCGGGCTCCTCTCCATGCTCAGGGGACACGACGCGCAAGCGAAGCTGCGCTCCGCCTTGCGCGTGAAGGGAGGCGTCGGGTTGCGGCTCGGCGAGACGCCCGCAAAGGACGAGGAGCGCTAGCCCGCAGCGGTCACGCGGTGCGGGCTCGGTCCCTTCCACTTGTCGCGCGAAGCGCAACTCGGGGCCGGAGTGTTCCCTCACATGGAAAGCAGCGGTCCGGATATCTGGGAAATTGGGATGGCGAGTCGCCGCCGCGGGCCAGTGGGCTGACCAGGGATGACACGGGTGCGATCGAGCAGGCGCGATGAGACCGTGACGGTGTCACGTCCACCGGAAGGAGGCCTCGATGGCCAGCTCGGCTCAGACCACGAATCTCTTTCTGCTGGAAGACCTGGACGACCCAGCGCGGAAGGGGGAGTTCGAGAACCGCGATCTCGAAGCGCTTCAAGCCATCGCCGAGTGGATCAACAACTTCGTGATCAAGCCTCACGAGGATCTCGGCCGCGACGGGACCGTCTGTCCCTTCGTGCCCGGGTCACTGGAGCGCAAGGTGCTTTGGCTCGCCCCGGAGCGGATTGGCGACCGTGACCCGTCGGAGGTCGTCGAGCTCATGGATGGCTACAGGAGACTGTTGCTCGACAAGCGGTCGGGCGACGGCGACGACGCGATCTACGACGTCATCGTCGTCGTCTTCACCGATTTGGCGGCGGATCGCGCGAAGGCGGTCTTCGACGAGGTCCAGGGGCGGCTTGGGGTTCCGTCGTATGCGGCGGACGGGAACCTCTTCGGGCCGTACTACCCGGGCAATGAGACGCCTGCGATCCACAACCAGAGCTTCCGGCCGTTTGACTCGCCGCTGCCAGTTATGTTCGTGAGGCACGGGGTCACCGGGGATTGGGAGTCTTCCTGGACGACGATGAGTGGTTCAAGTTGTGGGCAGGTCGTTACGGAGGAGTCCGCAGCGCAGGCTCTTGGTGAGCGACTGCGCAGGTTGCCGTGGCGCAGCGCGGGACACCCATAGCTCGACGACCACAGCAACCTCGGCATCACCTCGGTCTACCTCAAGGGATCGACAACGCCGAGATCATCGACACCGTCCACGCCCGCCGCGCGCCGATGATCCCGGTCGGCACGCCACTTCGGCTCTGATCACGTCGCGATGCTGCTCGTCGCGCATTGGAGGAGCGAGCGCGGCACGCTCTCAGCGCTACGGAGTCGCTGCGGGTTGCCCGCTTGACGGGGCGGACGGGCCCCCGACTCATCGCTCACCTCAGTCAGTCCTCGCTGAGCCCGAGCGACTCGGCCGCGGCCCGTTCCCAGGCCGAATCCTGGTATCGGATCATCACGATCATTGTGGGAAGCGTGACCAGCGTCGCTGAGATCACACCCGCG
This sequence comes from Thermoleophilaceae bacterium, assembly GCA_036392575.1. Lineage (GTDB taxonomy): Bacteria > Actinomycetota > Thermoleophilia > Solirubrobacterales > Thermoleophilaceae > JADGHQ01. Next base: position 3,512 of record DASVXS010000253.1, on the reverse strand, counting down.
GCCAGCGAGTGATCGGAGATCAGGATCGCCGCCAGGGCCGCGGTCGAGCCGGCGAGCACCGCCGTGATCACCGCGACCATGCCGGCGACCGTCCGGTATCCCGCCCAGCGAGCGCCGGGCACTCGCTCCATAAGGAGCCGCTCCGCGGCGGGGACGCGCACCAGGTACGGAGCGATCTCCGGCGCGTGCTCGAAGTAGTAGTCGCGCAGCTGGGCGATCCGGCGCGCGTACTCGGTGTCCTCAATCGAGGACTGCAGCGTTCGCCCGAAGGTGACAAACCCGATGAAGGCCAGGGTCGGGAGCAGAACCAGGCCGAACCCATAGAAAGCTGCTCCCACTCTGCTTGCGGTCGCCACCAGGCCCAGGGCGATGAGGCCGCCGGAGACCGCCGCGAGGAACATGTTCGCCCGGCCGTTCGATTCGGCGATCGTCGCGGCGCGGGCGCCCCCGAGCACGAAGTGCTCCGTGGTCACAAACGTGACCGCCGCTGAGCGCGGGTCGCCCTCGTCGGTGCTGCGTGCGTCGCCGTTGGTCGCGGCTACCCCTCCTCCTTGGCGGCCCAGATGGCGCGGAGCTTATCGTCGCAACCGACGACCGCTCGGGCAGGATGCGCGAGTCAACGAGCGCGGGGCAGGCGCGGGTCCCGCGGTGTTGTTGGTGCTCGCGCTCCCAAGGGCAGAGCGAAGCCGAGAATGCCTCTCGCCCTCACTAGTCGCTGGCACGCGGAAGCGGCAGCGAGAGTCACTGGGCGGCGCCGCTGAGTGGCAAGATCCCTCCAGAGGGTCAGGCCGACACAGGAGGAACGCGATGCCGGAGCACACAGTCGGGACCCAGCAGGAGTGGCAGGCCGAGCGAAACAAGCTGCTAGCGGAGGAGAAGGAGCTCACCCGCCGCAGCGACGAGCTGGCCCGGAAGCGCCGCGAGCTGCCGTGGGTGCGGGTCGAGAAGGAGTACAGGTTTGACACCGACGACGGCACGCGGACACTGGCGGAGCTGTTCGACGGTCGCTCCCAGCTCGCCGTCTACCACTTCATGTTCGGCCCGAGCTACGAGACCGCCTGCCCCACTTGCTCATCGCTGGTGGACGGCGTCAACGGCGTCCTTCCGCACCTCCATGCGCGCGACGTGACGATGCTCCTCGTCTCGCGTGCGCCGCTTGCGAAGCTGCAGGCCTACAAGCGGAGGATGGGTTGGAGCATTCCCTGGGTGTCCTCGGCCGACAGCGACTTTAACTTCGACTTCGGCGTCTCGTACCCCAACGAGCTGGTCCGCGAGCGGATGGGCCCTGCGCTGGACGACCCGCAGACGGGCCTGCCCCAGATCGCGGCCTCGACGGGAACGGACGTGGCGGGATACGCCTCGGAGGGCTTCGGGTTCAGCGCCTTCACCCTCGCTGATGGAGCCGTCTACTACACCTACTCGACCCAGGGTCGAGGCGCGGAGTTCCTGATGGGCTACTACCCGATCCTCGACCGGGCCCCGAAGGGACGCGACGAGGGGGATGCGCGGGCGCCGGCGTCAATGCTCTGGATCCGGCGACACGACGAGTACGAGGACGCCGGCGCAACGAGTTGACCACCCGATGACCCGCGCCGCTTTCGCTTCCGCGTGGAGGGATTGGTTTCCAGCTCGTGCTGCCTCCCACCTCGAGACGAGCTCGCCCGTCGCGGAACAGTGAGCCCCCACCGCGGGGCAGCGGTCCGGATCCCTCTTCGCGCGCCGCTGCTCGCGCCTGACGATCGGCGCGCTCGTCGACGAGTGCCGACGGGGCCGAACAGTTCGATGCCCCCCGGAATGCCGCGTAGCGGGCTGGCAGGGGCGAGAAGAGCTGGCGGCTGGCGGGCGCAACCGAGCGGTGGGACGGTTCCGGGGTTGTCAGTCGTGCAGGGTCGTCGTTTGTAGGTGGGGGTCGGCGTTGATTTCGGCTTCGGTGAATCGCTCGGTAACCCAGTGTCTGCTGGCGAACAGGACGGTCTGGTCGCGGTAGTGAGGGGAGGCGGGGTTGGCGGATTGGGAGTGGGTGAGGATGGTGCGTGCGCGGGGACCTTGGGATGTCAGCTCGACGGCCATGATGAAGCTCGAGCCGAAGATGCCGGGTGGCTTGCGGCTCGGGCGCTGCCGTCTGGCGCTCGCCGGAGTCCCGATTCTGCTCGGTTGCGGGCCGGTCTGGCCCTGCCGGCGCCCGGGTTTGCGCGGCGGCGGCGTGATCGGCTCGCTGGCCTCGATGACGTTGAAGCAGCCCTTCTCGGCAGGGCAGCCGGGCAGTGTGATCCCGGCCCAGCGCCTGGCGCGGGCGGCGGTGCGGTTGCTGCGGAGCAACCGCACCGCGTCGGCGAGGGCGCGTTGTACGTCGGGGTCGTTGCCGTTGATCCCGCGGGGGGTGGTGAGCGGGTGGGCGGGATCGAAGGGCACCAGCCAGGTGAGCGGAGCCTGGAAGAACGTCTCCCAGAGCGCCTCGCCGCGGCTGCCGGCGTTGGCGTGGCCGGTCCAGCGTGCGAGGGTGTCGCAGGCGGCGCGCACGTCGACCCGGGTGCCGTCGCTGGCGGTCAGGGCGGGGTGGGCGCGGCACATGGCGACCACGTCGGCGCGGCCGAGCTCGGCACTGTAGTTGCGGTTGGCAAGCATGGTGGCCTGCAGAGTGGGCAGCGTGAAGCGGGGTCGGCCGAGGCCGTCGGTGCCGGCCAGGCGCCGCGCGATCATGTCGAGCCCGAGCCGGGTGCGCAGCTCCCGCTCGGTGCCGGTGTCGCCGAAGATGGCCGGGTGGCCGGTGATGGGCGCGGCGGGGTTGGTGAGCCAGGGGCTCTGGTTGGAGTTGGCCACGTAATCGGTGCGGATCAGCCGCGGGAGGTGGTTCGGCGCGAAGATGCCGCGCCGGACGGCGCCGGGGTCGCTGCCCCAGTTGCACGCGGACGTGGAGCCGTCCAGGACAAAGGTGTCGGGGTAGCGGGCCTTGCCTTCGGCGCTGTTGATGCAACGTGCGGCTTGCGCGTCGGTGACGTGGGGGACGACGGAGGCGTCGGCGAAGTACGCTCTCCCGCCGGCGTCGGTGGCGATCGTGTTGGTGAAGGGGTTGCCCTGGTAGGTGTCTTGGGCGGCGCGGAGCTGGGCGAGATTTTGTGATTTGCCCATCGCCAGCCATTCGTTCATCGAGCGCAGGTTGTCGGCGTTGACATCACGAATGGCGAACGCGGTGGTGGTCGTCCAGCCGGTGGCCAGCACCGGCCCGTACCGCGAGCCATACAGGGTCCGGGTGACCCGCGAGAGCTTGCCACCGGCACGGCGCGCGGTGACCGTCAGCGTCCGCCGGGTCATCGGCTCTGCGCGGCCGTCGACCAGGTAGCTGGTCGGCCTGCCGGGCACCAAGTCGAGCTGGAAGAGGGTGTATCGCCGGGCGGTCGAGGTCGTGTGCGTCCAGGCCACGCCGTGGGTGTGGCCGATCTCGACGACGGGCGTGCCGGAGATGCTGGCGCCCGCGACATCCAACACCCTGGGAATGGATAGCTGCACCTGAT
>DASVXS010000252.1:0-13564 GCA_036392575.1 Thermoleophilaceae bacterium | reverse complement strand
CTTGCCGCCCCGAACGCGGAGCCGCAGCGAGTCGCCGTTCAGTGTCTGGACGGACCGCACCTTCACCACCTGCTTGGCGGTCACGCGGCCCTTCACCACGTGGTGGAGCAGAACCGCGCGAAGCTTCGCGGGGTCCTTCAGCAACGCGTCGATCGTCCGCTTCGGGACCTTCTTGAAGGCGGCATCGGTGGGAGCGAAGACCGTGTACCTGGCGCTCTTCGCGGCGAGCGTGCCCGCAAGTCCCGCGCGCTTGACGAGCGACACGAGCGTCTTGAACTGCCCAGCGTCCGTGGCCGTCTTCACGATGTTGGCCCGCTTCGCCGCCGGGCCGGCCGAGGCCGCACTGGCGGGCCCTACGACCGCAACCGACAAAGCGAGCGTGGTGGCCAGCACGAGCGCGAGCCGGGTTGGAGTGAATGAGTACATGGGTGCTCCTTGAGCAGACCGGGGACGAACAAACCCTTGACAGGCTTTGGACAAGGTAGCCGGTGAAAGGTGCTTTGTCAAGTGTTCGTATAAAGATCGTCTAAGCTCTATACTCAACCCGTGTCCGAAGGTCTGTTGAGAATCGGGGAGGTGGCCCGCCGCGCCGGTGTGACTACGGCGGCGCTTCGGGCGTGGGAGCGCCGCTACGGCCTGCTCGAGCCCACACGCACCGAGGCCGGCTACAGGCTCTACTCCGCCGCCGACGTCGCTCGTGTGCAGGCGATGCAGTCACACCTGGCAGACGGTCTCTCCGCAGCAGAAGCGGCCGGACTTGCACGCACGGGCGCCTCTACTCCGAGCCCGCCGCGCCCGGCTGATCACGCCGCCGAGCTTTGGGCATCCCTCGACACCTTCGACGACGCACGCGCCCAGCTGGCCTTCGACAGGCTGATCGGCGAGTTCAGCGTCGAGACGGTGCTGCGCGAGGCGGTACTGCCCTACCTTCGGATGCTGGGCGAGCGCTGGAGCCTGGGCGACGCGTCCGTGGCCCAAGAGCACTTCGCGTCAACGCTCCTTCGCGAGCGTCTGCTCGCGCTGGCTCGCGGCTGGGATGCCGGGGTCGGGCCGCGCGCGATCCTGGCATGTCCGCCGGGTGAGCGGCACGACCTCGGTCTCGTGGTGTTCGGCCTCGCGCTTCGAGGCCGTGGCTGGCGAGTGACCTTCTTCGGAGCCGACACGCCCATCGACACCATGGCCGCCGCGAGCGCCCAGCTGCAACCGCATGCGGTCGTGCTCGCGGCCGTCGCCTCCGAGCCGCTGGATGCGGTGGCCGACGGCATCGCCGCCCTCGCACGCGACCACTCGGTCTTCCTCGCCGGTGGGGGAGCGGACGAGGAGTTGGCGGAGCGCATCGGCGCGCGGCTCCTGCAAGCTGGTCCGCTCGAGGCCGCGGCCGAGGTGGGCCCCGAGCCGAGCCGCGCACGCGGCTGAGGTGACCCCCCGATCCGGCGGAGAGGGGCAGGCGGGCGCATGACCGCGTCCCTCGATCGAGATTCCCCGGCTAGCCGAACGTGAACGCATATCCCTCGGCGCCGGGCTCGAGGAACGCGATCTCCAGCGTCCGTTCGCCGACCGCATCGTGCTCGCGCACGAGCTGGTACATGCGCCCGTAGTCAAGGACGCCGTTCCCGTCCTCGTCGACATGCACGCCATGCGAGGCGCCCGGAGCCTCGCCGTCGATGCTCACGCGGAAGGGAATCGGTTCTCGTTCGCCGGGAGACATCACAAGATGCGCGTCGCGCGCGTGGAAGCGGAAGGCGATGCTCCCACCGGCCTGGTCGAGCACGACACGCTCACTCCCGATCGTCCACTCTCCGACTAACGCCCAGTGGTTCAAGGGCAGGCGCTCGGGGAGCTCGTAGGCGTGGCGTTCGTCGAACGCGGCGCGGTCCGGTGACGCGAAGCGCTCCCCCCGCCCGTAGCCGAGGTACGTCTCGGGTGTACGGAGGTGGTCCCAGTCGGCCTCCGCCTCCACGCCGCGCCCTTCGACGGAGACAAGCTCGCGCTCGACGCCGAGCAGACGCTGAATCTCACGCTCTGACTGCTCGTAGCGGCCTTCGCCGAAGTGCTGGTCGCGGATGATCCCTTCCCTGTCGACGAAGTAGAGCGCCGGCCAGTAGTGGTTGTCGAAGGCTTCCCAGACGCCATAGTCGTTGTCGACCGCGACCGGGTAGTCGATCTCTCGCTCCTTCGTTGCACGCCGCACGCCGTCGATCTCGTGCTCGAACGAGAACTCCGGCGTGTGGGCTCCGATCACGACGAGCCCGTCGTCTCGGTAGGCCTGCGACCACGCACGGACGTAGGGCTCCTGGCGCAGCCAGTTGATGCACGTCAGCGTCCAGAAGTTCACGAGGACGCCCTTGCCGCGCAACCCCTCGGGGCTGAGTGGCTCAGAGTTGAGCCATTCGGTCGCCCCGCCGAGCGAGGGCATGTGGATACGTCCGAACACAGTCATCTAGGACGCGGCGGCCGTAGCTCGGTCGCGGTACGGAGCCAGGAACGGGGTCAGCGCCGCCAGCGTCTCCTCGGGGGCTTCCTCGGCGAACCAGTGGCCGGCGCCGGGAATGACCGCGGTCCGCACGTCGTTCCCGAGGGGCTTAAACGCGTCCCCGACCAGTGCACCGTTGCTTGCGTCCCCGCCGATCCCCAGGACCGGCATCGTCAGCGGCTGTTTACCGCGCTGCTCGTTCTGGGCCATCATGGTGTCCCACTCGCGATAGAACGCGAAGCTGCCGCGCAGCGAGTCCGGGTTTTGAAGGAGCCCGACGTAGTAGTTGATCACGTCATCCGGGAGTTTCTTTCCGGCCTGGATGCCGAACTCGTAGCCGAAGTAGATGTCCTCCCGTCCCCTGACGAGCTGTTCGTTCACGTCGTCGAGCCGGTTCACGGCGATGTGCCAGAGCCTGTTGTTGAGCGGCTCGGGGACGAAGAAGGGCGGTTGGGGAACCGCCCCAGGAGGCCCGGGGACCTCAGCGAGGGCCACACGTTCGATGCGGTCTGGGTGATCCGCGGCGAGCGCGTAGCCGATCGGCAATCCGGTATCAGTGCCGACCATGGCGAACCGCTGGTGACCGAGCGCGTCCATCAGCGCGACCATGTCGTTGGCGAGGGCGCCGGGGTCGTACCCGTCCTGCGGCTTGTCGGTCAAGCCGGTTCCGCGCTGGTCGGGCGCGATGACCTCGAAGTCCCGGGCCAGCGCCGGCATCACCATGCGCCACGCGTACCAGTTCTGGGGCCAGCCGTGCACCAGCAGCAGAGGCGGGCCGTCACCTCCGATGACCACGTGCTGGCGGATCCCATTGGCGTCGATGTACCGGCTCGTGAACGTGTCGGTGAACCCGGCCGGGAGGTTCGGCGCACCGGAGACGGAGCCTGGTCCCTCTGGGGTGGGCGACGGCGCGGAGGATGAGCTCACGAAGATCTCCTTTCACGAGGCCTCACGACGCTTGGTCGTGGTGACGCCATCACGCTGCTCGTCTCGTCTGCCCGTCGCGCCCGTGAGGACCCTGGTCTACTCCCTGGTCCGCTAGCGAAGCGACCGCAACCCGGTGCGAACCTCGGTCGTGAAGAGCTCAGGCTCCTGCCAGGCGGCGAAGTGGTTGCCCCTGTCCAGCCCGTTGAAGTAGATGAGGTTGGGGTACGCCTGCTCGGCCCAGGCCCGCGTGGCGTGGAAGATGTCGTTCGGGAAGGCGCTGACGGCCGTCGGGACAGTGACGCCCTTGAAGTCGAAGAAGCCGAGCTTGTTCTCCCAGTAGAGGCGGGACGAGGAGACGCCCGTGTTCGTCAGCCAGTAGAGCGTGACGTTGTCGAGAACCTCATCTCGAGTCAGGTTGCCGACCGGCCGCCCGTCGACGAAGGCGGGCGAGATGTCCTCGAGGCTCCAGATGTCGTGGTCCAGCATCCATGCGGCCAGGGCGATGGGCGAGTCCGCGAGCCCGTACAGCGTCTGGGGGCGATTCCCCATCTCGAGCGCGTAGCCGATGCCCTTCGTGAAGAAGAAGCTCAGCCGGTCGTACGAGCGCTGCTCCTCGTCCGCCAGATCGGTCGGGGCCGGGTCGCCTGCGCCGAGGACGTTCGACGCGATCACCTTCGAGACCTCGGGTGGAAGGGCGCCGGGCATGTTCGTGTGGATGCCGATCAGCCCCTCCGGCGCCTGTGCGCCCATGACTTCGGTGATCAGCGCACCCCAGTCGCCGCCCTGGGCCACGTAGCGCGTGTAGCCAAGGCGGTTCATCAGCTCCGCCCAGGCGCGCGCGATGTGCGGGACGTCCCAACCGGTTTCGTCCGGCTTGGCGGAGAACCCGTAGCCGGGCATCGACGGGATAACCACGTGGAACGCGTCCTCGGCGCTGCCGCCGTGCGCCGTCGGGTCGGCGAGCGGGCCGACGACGTTCAGCATCTCGACGATCGAGCCGGGCCAGCCGTGCGTGATGATGAGAGGCAACGCGTCGTCCTGGGGCGACCTGACGTGGATGAAGTGAATATCGAGGCCGTCGATCTCGGTCATGAACTGCGGGAAGGCGTTCAGCCTCGCCTCCAACCGCCCGAAGTCGTACTCGGTCTCCCAGTAGCGCGCGAGTGCCTGAATCGTCGCGAGCTGCACGCCCTGCGACTGATCGTCGACCGGCTCCCTTTCGGGCCAGCGCGTGGCCGCGATGCGCCGACGGAGGTCGTCCACGACCTCGTCCGGAATGTCAACTTGGAACGGCCGGATCGCTGCTGTATCCGTGGCGGCAGACATGCGGACTCCCGTACTCGGTGACGCAAGAAGCCTGATCGTCTCCTCCGCACGTCGCGCCCGTGTGGTCCCTGGTCCGCTCCCTGGTTTCGAGATTCCCGTTACTGAACGAACTGCTGGCCGCCGTCGATGTCGTATGTCGCGCCCGTGACGGCGGTGTTGATCATGAGGTGAACGGCGAGCGCGGCGACGTCGGCCGGTCCTACGACTCGCCTGATCGGGAGCTTCGAGCGCAGCTCCTCGCGCCGCGCATCGAGTCGGTCGCCGAGCAGCGATGCCGACAGCGGGGTGTCGACGAAGCCGGCGGCGATGAGGTTGACGCGAACCGGAGCCAGCTCGAGCGCGAGTGCCGCCGTGAACGGGGGCAGCGCGGCGGTGGCCGCGGAGACGATCCCGAGCTCGCGACTGATCCGCCGGCCGCCGGTGCCGCCCATGAAGATCAGCGTGCCGCCGGGTCTCATCTTGCCGGCGGCGTTGCGTGCGACCTCGAGGCCCAGCACCACGTGATCGCCGAGCGCTTGGCGCACGTCATCTGCGCTCATCTCGAGCAGCGGAACGTAACGTGGTCCGGGGCCGGTGACCATCACGTGGTCGATCGGGGCCGGCAGGTCCCCGAAAAATCGCTTCAGAGCCGCCGCATCGGTGGCGTCGAAGGCGGCAGTGCTCCGCGCCTCTACGTCGCGCGCGGCCTGCTCGAGCCGCTCGGGATCTCGGGCGGCGAGGACGACATCGGCGCCCTCGGCGCGGGCGCGTCGGGCCGTCTCGAGCCCGATTCCGGCGCTGCCACCGATCACGACTACGGTCTGGCCGAGCAGTGCCGGCTCGCGCTGAGTGGAGGTGGTGCTTGTGGCAGTCATGACTCTTCTCCTCACCCCGACAGGCTCGCCATCTGCGCGTCCATCGGCCTGACCGGTCGCGGCATGTCGGCGACCTCCATCCGAAGCGCCATCACTGCGGCGTCGTAGATCCCCGAGAAGCTCGGGAACGGCTGGATCGTGTCGCCTAGCACGTCGAGCGGGACGTGTGCGCGGATGGCGATCGTCGCCTGCTGCATCCACTCACCGGCCTCGGGCCCGAGCGCGTAGGCGCCGGTGAGTCGCTCGCCGTTGCTGAGCAGCGTGAGGAACCCGTTGGATTCGGCGTACGCATGCGTGTAGGTGGCGGTCTTCGGCACCTCTGACACGGGTGCAGTGGCGCTGTATGGCGCTTCGACCGCGCCCACCGCCGCCGCCTGCGGATCGGTGTAGGTGACGCGCGGAACGGCCTCGTAGTTCGCCGCATGCGCATCGCCGGCGATGTTCGCGGCGACCACGTCGCCCTCGTATTCGCCGACGTGGGTGAGCGGCCAGATGCCGGTGACGTCACCGATCGCCCAGAGGCGCTCGCCTACGCGCATGTACTCGTCAACCCGGATGCCGTGGGGGTCGGCCTCGACGCCGACGGTTTCGAGGCCGATTCCCTCCACGCGCGGGCGCCGACCGGTTGCCACGAGCAGCTGATCGCCCCGCAACTCCGTGCCACCGTCGAACTGCAGGACATACTCGTCGCCTTCCCGTCGCGCGGCCGTGGCGTGCATCCCCAGCATCAGCTCGATTCCGTCCCGGCGCAGGGCCTCGCCGAGCTCCCTGCCCAGCGGCGCAGGCTCGCGCGGAAGCAAGTGGTCGGCGCCCTCGACGAGCACCGCCTCGCCGCCGAGACGTCGCACGATCTGTGCAACCTCGACGCCTGCTGACCCACCACCCAGCACGAGCAGGCGGCGGGGGACAGCTTTCATGCTCGACGCCTCACGGGTGCCCCAGACGCCGTCGAGCTCGCGGAGTCCAGAGATCGGAGGCACGACTGGATCCGAGCCGGTCGCCACGACGATGTGCTCTGCGGTATGCCGGACACCGTCGACTTCAACCGCTCCGGTGCCGGCCAGCCGGCCCGTGCCTCGCAGCAGGTCGATGCCCCGCCCCGCCAGCCAGCGCTCCTGGCCGGCGTCGGAATAGTTCGACACCATGAAGTCCCGCCACGCCAGCGCAGCCTCGACGTCGACCTCGGCCGTGCCTCCGGCCTCGCGCGCGCCCTGCACCGCCTCGCCTGGGCGCAGCAGTGACTTCGAGGGAATACAAGCCCAATACGAGCACTCGCCGCCCACCAGCTCCCGCTCGACGACGGCGACGCGCAGTCCGCGGGCAGCCAGCGCCGCGGCGCAGTGCTCGCCGGGAGCGCCGCCGCCGAGAACGATCACGTCGTAGTCATTGCTCGAGCTCATCGCTACCTCCGTCGAGTTGCTGGCGGCACCACGCTCGCGGCGACCGTTATCAGGGTCCCGCTCCGAGCGACCGCTCGCGCCCGTGGACGCACTGGTCGGTCCCTGGTTCCGCGCGTGACCAGTGTTCCAACCAGGGAGTCCACGGGCGCGAAATTTGGCCACCACGCGCGACCCTGTTGCCCACAGCCATCGATGGAGGTCCACATGGCCGGCACCGACGTAAGCAGCGAACCGAGCCAGCCGCAGAGCGGTCTGGGCGTGGATATGAAGCTCGAGGTGGTGACGTTGCCCGTCTCCGACGTCGAGCGGGCAAAGAGCTTCTACCAGAGCCTCGGTTGGCGCCTGGACGCCGACATCCCCTTCAGCGACACCGTCCGGGTCGTCCAGCTGACGCCGCCGCACTCGCAGTGCTCGATCTCATTCGGGACGGGCCTCACTGCAGCTGAGCCGGGCTCGGCGGAGCGCCTGGAGCTGGTGGTCTCCGACATCGAAGCCGCGCGTGAGGAGCTCATCGGCCGCGGCGTCGAGGTCAGCGAGCCGTTCCACCTCGACGGAGGGCCCGTCCCGGGCCTGGATCCGGAACGTCGCTCGTACAACAGTTTCGCCACGTTCAGCGACCCCGATGGCAACGGGTGGCTGCTCCAGGAAGTCACAACGCGGCTTCCCGGCCGTGAGTGGGGGGACTGACGATGGACATTGCGGCTCTTGCACAGCTCCTGCACGAAACGGCCGAGCATCACGACTCGTTCGAGAAGGCCGCCCCACCCCACGACTGGTGGGACTGGTACGCCGCGTACATCGACGCCCGGCAGAGCGGCAGCACCCCGGAGGAGGCCTCCGCGGCGGCCGGGCGCTACATGGCGGAGGTCAAGCACATCACCGTCTGATCCGCTCGACCCGCACCGACCCACGTGAGGAGTGAGCCATGGGCACCTTGGGCGCGAGCCCTTCCAACAACGGCCGGGGTTCCGGAGCGTGGTACCAGTCCTGGACGCATTTCCGCATCGATCGCCGGAGCCCCGGCTACTGCCGGGTGACCTTCGACCACCCGCCGATCAACACAATCACAGCCACGACCGTGGAAGAGCTCGCTGAGCTCGTCGGCCTGATCGAGCAGGACGCGGACCTCAATGTCGTGGTCTTCGACAGCGCCAACCGCGATTTCTACCTCGCCCACTACGACACGGAGCACGGCCCGGCCAGGACCGCGGCATTGCCAGCAGGTCTGACCGGAATGCACGCGTGGCTCGATCTTCTTGTGCACCTGTCCCGCGCGCCCGTGATCAGCATCGCCTCTATCCGCGGGCGCGTCCGTGGCGCCGGAAGCGAGTTCGTGCTGGCCTGTGACCTGCGGTTCGCCTCGCGCGAGCATGCGCAGATCGGGCAGTTCGACGTGGGAACGGGTGTGGTGCCAGGGAGCGGTCCGACGGCCCGGCTCCCTCGGCTGGTGGGTCGCGGCCGGGCGCTCGAGATCCTCCTCGTCGCCGACGATTTCGACGGGCCGCGCGCGGAGCAGTACGGGTACGTCAACCGCGCGATCGCCGACAACGAGCTCGACGATGAGGTGGATGACATCGCCTCACGCGTCGCGCGTTTCGATCACGACGCGATCGCGCGCACGAAGTCCCATGTCGATCGGGTGACGTTGGCCCCGATAGCGAGTTTCCTCGACGCCTGAGTTCAGGCCGGGGTCAGCTGCGGCTCGGAGACGGGTAGTGCGGCCGCGAGCTCCCGACGCGAATGGATCCCGAGCTTCGAGAACACCTTGCGCAGGTGCCACTCCACGGTGCGCGGGCTGAGGAAGAGCCGCGCGCCGATCTCCGGGTTCGACAGGCCATCGCGAGCGAGCCGCGCGATCTGCCACTCCTGCGCGGTCAGATCGTCGCGGGTCTCGGCCCGGCGTTTGCGGACCGTCTCGCCGGTGGCTTGCAGCTCGCGACTAGCGCGCTCGGCGAACGCCCCCATCCCCATGCGAGCGAACATCCGGTGCGCTGTTCGTAGCTGCGCGCGGGCATCCTTACGCCGACCCTCGCGGCGCAGCCATTCGCCGTAGACCAGATGCGCACGGGCGTGCTCCCCACGTACGCGGGTGCGGCCGAGCCGCTCGATCGCCTCCCGGTAGAGCTCCTCAGCCCCGTCATGCTCGCTCAGCAATGCTCGAGAACGGGCCTCGACCGCGAGCGCCCAGTCCGTACCGGCGGCGCCCGTCATCTCGGAGAGTTGCTCGAGCGCGTCGTGGGCACGCTCCGCGTGACCGCTGCGGGCGGCCGCCTCGATGAGCTCGGGCAGCGCCCAGTTGATCGTCGCGTCCAGCCTCCCGCCGGGCGGGTCGAGCACCTGCTCGGCCGCTCCCAGGGCGGTGCCGTACTGACCGAGTCCGTTGTGGAGCAGCGCGTTCGCCCACTGAGTGGTGCTCACGCCGATCCCCTCGCCCCGGGACATCACCTCGTTGAGCGTTTCCTCGGTCAGCCCCGCAAGGTCGGCCTCTCGACCTCGCCAGGCGGCGAGCATCAGGGATCCGTAGGGCGCGAGCCGGCTGCCGGTCGCCTCGGCGGCGATCTCCACCTCGTCGATCAACGAAGCAGCGGCGACCAGCTCACCGGCAAATATCTGCGCAGCGATGTTGGCGCTCAGGGCGAGAGGGAGCACGGTCAGAGCACCCGCATCGCGGACGAGCTCGATCTCGAGCGCGGCTAGCTCGCACCACGTGTCGTGGTCCCACATCTCTATCGCTGCTTCCTCGGCGAGCCACAGCCATCGGAACCCCCCGTTCGCGGCGATGTCCCCGGCACGGAACACGTTGAGCGCACCCTTCAAGAACGGCGCCGCAGCGCGGTGCCCTTCGGTGATCATCACGGCCAAGCCGTCGAGGAGCAGGTCGGGGGCGCGCAGCGTGGGCGACGGGGGCGCAGCGCGCGCCGCCTCTGCGACCTTCAGGGCGGCTCCGTCGGCGAGCCGACCGGCGAACTGGGCCGCCATGAGCGCTTCCAAGTAGGTCTCGCGCGCAAGCGTCGCGTCGAGCGGCTCGAGCTGCTTGGCAGCGTCGAGCAGGAGCGGGGGCGCGTTGCTTCCGCGCCTCGACGTGAAGGTGATCTGGGCGCGAAGCAGCTCTCCCTGAGCGCGCTGCAGCGGGTCGAGCGGTCCCGCCTGCGCGTTGGCCAACAGCGTGAGCGCGGCGTCGGGCGCGCCGGCCTGGTGCTTGGCCTGCGCGGCAGCCAGCGCACGGCGTGCCCGACGGGCGGGATCGACCGTCAACGCGACCGCTCGTTCGAGGAAGGCTGCTGCGGCCGCGAGGCCTCCGCGCGTCTGCGCGCGCCCTGCCGAGTGCTCGAGCTCGGCGGCCACGTCCTCGTCGGGACCGGCCGCCGCCAGCGCCCGGTGCCAGGCACGGCGGTCGGCGTCAAGCTCAGGATCGCTCTCCTGAGCCAGAGCCTCGTGCGTACTCCGCCGCGCGCCGAGGGGCGCCTGCCGATACACCGCGGATCGCACCAGCGGATGGCGAAACCGAACGCGTGCCCCGATCTCCAGCAGATCCGCGTCCTCCGCGGGAGTGAGGGCACTCGTTTCGATTCCGAGCCTCCGAGCCGCACGCCAGACAAGCGCCGCGTCCCCGGCTGGGTCCGCCGCCGCGAGCAGCATCAGTCGCTGCGTCGCCTCGGGCAGCGCAGTGACCCGCCCCAAATAGCGGTCCTCTATACGGCCCGAGAGATCTCCTCCGACGGGAATTTCAAAGCCGCCTGCCAGCTCCGCCGCGCTCGCTCCCCGCGGCAGTTCCAGCAGAGCGAGCGGGTTGCCTCGCGTCTCGGCCACGATCCGCTCGCGGACGCGGTCGTCGAGTCGGCCCGGGATCGCCCTGGCCAGCAGGGCGCGCGCGTCCTGGTCGGGCAACCCCCGAAGCTCCAGCTGCGGCAACTCCCGGAGCGCATCACCAGCTTCGCGCGCGGCGAATACGAGCCCGACCGGCTCCGCCCGCAGCCGCCGCGCCACGAACGCGAGCGTGCGAGCCGACGCCTGATCCAACCATTGAGCGTCATCGACGACGCACAGCAGCGGACGCTCGTCCGCCACGTCAGACAACAAGCTCAGCACCCCCAATCCCACCAGGAACGGATCAGGCGCCGTCCCTTCGCTCAAGCCAAACACGATCTCCAGGGCGTCACGCTGCGGTGCCGGAAGCCGCGCCACGCGCTCGAGCATCGGCGCGCACATCTGATGCAGCCCGGCGAAGCCCAGCTCCATTTCGGATTCCACGCCCACGGCACGGGCAACCTGCAGATCCGACGCCGCCTCGCTCAAGTAGTCGAGCAGTGCGGTCTTCCCGACGCCAGCCTCACCGAGCAACAGGAGCGTGTGGCTTTCACCCTGGCGTACCGCCGCAACGACGTTGTCTAGCAGAGCCGACTCGGTGCGACGCCCTCGTAACGCCGACGTCCCGGCCAGTGAGGGACGGCGGTTGGCCATGAGTAATCACGCATCCTAGACCGACGCGAGTGGGTGCACATGAAGGAAATGTGAAAGCTTTCCCGCGGCGCCATCCATGACAGTCGAGCAGCGATTGATCACGACCTACGCGGCCTTCAACACACGCGACATCGACCGCGTGCTCGAGCTGATGACCGAGGACGTCGACTGGCCGAATGCGTGGGAGGGCGGACGGGTCATCGGCCACGACGCCGTGCGCGAATACTGGACGCGCCAATGGGCAGAACTCGATCCTGAGGTCCGGCCGACGGCTTTCAAGCGGTTGCCCGATGGTCGCGTCGAGGTGACCGTCCATCAGATCGCTCGCGCGCTCGACGGGTCCGTACTTTCGGATGGCACGGTCCTCCACACGTACGCGTTCCGCGGCGACCGGGTCGCACGCATGGACGTATCCGAGCCGGCAATCGAACTCACTTGCGAGTCCGTTATCCACTGCTCGGCCGAGAAGATCTTCGACGTGATCGTCGACCTCCGCGGGCAGCACCGCTGGCTCGAGAGGTCGAGGTCGTTCCGCGGCACTCACGAGATTTCCTCGGATCCGGTCACACTCGGTACGACGTACCGCGAGCCCGGACCGCTCGGCGTGCGCAACGGCACGGTGACAGAGCTCGATCGGCCGACGACGATCACCTTCCACCAGCCGATGACACTGAGGCCGCCCATCGGGACGATCGACATCGTGATGCGCTACTCGCTCGAGCCCCAGGCCGGCTCGACGCGCGTGCGCCGCGTCGTGACCCTTCAGGTTCCGCGCTTACTGAAGTTCGCCATGCCGCTGCTTCGGTACGAGGTCCTGAGGGAGAACGAGCGCACCCTCCGCGCCCTGAAGGCTTACTGCGACTCGCTGTAAGAAGCCAGCGGAGCGGCTACGGCTCGCCGAAGGCCTCGTTCCACTCGCGCAGCTCCCAACCGCGCACCACGCCATTGAGGACGAACGGATCGCCCTCCACGAACTCGAGCGCGCCTTCGCGGGTGGTGAAGACCGCCATCGAGCCTTCGGTCTGCGGGTCGGCGAACGTACCGACCATCGTCAAGAGTCCGCGCTCGTGGAACTCCTCGCAGCGCGCCCAGTGCGCTGGGAAGTGGGCCGGTGCCTTCCCAGCGACGTCGTCGCCCGACTCGTAGAGGAGCACGTACCTCGTCACGGGGCTCATCGGACGAGCCTTGTCTCGTCCGGCGACATCAGGACGTCGTAGTGGGCGGAGGCCTTGTCGAACCGCGCGAGCACCTCGCGCGCCTGCGGCGGCACGTAGGCCGTCTCGTAGTCCTCGCCCGCAAAGGCCCGGACGTCGGCGATCGAGTCGAACAGCATCACAGTCGCGAACTCGAGCTCCTCCCCGAGCGGACGGCGGGCCAGATACGCGCCGTGATAGCCGGCGAGGTCGCGGGCCGCGATGCTCGGGAGCACCTCCCGGCTCACGATCCGCTCGTACGCGTCCGCGTTGTCCGGGGTGGTCCACCCCCGCCAGTACCTCATCACCATTCGCTTGCCTCCTAGGCGCCGAGAGCCTCGATCACGAGCTCCGCAGCCGCACGAGCGGAGTACTGCTGCTGGCCCGTGATCAGGTTGCCGTCGCGGATCGCATGTGATTTGAAGCGCCCCGCGACGATGAAATTGGTGTCCGGGATCTTCGCTGCCTCGTCCTGAATCCGGAAGGGCTGGATCCGCTCGCCCACGAACTGGTCGGCGTAGTCCTCCTCGCTGTTGGCGAAGCCGGTCCACGTCTTGCCGTCAACGAGCAGGTTGCCGTCGCCGTCGCGCGCCTCGAGCAGCATGCACGTGGCGTGGCAAATCACTGCCGTGACCTTGCCTGCAGCAAGGAAGCTCGCCGCCAGCCGGTGCACGCGCTCGTCGCCGCGGAACGTGACCATCGGCCCTTGGCCCCCGATGAACAGCACGGCGTCGTGATCGTCGATGTCGATCTCGGCGATCGGCTTCGTGTCCTCGACAAGGCCCACGTGGTCGGGTGAGGAGATGAACCCGAGGCTGACCAGGTCCTCCGCCGAGTAGCCGCTCTCGTCGCGTGGGTCGGACCACGAGTCGCCCTCGAGCTTGCCGCCGTCCGGGCTGTAGACGGCGACGTCATAGCCGTGCTGCGCGA
>DASVXS010000251.1:0-16061 GCA_036392575.1 Thermoleophilaceae bacterium | reverse complement strand
TACGCAGCGGCGCGGGCCGCATCGGCGACCTGAAGCTCGGCCCGCACGTCGGGCAGCGTCGGGTCGTAGTCGGCCTTCGCGCGCCGCGTCAGGTCCTGGAGGTCCAGCCAGAGCTGCTCCGGCGACGGGCGGCCCCAGAACCAGTAGCCCACGTAGACCTTCTCGATCCGGAGGCCGGGCGAGAGGATGAGGGTGTGCGGCACCACCGCGTTGTCGTGGTGGTTGTCCGTGTACTCGTCGATCTCGAGCGCTTCGCGCAGCTCGAGCCCCTCGTCGGCGAGGAAGGTCCAGTGGGCGCCGGTCGCGATCTTCATCTTGTACGTGTCGTGCAGCGTGTTCGGCAGGATGCTCACGAGCTGCGTGAACGCCACCGAGCACCATTCGTGGAAGCGCAGCAGCTCGCGGTGGTGCATCCGCTCGCGCGGGCAGTGCTCACCGCGGCTGAGATGAAGCACGAGCATGTCGTCGCCCTGGAGCGTCGACAGCCGGTGGCGCGTGCCGTTCTCGTCCGGCAGCGTCACGTCGGGGAACGTCATTCCGGGTTCGAGTCCCTTGCTCATGGGTCTCCTTTCTCGCTTGCCACGCCGGGCGCGCGCCAGCAACTCCTAGGCGCAGGCGGTAGACGCCGGTGAGCGCGGTGATGTACAGCGTGCGCCGATCGTCGTCGCCGAACGCAAGGTTGTGCGGAGCCTCGGGCAGCTGGATCAGCCCGAGTCGCTCGCCCTCCGGCGAGATCACCCAGATGCCGCCGGGCCCGCAGGCGTAGACGTTGCCGGCCTCGTCGACCTTCAGGCCGTCGATCGCGTCCTCGCCGGGCGCGCCGGTCATGTCGTGGAGAACCGTGCCGTTGTGCAGCGCGCCGTCGCTGCCGACCTCGTAACGCATCACGACCTTGCGGTCGGGATCCCAGTTCCCCACGTAGAGGAAGCGCTCGTCGGGCGAGAACGCGAGCCCGTTCGGACCATCGAGCTCGTCCGTCTCCAGGCTCACCGCGCCGTCGCGGACGCGGTAGACGCCGCTGAACGGCAGCTCCTTGGCGGGATCGCCGAACATCTCGGGCAGTCCGAACGGCGGATCTGTGAAGTACAGCGTGCCGTCGGAGCGGAACACGAGGTCGTTCGGGCTGTTCAGCCGCCTTCCGTCGAAGCGCTCCGCGAGCACCGTCGTGTCGCCGTGCGGGTTGACGCGTACAACACGCCGGTTTCCGTGCTGGCACATGACGAGCCGGCCGTGGTCGTCGAACGTCAGCCCGTTCGAGCCGGGTTGTCCGAAGCGCCCGATGTCGACGCCCGTGTAGCCGCTCTTCGCGTTGAAGATGCTGACCGTGCCCGTGCTCGCGTCCCAGCGGTACATCACGTTCGTGTTCGGCGAGCTGAACAGCAGCGCGCCTTTCGGAGACCACAGCGGCCCCTCGGTGAACTCGAAGCCGCCGGCCACCTGTTCCAGAGCGGCGTCCGGCGGGACGATCCGATCGATGCGGCTGTCTTCGCGCTCCACCTCGAGCGGGCGCTCGAACGCGATCGGCGCGCGCCCGCACGCGTGGAACTCGACGGTCGCGGTCCGCATCCAGATGTAGTTGTGGGGCGAGACGGAGATCGGCCCGTTGATGCCGAACACGGCGATCTGGAATCGCTGCCCCGGACGCGCATCGCGTGTGAGCACCACGCGGTTCGGCGCGTTGAAGCCGCCGACAACCTGGCCGCCGGCGTAGCCCAGCACAAGCGGTAGCTCGCCGTTCACCCAGACCTCCGCGTAGTCGTCGACGACCACCTCGAACACGAGCGTGCCCCCAGTCGGATCGTGGTCGCCGATCTGCGCAGGCACGGTCAGCTCAGTGCGATACCAGTTGAACGAGACGCGGCCGTTGCCAAGCCGCGCCCTCGTCTCGTCGGGGGCCAGCACGCGCCACGCGGAGTCGTCGTAGTCCGCGCCCTCGGCATGCGGCAGTACGTCATACGTGCGGTTTGGGACGTCGCCGGGACCGAGCGGGTCAGCCGCACCTGGTCCGGCGAGCTCGACGAAGTCGACCTCCTCGACGCGCGCGTCCGCGTAGCGCCACTCGACGCCGGCGAGCCCAGCGCCGGCGTCCGTTTGGAGGTCGATCACCGAGTCCGGCTTCCCGGGCAGGACCTCGGGCGGGCCGGGCAGTCTCGACGCGGGGGTGGCCGTGAGCGTCGCCATCACGCCTTCACCTCCACGCCATTCGCGATCGCCGCCGCGCCGAGCAGCGCAAGCTCGCGATCCTCGTCGGCGTCCGTGGCGCCGCTGACGCCCACTGCGCCGATCACGCGTCCCTCGTAGACGATCGGCTCGCCGCCCTGCAGCGGGACCGCGCGGGCCAGGTGCAGCGCCGACGGCCGCCCGCCGGACGCCTGGTCCTCGAAGTCCTTGCTCGGGCGGCGGTAGATCGCGGCGGTGCGCGCTTTGTCGGTCGTCACCTCGACGCTCGCCACCTGCGCCTCGTCGGGTCGATGCAGGTACATGAGCGCTCCGCCGGCGTCAACGGCCGACACGACCGGCGCCACGCCGCGCCGAGCCGCCTCGGCACCAATTGCCTCTGCCGCGAGCTTCGCACCCTCTTGCGTCAGCGCCGGAAACTCCTCGGTGGAGAATGCGGCCGCCGCGCCCGCGAGCGACACGGCCTCGTCCTCGTCCGGTGTCTCGCCGCTCGTGGCGATCGCGCCGACGACCTCGCCGTCGACCGTGAGCGGTATCCCGCCGATGAGCGCGCTGGCGCCGTGCAGCGCGAGAGCACCGAGCCGGCCGTTCGTCACCTGCTCCTCGATCTCGCGGCTCGGGCGCACGAAGATCGCCGCCGTGCGTGCCTTGTCGACGGCCACGCGCGAGCTCGCGATCTGAGCGCCGCTTGTGCGGCGGATCTGGACGACCTCGCCCCACGGGTCCACCACGCACATCACCACGCGGTGCCCGCGCTCGTTCGCATACTCCTCCGCGGCCGCGATCACCGCGTCCGCTCCCTCGGTGTCGATCGTCCTGCGAGTCCTCACGGCGGCCATGGGTCAGGCTCCCTTCGTGGTCTACGGGCCGGTTGCGTCGAGGTGCGCGGCCCAGATCGCGTCGTCCGCAGTGATGAAGAGGACGTCGCGATCCGGGCCGCCAAAGGTGAAGTTCACGGCACCCGCCAGCTCGATCTCGCCGATGCGCTCGCCGCTCGGGTCGAGCACCTGCACGCCGCTGAACGACGACACGTACAGGCGTCCCTGTGAGTCGACCTTGATGCCGTCGGGGAACCCCGGCGTGATCTCGCGCAGCACGCGCTCGTCACTGAGCTCGCGCCCCTGGACCACGTCGAACGCCATCACGTGATGCGGGCGAGTGGGCTCGTAGCTGCCCGGCTCGTGGTTGGCGCCGCTGTCGCCGACATAGAGGACCGTCTCCCCAGGCGAGAACGCGAGCCCGTTCGGCTTGTCGAGCGAATCTGTGACGAGCGTCAGCGATCCATCGCGCGGGTCGTAGCGATAGACGGCGTCGGGCTGCTGTGGGCGCGGCCGGAATCCCTGCAGCCAGCCGTAGCTGGGGTCTGTGAACCAGATCGTGCCGTCGCTCTTGACCACCACGTCGTTTGGCGAGTTGAGCGGGAGCCCGTCGAACGAGTCGACGAGGATTTCCCGCGTCCCGGTCTTCCGGTCGAGTCGCGTGATGGCGGCATGCGGCGATCGCGTGCCCTGCTCGCAGACCACCAGGCGTCCCTCGAGGTCGAGGGCCATGCCATTCGCCATGTTCGCGTCCGCGCGAATCGCTGAGACGCGCTCAGGCTCGAGAGGGAACGAACCGCCGTCGAGCGCGACACGCTCGATCGCCACCGAGCTCTCTCCCGGGACGGGCACGTCCCCGGCGCGAGGAACGGTGGTGAAGTACAGCGCGTCGTCCTGCGCGACGTACACCGGGCCCTCGTGGGCGTCGGTCGCGACGACCCGCGTGAGCGCGTGCACGGTGAAGGCGGTCCTCGGGGTGTGAGCGATGGCCACGGTGATGTTGTCCTGGCAGCGGCGCCGCTGTTACGGGCCGGCTATGCGGGCGCGGGAACGTTCGCCCGCAGCTCGAGCAGCGCGTGGAGAAAGACCTCGGAGAAGGTCGGGAAGGGCTGGATGACATCGTCCATCACGTCGAGCGGCACCCGCGCCCGGATCGCGACCG
Source organism: Thermoleophilaceae bacterium (assembly GCA_036392575.1). Lineage (GTDB taxonomy): Bacteria > Actinomycetota > Thermoleophilia > Solirubrobacterales > Thermoleophilaceae > JADGHQ01. Next base: position 11,903 of record DASVXS010000251.1, on the reverse strand, counting down.
TGGCCTGCTGGAGCCATTCGCCCGCGTCGGGGCCGACGGCACGTGCGCCGGTCAGGCGCTCGCCGTCCGAGACGAGCGTCATGAAGCCGGGCTTCTCGGCATACGCGCGCGTATAAGTCGCGGTGCGGGGCACCTCGGAGAGCCGCGCCGTCGCCATGAGCGGTCCCTCGGACTCGCCCACCGCGGCAGCTTGGGGATCGGTGAACACGACGCGGGGCACCGCGTCGTAGTTCGCCTCGCGCGCGAGGCCGAGGATGTTCGCCGCGGCAACGCGGCCTTGGTACTTGCCCACGTAGGTGAGCGGCCAGATGCCCGTCACGTCGCCGATCGCCCATATGCCGTCGCCCGCGTTCATGCGCGCGTCGACTTCGATGCCGTTGCGGGCCGGCTCGATCCCGACAGTCTCGAGGCCGATGTCGCGATGGCGCGGACGCCGTCCCGTGGCGACGAGCAGGCGATCGCCGCGGAGCTCGCTGCGCTCAGGGAACTCGACCACGAACTCGCCGTCGTCGCGGCGGACGGCGGAGGCGAGCTGCCCGAAGCAGAGCTCGACGCCCTCGCCGCTGAGAATCTCGCCGAGCGCGTCGCCGAGCGCGCGGGGCTCGCGTGGCAGCAGGTGATCCATGCCCTCGACGAGCGCGACCGAGCCGCCCATCCGTGAGACGGTCTGAGCCATCTCCACACCGATCGGCCCGCCGCCGAGCACCACCAGCCGTCGCGGTACCTCGTTCAGGGCGGTGGCCTCGCGGTTCGTCCACACGCCTTCGAGCTCGCGGAGCCCGTCGATCGGCGGGATGACCGGTTCGGAACCCGTCGAGATGACGATGTCCCGCGCGGCAAACACGTCGTCTCCGACCTCCACGCGCCCGGGCCCGGCAAGCCGGCCGGAGCCGCGAATCACGTCGATGCCCGCGCCCTCGGCCCAGGCGGCCTGGCCCGCGTCCGAGTAGTCGCTGACCATGAAGTCGCGCCAGGCGAAGGCGGCCTCGGCGTCGATGCCGCCCTTCACGGCCTCGCGCGCGCCGGGCGCCTCGCGCGCGCCCTGGAGCGCCTCGCCCGGACGCAACAGCGTCTTCGACGGGATGCAGCCCCAGTACGAGCACTCGCCGCCGAGCAGCTCGCGCTCGACGATCGCCACGCTGGCCCCGCCGTCGGCGAGCCGGGCGGCGCAATGCTCACCCGCGGGCCCTCCGCCGAGGACGATCACGTCGTATTCGCGCGCGCCACTCATGCCACGGCTCCTCTCGCCTTGTCGATTTCGTAGGCGGCGTTGATCAGCCCGATGTGGCTGTAGGCCTGCGGGAAGTTGCCGAGCTGCTCGCCACTTTGCGCGTCCACTTCCTCGCCGATCAGGCCGAGGTCGTTCGCAAAGCCGGCGAGCTGCTCGAACAGCTCCTCGGCGCGCTCGACCTCGCCCGCTTGCGCCAGGCATGAGACGAGCCACCACGTGCAGATCACGAACGTCCCCTCCTCCCCGCTGAGGCCGTCGGCGTTGAGGCCCTCCTCGTTGCGGTAGCGCAGCACCATGCCGTCCTGCGTGAGCTCGCGGGCGATCGCCTCGATCGTCGAGCGCATCCGCTCGTCGGTCGCGGGCAGGAAGCCCATGATCGGCATCAGGAGCGCCGCGCCGTCGAGCTCGTCCGAGTCGAACGACTGGGCGTACGCCTGCGCTGCCTCGCTCCAGCCGCGCTCCTCGATGGCGGCGCGAATCTCGTCGCGCGCAGCCGACCACTCGTCCTCCTTGGCGTAGTTTCCGAGCGAAGGCGCCAGCTTCACGGCTCGGTCGAGCGCGACCCAGCACATCACCTTCGACGACAGGTGGTGCCGCGGCTCACCGCGCATCTCCCAGATGCCGGAGTCCTTCTCGCGCCAGCGCCGCGCTGCGGTGTCGGCGAGGTCGGCGATGAACGCCTGGATCTCCATGTGGAGGTCGCCGAGCTTGTCGCGGTACAGGTACAGCGAGTTGAGCAACTCGCCGTAGACATCGAGCTGCACCTGGTTCCACGCGCCGTTTCCCACGCGCACGGGCGCCGAGTTGCGCCATCCCGGTAGGTGCGCCAGCTGGCGCTCCGACAGGTCGTGCCGCCCGTCGATGCCGTACATGATCTGAAGCGACCCTTCTCGCGCACGGCCGCCCGCGGCGCTCGTCATGAACGAGACGAACTCCGACGCCTCGTCGCTGCAAGCGCCGACGTAGAGCGCCTCGAGCGTGAGGCTCGCGTCGCGGATCCAGGCGAAGCGGTAGTCCCAGTTGCGCTCGCCGCCGACCGTCTCCGGCAGCGACGTGGTCGGCGCGGCGACCACCGCGCCGGTCGGGCGGTAGGTCAGCCCCTTGAGCACACGGCTGCTGAAGCGAACGAGCTCGCGGTGCGGGCCCTCGTAGATGTCGTGCTCGGCTTCCCAGGAGCGCCAGCCCTCCGCCACGTCGAGGATTCGCGCCGGTACCTGCTCGGCCGGGAGCGGCTCGAGCGAGCGTTCCTCGGGCGGGGCCCAGCGAAGCGAGAAGCCGACGGTCTCGCCTTCACGGAGGATGAACGAAGCGCGCATCGTCGAGTCCTCGATCTCGACGGGCACGCCCGCCCGAACAGCGACGCGGCCCGATCCGCCGAAGGTCCGCCCGCCGCCGTCCTCGAGCCGGAACAGCGGCTTCACGAGGCCATACTCAGGACGCGGCGCCAGCTCGAGCTCGAGTTCAATGCTGCCAGACACGCCTTCGACCGAACGCAGCAACTCGTGCGGCACGTCGAAACCGAGGTCGTGGGAGCGCTGGCCGTCCGCGAACGCCAGCGCGTCATACAGCCGCACTGCGCCGGTCGAGGTCTTGAAGGTTGTCTCGATGACGAGCGTGCCCGGCAGGTATCGCCGTTCGACCTCGAACGCGCCGGCGGGGCGTATGTACCAGTGGCCGGCCTCCGGTCCCAGCAGCCGTGAGAACACCGCGTCGCTGTCGTAGCGGGGCAGGCAGAGCCAGTCGATGGAGCCAGAGCGGTCCACGAGCGCGGCGGTATTGCAGTCCGCCAGCAGGCCGTACTCGGCAATGGGCTGGAACATGTCAGTGGCGCGTGCGGCGCCCGGGGGTGCGTGCGGGAGCAACGAAGTCTCGGTCATGCCTTCCTCCGGATCGAGTCCGCTCGCTTGGTCCGGGGCGGGCGCGCTTCGTTACAGGCGCGAGTGCGCGACCGGAGCCGGGCTCGATGCACGGAAGGTGCTACGACATCCCGCACATATGGGCCGCGGATGGTGGTTGCGCGGCCGGTTTGCCAGCCCAGGTCCGTTCTCGGCCCGCCGAAGTGAAGAGGGTGGGCTGTTTTGACCATGACTATCAATGTCAAAACGGCCCAGGTCGGTCCGCCTCAGCGAATGACCGCGGGCGCTCGATCGGTTCGCGCTCCGGGCGTTGCGGGAGCTTCGCTCGCGGCGCATAGCGGTGTGACGGCTACAAGCGCCGGTGATAGAAGAACAGCCTGTCGCTTTCGCCGGGTTCGGTGGTCATGAAGCCGTGCGCCTCATAGAGCGCGCGGGCCGCGGCATCACCCTCGCCGGTGTAAAGCTCGACCGACGCGGCGCCGCGCTGACGAGCGGCATCGAGGGCTCCGCGAAGCAGGGAACGACCGTGTCCGCGCCCGCGCTGCTGCGGAACGACGTAGAGGTCCTCCAGCGTGGCGGTCGGCGCTCCGGTCCAGATCGAGGGACGGAAGGTGAGCAAGGCGACGCCGAGCGGCGGGTGACCAGCGACGAGTGCGACCACCTCGGAGGAGGCGATCGCCGACTCGACGCGCGCGACGAGTAGCTCCAGCTCCGGCATCGGATCGCCGAACTCGGCCGCGAACTGGTGGAGGAGCGCCCCACGACACGACTCTCCTTCGCTGACGCAATTCGAGCGCTTGCGGCATCGGACCCCATCGGTCCTCAGGTCAATCCTGCCGTGGATCTCGTTACGACCCGCCGATCAAACCGGCGCGTAACACACGCCTCGCGGGTGGGACTTCGGTTGCATGCAATCGCCGAGCGTCGAGACGCCCCGCCGACGGCGTACGCCGACCGCGGTCCGCTGGGTCTCCGTGCCCGTCGTCGTGGTCGTTCTCCTGGCGGGGATCTGGGTCGCCGGCGGGCTGATCACGAACGACTTCAAGGTCTCGATGCTGCTCACCGTCGCGTGGGGCGCGCTCGCCGGGCTCGCGTGCTTTGTCCTCGTCTTGAAGCGCCGCGAGATGTGGCCGGCGCTCGCGGCGTACCTGGTCACTGCGGCGGCAGCCGGCATCTACCTCGGCACGCAGACGCTGATCGACCGCAAGGTCGATGAGAAGGTGGTCACGGGCCGCGCCGGCGACCGCGCAGCAGGGCGAGCGCGACACTCGCAGCGGACGCGACGCGCCCGCCGGCAACCGGCTCCTCTCGCGCGGCGAGTTCGAGTCGCTCGAACACGGCACGAGTGGGACCGCTCAGGTGATCGAGGTCGAAGGTGGCCGGCGCGTGGTCACGCTGACCCGCTTCGAGACGAGCGCCGGCCCTGACCTGCGCGTCTACCTCGCGCCTGCAGGCGCCGACCAGGACTCGCGCGGCGAGGGCTCCGTCGACCTCGGCGGCCTCAAGGGCAATATCGGCAATCAGCAGTACGACATCCCGCGCGATGCCGACCTCGGCCGGCTCACAACGGTGATCGTGTGGTGCCGCGCCTTCTCAGTCGGCTTCGGCGCTGCATACCTGCGAGCGGCCTGATGAACCCGAGCTCGAAGTCGCGTAACGCGGTCGCACTTCGTTGGACCACAGGGCATGCCGCACTTCGATGACCTACTGATTGTGGCGGCGGTCGCGTTCGCCGCGCCCTTCGTCCTCGGACTGTTCCCACGTCTGGCGCTGCCCTCGGTGGTCCTCGAGATCCTCGCTGGGATCGCCATCGGTCCATCGGTGCTCGGCATCGTCCACGTCGACGAGGCGATCGAGGTGATCGCCCTCATCGGCCTGGCGTTTGTGCTGTTCCTCGCCGGCCTCGAGATCGAGTTCCCGAAGCTGCGCGGTCAGGTGCTGCGACTGACCGCAACGGGGTTCGCGCTCTCGTTCGGGATCGCACTCGTGGTCGCGCTCGGGCTCAAGGCGGGCGGCCTGATCGAGACGCCGATGCTCGTCGCGATCATCCTGTGCGCGACTTCGCTCGGCGTCCTGATCCCGGTGCTGAAGGACGCCGGAGAGATCTCCACGACCTTCGGCCAACTCATCATCGCCGCGGCCTCGATCGCCGACTTCGGGGCGATCATCCTGCTGACGATCTTCTTCTCGGGCGAGGGCGGGATCGGATCCACGCTCGTGCTGCTCGGCGGGCTCGCGCTGCTCGCAATCGCGGTCTACGTGGCGGTTCGCGGGGCGGAGCACTCGATGCGGATCCGCTCCGATCTGCTCCGGCTCCAGGACACCACGGCGCAGATCCGCGTCCGCGCCGCGATCGTCCTCTTCGTCGGCTTCTCGGCCGTGGCGGAGAAGCTCGGCCTCGAGGTCATCCTCGGCGCGTTCATCGCGGGCTCGATCATCTCGCTGCTCGACCGCGACGAGGTGATGACGCACCCCGACTTCCGCCGGAAGCTGGAGGCGATGGGGTTCGGCTTCTTCATCCCGGTCTTCTTCGTCACGAGCGGCGTCCGCTACGACCTCGACGCGCTGACCGCGCAGACCTCGAACCTCGTGATGCTGCCGATCTTCCTGGCGGCGCTGCTGGTGGTGCGCGGGGTGCCGGCGCTGCTCTACCGGCGCGTGATCGACACACGCCACACCGCGATCGCGGGCCTCATGCAGGCCACCTCGCTCCCGTTCATCGTCGCCGCCACGGCGATCGGGCAGGACCTGGGCCTGGTCGATGCCGCCGAGAGCGCCGCCCTGATCGGCGCCGGCCTGCTGTCCGTCCTGATCTTCCCGCTGCTCGGCCTGACGTTGCTGCGCCGATCGCCTGTAACGCAAGAGCAGCAGCGGCCACTACGCCCCATCGCCCCGATCGAGGAGACGTGAAGATGAGCGAAGCAACGACAACCGTCGAGCGGACCAGAGGCCTGCGCGGCCTCCAGGGCAAGAACGTGCTCGTCACCGGCGGCAGCTCGGGCATCGGCCAGGCGATCGCCGTTCGCTTCGCGGAGTACGGAGCGAACGTCGCCATCAACTACCTGACCACACCGGACGAGGCCGCCGACACCGAGGAGCAGGTGCGCGCGTGCGTCGCCAAGGTGCAGCGCGAGGGTGTGCAGGACGTCCTCGTCCAGGCCGACGTGTCGAACGAAGACGACGCGGTGCGCATGGTGCGCGAGGCGATCGAAGGCCTCGGCGGCATCGACGTACTCGTGAACAACGCGGGCATCCAGATCTCTCGCCCCACCGAGGAGCTGTCGAGCGCGGACTTCGACAAGGTGCTCGCGGTGAACCTGCGCGGCTCGTTCCTGGCCGCGCGCGAGGCGATCAAGCACCTCCTCGCCGAGGAGAAGCCGGGCTCGATCATCAACGTCTCGAGCGTCCACCAGCTGATCCCGAAGCCGTCCTACCTCGGCTACTCGACGAGCAAGGGCGGGATGCAGAACCTCACCCGCACTCTCGCGCTCGAGTACGCCGGTCGCGGCATCCGCGTGAACGGCGTCGGTCCAGGCGCAACGGTGACGCCGATCAATCGTGCCTGGATCGACGACCCGGAGAAGCGCCGGCAAGTGGAGGAGCACATTCCGATGCGGCGCGCCGGCGACGCCGACGAGATGGCGGGCGTGACCGCATTTCTCGCCAGCGACGACGCCGCCTACATCACCGGCCAGACGATCTTCGTCGACGGCGGCCTGACGCTCTACCCGAGCTTCCTCACCCCCTGGTCGTCCGAATGACCGCGGCCCCCTCAGTTGACGCCCGCTGGTGGCCGTCGCCGTTCGGCGCCGACGATCAGGTCGGGATGCTCAACCACATCACCGACGCTAAGCGCCTCGAGGCGCTCGCGTCGGTGAGCGAGGGACGGCTGTACGACCTGGGCCGCGTCCTCCACGAGGACATCCCGGTCTTCCCCGGACGCTTTTTCCGCCAGACGCTCGTGACCACCGCGCACCACGTCAACCAGGACGGCGGCGTGGGCGAGAACAACGTGAACTGGGTGACGGAGCAGGTGTCGGCCACGATGCAGCTCGGCACCCACATCGATGCGCTCAGCCACCTGCAGATCGGCATGCGTGGCTACAACGGCTGGTCGGTATCGGAGCTGGCCGGCACCGCAGGCGTGAGAAGGCTCGGCGTGGAGACGGTGCCGCAGATCGTGACGCGCGGCTGGTTGGTCGACGCGCCGGGAGAGCCCGGCGACGTGATCGGCCTCGATGCCGTGCGTGACATCGAACCAGAGCCCGGCGACGCGGTGCTTTTCCACACCGGCTGGGGCGCGCACTGGGACGACCCGGATACCTACGTGAGCGGCGAGCCGGGGCCCGGAATGGAGCTTGCCGGCTGGCTCGCCGAACGCGGCGTGGCGGTGACTGGCTGCGACACATGGAGCTACGGCCCGGTGCCCGCCGAGGACCCCAACCGCCCCTTCGAGGTGCCGCAGACCCTGAACGCCAAGCACGGCGTCTTCGTCGTCGAGAACCTCGACACCGCGCAGGTCGCCGCCGACGGCGTGCGCCGCTTCGCGCTGATCCTGACCCACCCGAAGCTCCGCGGCGCCACGGGCGCCTGGACCTCCCCGATCGCACTCGTCTGAAGGAGGACTCGCATGGCCAGCGACCACTACGACGTGATCATCATCGGCACTGGGGCCGGTGGCGGCACGCTTGCGCACAGGCTCGCGCCGTCCGGCAAGCGCATCCTGGTGCTGGAGCGCGGCGGCTACCTCCCGCGCGAGCCGGAGAACTGGGACTCGAAAGAGGTCTTCCTCAAGGAGCGCTACCTCTCCGGCGAGCAGTGGTACGACAGGAACGGCGAACCGTTCCGGCCGCACCAGCAGTACTTCGTCGGCGGCAACACGAAGTTCTACGGCGCGATCCTGTTCCGGCTACGCGAGCGCGATTTCGAGGAGGTGCAGCACTACGGCGGCGTCTCCCCCGCCTGGCCCATCTCCTACGGCGACCTCGAGCCGTACTACGCCCAGGCGGAGCAGCTCTATCTCGTGCACGGGCTCGCCGGAGAGGATCCGACGGAGCCGTGGCGCTCCGCCGATTTTCCCCACCCGCCCGTGTCGCACGAGCCGCGCATCCAGCAGTTGCACGACGACTTCGAGAAGACGGGCCATCGCCCGTTCCACCTGCCTGTCGGCGTCGACCTGAACGAGTCCGATCCCGAGGCCGGCCGCTGCGTGCGCTGCGACCGCTTCGACGGCTTCCCCTGCCTCACCGACGGCAAGGCCGACGCCCACGTGCGGTGCGTGCGGCCGGCGCTGAAGCACGACAACGTCACGCTGGTCACCCACGCCAAGGTCGAGCGCCTCGAAACGGATGCCTCCGGCCACACCATCAGCCGCGTGGTCGTGAGCCGCAAGGGGAACGAGCAGGTCTTCAGCGGCGACATCGTCGTCGTTTCCTGCGGGGCCGCGAACTCGGCGGCTCTCCTGCTCAAGTCGGCCTCTGACAAGCACCCCAACGGGCTCGCGAATTCGTCAGACGTCGTCGGTCGGAACTACATGGCGCACATCAACTCGGGCGTGATCGCGATCTCGCAGACCCCGAACACGACCAAGTTCCAGAAGACCCTCGGCGTCAACGACTACTACTGGGGCGACGAGGACTCGGACCTGCCGCTCGGGCACATCCAGATGCTCGGCAAGTCCGACCGCAACATCCTGCGCGGCGGCGCGCCGTGGTTCGCGCCCGGTCGTGCGCTCGACTACATGTCGAAGCACGCGATCGACTTCTGGCTCACGACGGAGGACCTGCCGCACCCGGATAACCGTGTGACCGTCGACCGCCAGGGCAACGTCCACCTGGCGAAGATGTATCTCAACAACGAGCCTCACCGGCGACTGCTCGCGAAGCTGAAGGGCCTGATGGGCCCCCTCGGCTGCCACGAGATGTCGATCCCGAGTTGGTCCGTGCTCGACCAGCGGATCCCGCTGGCCGGTGTCGCCCATCAGTGCGGGACCGTGCGCTTTGGCGCGGACCGCGCGACGTCGGCGCTCGACGTCGACTGCAAGGCGCACGATGTCGACAACCTCTACGTCGTCGACACGAGCTTCTTCCCCTCGTCGAGTGCGGTGAATCCCGCCCTCACGGCGATGGCAAACGCACTCCGCGTGGGTGACCACCTGCTGGCGCGACTCGACGCACGTGCCGAGCGCTTCGAACCCGCACCGGAGCCGATGGAGGTGGTCTCATGAGAAGGGCAGCTAACACGCTCGCTATCGCGATCGGCAAGGGCCTCGTCGCCGGGTTCGCGGGCACAGCCGCGATGACCGTCTCGAGCACACTCGAGGCGAGGATGCGTGGGCGCGCGCCGTCGTCGGCGCCTGCCCGCGCCACCGCGAAGATGCTCGGCATCAAGGAGTTCGAGGACGACATCGCCAAGGCGCGCTTCAACGACCTCTCCCACTGGGGCTACGGCACCGGGTGGGGCGTGGTCCGCGGGCTGCTAGGGGCGACGGGCATCACGCCGAGGGCCGCGACGGCCGCACACGGCGCCGCGATCTACGGCGCGGCGCAGGTGACGCTGCCCGCGCTCGAGATCGCGCCCCCATCGGTTTTCTGGCCGAAGGAGGAGGTGGCCATCGACGCCTTCCACCACGCCGTATACGCCGCCGCGACCGGCGTCGCATACGAGCTGATCGCGCACTAGACCGGGGGGCCCACTGCAACTACGTTCACGCCGAGCCCGTGACTCCCGCCGACGCCGAGCAACGGCTGACCGGCACCGCCTCCTCGGAGGCGAAGTTGGTCGCACGCCTTCGGGCGGGCGACGAGCAGGCGTTCGCCGAGCTCATCGACAGCTACCACGGGACCATGCTCGCCGTGGCGCGTAATTACGTGAACACGCGAGCCGTGGCCGAGGAGGTCGTGCAGGAGGCGTGGCTTGGCGTCATCAAGGGCCTCGACCGCTTCCAGGGACGGTCGTCGCTCAAGACGTGGATCCTCCGCATCCTCGTCAACACCGCGATGACGCGGGGTGGCCAGGAGGCGCGCAGCATCCCCTTCTCGTCGCTCGCGCGCGAGGACGAGGCTGAGCCTGCGGTCGAGCCGGACCGCTTCCGCCGGCCGGACGGCGCCTTCCCGGGCCACTGGGCCGCCTATCCGGCGAACTGGGGCGCCCTTCCGGAGGATCGGGTCTTCGGGCGTGAGACGCTCGGCGTCATGCAGGAAGCGATCGAGGCGCTGCCGACGCCGCAGCGAGTGGTGATCACGCTCCGTGACGTCCAGGGCTGCAGCCCGGAAGAGGTGTGCGACGCGCTCGACGTCTCGGACGGCAACCAGCGGGTCCTTCTCCATCGCGCACGCTCACGTGTGCGCGCCGCACTCGAGAGGCATTTCGATGGCTGAATCCGCCGATCACGTCTCCTGCCAGGAAGTCGTCGAGCTCGTGACGGACTACCTCGAGGGCGCGCTGCCGGGCGACCGCACCGCGCTGTTCGAACAGCATCTGAACTTCTGCGAAGGCTGCGTCTGGTACGTCGACGAGCTGCGCACAACTGTCTCGCGGCTCGGCGAGATTCGCGAGGAGCATGTCCCGCCCGACACGCGCGAGCGCCTCCTGAGGGCGTTCCGCGACTGGAACCGCTCGTGATCGCCTACAAGTTTCTGAATACGGGCGGCCGCGGTGTCTTCACTCGGTTCAGCTGGCCGCTTCCCGACGGCGGCCCGGGCGAGTGGGTCGACGCACGCATAGTGCCGTGTCGCAGCGGCATCCACGCATGCCGTCTGTCCGACCTGCCGCTGTGGGTCGGCCGCGAGATGTACGAGATCGAGCTCGATGGCGAGGTCCTCGATGAGCCGACGAAGGTCGTGGCCTCCCGCGGGCGGCTGCTCCGCCGGGTGACCAGTTGGGACGGCGACGCGCGCGACGCGTACACGCGCATGTGCGCGGACCGCGCGCACGAGCTGGCCGCGAGCGTCTCGCCGCCGCTTGACGAGTGGGACGCTGTCGTGGAGCCGTCCGTCCCCGAGGGGCCGGCGTTGCTCGGTTTCGTGGCGGCGAGGATCGCGGAGGAGCTCTCGTGCGCCGGTGGGTATCGCACCGAGCGCGGCCGCCAGACCGAGTGGCTCGTGGAGCGACTCGGGCTCACGCCGGCGTAACGACCAACGCGGGCGATGACTTTCTCTGCGTAGCGCGGTCTTCAGACTGCGAGGCACACTCATTCGCAGCTCACGACAAGGAGAATGGCCATGGGCAGGATCGCCGTACACGAATTCATGAGTCTCGACGGCGTCTACGAGGACCCGAGCTGGACGTTCGAATACGGCTTCGACCCCAAGATGGGCGAGACGCTCGGGGCCATCACCGGAACGAGCTCTGCGATCCTGCTCGGGCGCCGCACCTACGAGATGTTCTATCCCGCGTGGTCGACTCGGACCGCTGAGGACGATCCCGGTGCTCCCTTCTTCAACGACACCGAGAAGTACGTCGTCTCAGGGAGTCTGGAGGAAGCCGAGTGGAACAACTCGACGATCCTCGGCCCGTACGACAAGCGTGCGATCCAGGATCTGAAGGACCAGACCGACGGCGGCATCTACGTGAGCGGCAGCGGAACGCTCGTCCGGGCGATGCTGGACGACGGTCTCGTCGACGAGCTCCACCTGTTCGTCTATCCGGTCGCCCTTGGAACCGGCGAGCACTTGTTCGCTGAAAGCGGCACGGCGACAAAGCTGGCGCTGCAGGAGACCGAGCCCTACGCCAACGGCGTTGTGCGCCTGTCCTACGGCCCCGCCGCGTAGGGGCTACGGCTTCTCGATCTCCGACAGCGCGCGCCGAAGGTATGA
>DASVXS010000250.1:0-5089 GCA_036392575.1 Thermoleophilaceae bacterium | reverse complement strand
TCGACTCCGCGCAGCTGCGGCGTGAGTATCGCGCCGATCGGCCCGGGATAGATGGAGCCGTAGGCGTGGCCGCCCACGCGCTCGTACACAGGACACACGTTGAGGCAGGCGGAGCAGCGAATGCAGCGCAGCGTCTGGCGCCCGACCGAATCGCGCAGCACCTCGGTGCGGCCGTTGTCGAGAAGCACGAGATGGAACTCCTGCGGTCCGTCGCCCGCGGACACGCCGCTCCAGCACGACGTGTACGGGTTCATACGCTCGGCGGTCGACGAACGCGGCAGCAGCTGCAGGAACACCTCCATGTCGCGCCAGCTCGGCACGACCTTCTCGATGCCCATCACCGTGATCAGGACTTCGGGCAGCGTGAGGCACATGCGGCCGTTGCCCTCCGACTCGACCACGCACACGGTCCCGGTCTCGGCCACCGCGAAGTTCGCCCCGCTCACCGCCACGCCCGCCGCGAGGAACTTCCGGCGTAGGTGAAGCCGCGCTGCCTCGGTCAGCGCCGAGGGCTCGTCCGACAGTGCCTCCACGCCGTCCAGGTGGGTCCGGAAGATGTTGCGTATCTCCGCGCGGTTGCGGTGGATGGCCGGCACGAGGATGTGCGACGGCCAGTCTCCGTCGAGCTGCACGATCAGCTCGGCGAGATCGGTCTCGACGGCGTCGATCCCGGCCGCCTCGAGCGCCTTGTTCAACTCGATCTCGTCGGTGGTGAGCGACTTCACCTTGACGACCTCAGACGCGCCGGCGTCACGGGCAAGCGCAGCGACGATGGAACACGCCTCTGCCCCATCGCGCGCCCAGTGCACCACGCCGCCCCGCGCCTGCACCGCGTTCTCCAGCGCGACCAGGTACGAATCGAGTCGCCTGAGCGTGTGCTCCTTGATCGCGGCGCCCGCTGTGCGCAGCTCCTCCCAGTCCGGCAGCTCGCCGACGGCGCGGGCGCGCTTCTCGCGGATCGAGCGTGTGGCGTTGCCCAGGTTGTGGCGAAGCTGTGAGTCGCCCAGCGCCTGGCGTGCCGCATCCGGAAAGCTCGTCACCGCAGCGGCTCCTCCTCGGTGGAGGCCAGGATCTCGGCCAGATGGACGGTGCGCACACCAGCCCGCTGGCGGGCGAGACCGCCGCCGATGTGCATCAGGCACGACGTGTCCGCGGCGGCGCACACCTCGGCCCGCGTCTCGAGCACGTGGCCGATCTTGTCGGCGAGCATGGCTGACGACACATCAGCGTTCTTGAGGGCGAACGTGCCGCCGAAGCCGCAGCACTCCGCCGCCTGCTCGAGCTCCGCGAGGTCGATGCCGCGGACGGCGCGCAGCAGGCGCAGCGGCGCGTCGCCGACGCGAAGCACGCGCAGCGAATGGCAGGTCGGGTGGTACGTGACGCGGTGCGGGTAGTAGGCGCCGACGTCGTCGACGCCGAGCCGCGTGACGAGGAACTCCGACAGCTCGAAGACGCGCGAGCCGAGCTCCGGCGAGCAGTTCTCGCGCACCATTCCGACACACGAGGCGGACGGCGACACCACCGCCTCCGCGCCGTCGAACACGCGCTCGAGGCGCCGCGCGAGCGCGAGCCCTTCGTCGCGATAGCCCGTGTTGAAGTGCATCTGCCCGCAGCACGTCTGCTCCGGCCGGAACTCCACCTCGTGCCCGAGCCGCTCTAGCAGACGCACCAATGCGCGCCCGGTCTCCGGGAAAAGCGTGTCCGCCAGGCAGGTGATGAAGAGCGAGACCTGCATCTAAAGGCGTTTTTCCCTCTTCAGGCGCGGGCACTCGTGCATCAGGGAGGAGGAGACGGAATGTATAAGCAGGTGCTGGATCCGGTAGGGAACGCGCTCGGATGGTCGTCGCTGTTCGCTGCGCTGCCGTTGATCGTGCTGTTCGTGCTGCTCGGCGGCATCCGAATGAAGGCTCAGTGGGCGGCGCTGGCGGCGCTGCTGACGGCGATCCTGGTGGCGCTGATCGCGTACGACATGCCCTTCGGGCAGACGATGGACTCCGCGGCGGAGGGGGCCGTTTTCGGCTTCTTCCCGATCATGTGGATCGTCATCAACGCGATCTGGGTCTACAACATGACCCGCGAAACGGGGCATTTCGCAGTGCTCCGCCGGTCGTTCGCCACGGTGAGCGCCGACGAGCGGATACAGGCGGTGATCATCGCATTCAGCTTCGGCGCACTCATCGAGGCGCTGGCCGGGTTCGGCACGCCGGTCGCGATCACGAGCGTCATGCTCATCGCGCTCGGATTCCGCCCGATCAAGGCTGCCGCAGTGGCACTCGTCGCCAACACGGCGCCGGTGGCCTTCGGCGCGATCGCAATCCCGATCGTGACGCTCGCCGAGGTGAGCGGCCTGCCCAAGGACGACCTCGGCGCGATGGTGGGCCGGCAGACGCCGTTCCTCGCGCTGATCGTGCCCCTGATCCTGATCGCGATGGTCGACGGACGGCGCGGCCTTCGCCAGGCCTGGCCGGCCGCGGTGGTCGGAGGTGTCACCTTCGGCGCACTGCAATTCGCCACGTCGAACTACATCTCCGTCGAGCTGACCGACATCATCGCCTCGCTCGGCTCGGCTGCCGCGATCGTCATGCTTTTGCAGGTCTGGCAGCCGTCCGAACCACTGCTGGCGGAGGAGCCGGCAGCACCTGGTCGGCCCGCGATCGCCGGCGCGGAGAGCTACAACCCGACGCTCGAGGCCGAGGTCAAGCGGCGCGACGACGAGACGAAGGACTCCCGTCGCGACATCATCCTCGCCTACGCGCCGTACGCGATCATCATCGCGGTCTTCGGCATCGCGCAGATCGGGGTCATCAAGGATTGGCTCGACGGCTTGGGGAACGAGTTCAAGTGGCCAGGGCTGGACATCGTCAACGCAAAGGGCAAGGAGCCCATGTCGGTCACGTTCAAGTTCAACTGGGCGAACGCCGCAGGCAGCCTCATGCTGGTGGCCGGCATCCTCACGATGCTGGTACTGCGCTTCAGCCCGATGCGAGCGCTGCGCACGTACTGGGCCACGCTGGTACAGCTCCGCTGGGCGATCGTGACCGTCATGTCGGTGCTCGCGCTCGCCTACGTGATGAACCAGTCTGGCCAGACGATCACGCTCGGCACGTGGGCGGCTGAGGCAGGTGCCTTCTTCGCGTTCCTGTCGCCGTTGATCGGCTGGTTCGGAGTGGCAGTGACGGGCTCGGACACCTCGTCGAACGCCTTGTTCGGCGCGCTTCAGGTGACCGCGGCGAAGGACGCCGGCCTGTCGCAGACGCTGCTTGCAGCCGGGAACAGTTCAGGCGGGGTCCTCGGAAAGATGATCTCGCCTCAGAACCTGGCGATCGGAGCGGCAGCGGTCGGCATGAGCGGCCGCGAGGGAGACCTGTTCCGGCGCGTGCTGCTCTGGAGCCTCGTGCTGATCCTGATCATGTGCGTGCTCGTGTTCCTGCAGTCGAAACCCGTGCTGGACTGGATGGTCGTCTAGGAGAGCGGAGGCCCATACTTGGCGGCGATGACCACTACAGACACCACCGCCGCCGACAGCCTGATCGACGAGCTGCGCGCGGCCTGCGGAGACGCGAACGTTGTCACGCACCCGCACCAGATGCGGACCTACGAGTCGGATGGACTGCTCCGATACCGTGTGACGCCGCGCGCCGTCGTCCTGCCCGGCTCGGCCGAGGAGGTCCAGGCGGTATTGCGCGCCAGCCACGACGCGCAGGTGCCGTGGGTGGCGCGCGGGTCCGGTACGGGTCTCTCTGGCGGTGCCCTCCCCGTGGAGGAGGGCATCGTGATCTCGGTGAACCGCATGAACCGCGTGCTCGAAGTCGACCTGGCGAATCAGCGCGTGGTGCTCGAGCCGGGCGTAACGAACCTGCAGGTCTCGAAGGCCGTCGGTCCGACTCACTTCTATCCCCCCGATCCCTCGAGCCAGATCGTGTGCTCGATCGGCGGGAACGTGGCCGAGAACGCCGGCGGCGCGCACTGCTTCAAGTACGGCTTCACCACGAACTACGTGACCGGCCTCGAGCTAGTGCTGCCCGACGGCGAGCTCATCCAGCTCGGCGGCAAGGAGCTCGATCGCCCCGGCTACGACCTGCTCGGCGCCTTCGTGGGCTCCGAAGGCACGCTCGCAGTCGCCACGAAAATCACCGTGCGAGTGATCCCGAAGCCCGAGGCGGTGCGCACGCTCGTCGCGTTCTTCGACGACACGAGCCACGCCGGGCGTGTCGTCTCGGACGTGGTGGCAGCGGGGATCGTGCCGGGCGCGATCGAGATGATGGACTCGCTCGCGATCGAGGCGGCGGAGGGCGCCACCCACGCCGGCTATCCGCCGGACGCAGGCGCGGCCCTGGTGGTCGAGCTGGATGGGTCCGAGGCCGAGTGCGACCACCGCTTCGAGGAGGTCAAGGAGATCTGCCAGCGCAACGAGGCGACCGGCATACGGGTCGCACAGGACGAGACCGAGCGCGAGCTGATCTGGAAGGCGCGCAAGGCGGCGTTCGCCGCGATGGGTCGCGTTTCCACGCACTACTACGTCCAGGACGGCGTGATCCCACGCACGCGCCTGCCCGAGGTGCTCGCGCGCATCGACGAGCTTTCGCGGGAGTACGGCATGCCGGTCGCGAACGTGTTCCACGCGGGCGACGGCAATCTGCACCCGCTCGTCTGCTACGACGGGTCGAAGGAGGGTGAGGCCGAGCGCGCGGAGGAGCTGTCCGGCGAGATCCTGGCCGCGTGCGTCGAGGCGGGCGGATCGATCACCGGGGAGCACGGCGTGGGCTTCGACAAGAAGGGCTACATGCCGCGGATGTTCGATGAGCCGGACTTCGACGCCTTCCAGCGACTGCGCTGCTCGTTCGACCCGGCGGGGCTGGCGAACCCGGGCAAGGTGATGCCCACCCCGCGCCTGTGCGGTGAGGTGCCCGGGCCGTACCGGCAGCACCCGCTCGAAGCCGCCGGAATCGCGGAGCGCTTCTGATGGCCACGCGCGAGCTACGCAGCGAGGCCCCGGCGAGCCAGGACGAGGCCGCGGCGCTGGTGGCCGACTGCGGCCGGGATGGCCTGCGTCTGCGCGTGAGCGGAGGCGGCACCAAGCTCGGCTGGG
>DASVXS010000249.1:0-24068 GCA_036392575.1 Thermoleophilaceae bacterium | reverse complement strand
CGTGGGAT
Source organism: Thermoleophilaceae bacterium (assembly GCA_036392575.1). Classification (GTDB taxonomy): domain Bacteria; phylum Actinomycetota; class Thermoleophilia; order Solirubrobacterales; family Thermoleophilaceae; genus JADGHQ01. The sequence goes on along the minus strand of DASVXS010000249.1, from coordinate 24,060 downwards.
GAAGGCGAGCACGAGCGGGCGCTGGCGCTTCTCGAGGAAGCCCTCCAGTCCTCGGAGAACTCCGAGCGGCGCGACCTGATCCGCCGCTCGATGGTCGGGATGTTCACGGAGCTCGGGCCTCAGAGCGAGGTCGCGAGCCGTTATCGCCGCCGGCTGGCGGCGGCGCTCAACTAGCGCTCAGCGCCTGCCGAGCCGCCGCTGAGCATCGGCCATCTCGCCGCGTCTGCGTTCGACCGCGGCGCGCTGGCGCCGTCGTCCGAAGAAGGCGAGCACGCCGAGGACCACGGCGACCGCCACGAGCCCGAGCAGGATCCCGCCGGCAACGCCGATGCCGCCGAACGGCAGCGAGATCAATTCGACGATGCCGAAGCCCACGGCGACCACGAGAATCACGAGCGCCACGAGGAGCAACCAGCCGCGGATGCGCAGGAAGATGCTCGAGTTCGGCGGAGGCGCGACGAGGCCCATCAGGCGCAGCATCAGCATCTGGCGGCTCGAGGGCGGTTCCTGGCCGAGCTTCTCCATCGCGTCGCGAAGCTCGTCGGGGCGGCGCTCAGCCTGGGCGAGCGCGGCCTTCATCATCTGGCGAAGCGCCGGACGCTCCTGCGGGTGCGCGCCGGCCATGGCCTCGTTGAAGTACTTGCGCGCGGCAGCCGCGTCGTAGCGCTCGGCCGCCCGGGCGCCGAGGATGGCTCGCGCCGCGGCGCGGTTGCGCGACTCGGATAGGAGCTGCTCGTCCGTGCGGTTCTCCAGCTGCGGGATCGCCGACAGGCTCCCGAGCCGCTGCTGCATCTTGATCTGCCGTTGCTTCGCCATAGGGGCCGGAGTCTAGAGCCGACCCCGGCCCCTATGACCTACCCGCTCAGGCGGCGGGCTGAAGCAGGTTTCGCAGCACGATGTAGCTCGTGTACGTGACCGCGTAGGGCTCGAGCCCGAGCGTATGGTCGAACTCCTCGCTCGGCTGCGGGAGCAGCGCGCCCGCCACGCGGATCGTGCCCTTGCCGAGCTTGATCTCGCCGAGCGTCACGCGGTCGTACACCGGCTGGGCATCCCGCGTACCGGAGTCGGCCGAGGTGCCCGCCACGCGGCCACCAGAACCCTCGAACGCGTCACGCCCGATGTCGAACTGCCGCGCGTGTGACTCGTCGGAGCCGGTCGACTGGTTCTGGATCGAGAATCCGAGCGGCGTGGGCTCGAACATCTGGCGCCGCATCCCCTCGCTGAAGCGGGCGCCATCCTGGGCGATGTCGCGCGCGAGCGGATCCTTCAGCGTGTCCTCGCCGTCGGCGGTCGAGAACGCCGTCTGACCGGCGTAAACCGTCTGGCGCGCGACAGCCGAATCCGGCATTCCGCTCACGAGGCCCGGCAGCGCCCGCAGCGCCCCGTCGGTGAGCACGAGGTTGCCGCCGCCCACGACGAACGCGCGCAGCTTCGCGAGCCACGCGTCCTTCTCCGCGGGCGTGTAGGCACCCGTGCCGGTCGCCGGGCCCGACGCCGGCGCCGTGAACCTCAGCGTGCCGGTCCACTGCGGGTCCGGAGCGGCGAAGTTCGTGACGCGGGCGACGTACGTTGCGGCGGGCGGGTTCGGGAGCGTGACCTCCTCCGAGGTCTCCGGCACTCCGCCTGCCGAGGAGCCGAGCTCCTCGAGCGACCCGTCAGCGTTCTTCCGGTACAGCGTCAGGTCGAAGTCGTTCACGCCGTTGGCCCACTGGACCTTCACCGTCATCGACCCGTTGCCGTCATTCGCCCCGGTCGAGAACTCGTAATCCTCGAACGTTCCGGGGGCGCCGCTCCCGCCGCCGGGAACACTCGCCGAGCTGCTGAACTCCTTGTTGGCAGTCGGTGGGCCGGTGGGCGCCGGCGCCTCGCCGCCGTAGGGACCGGTGTAGCCCGGCAGCGCGTTGTCGGCAAGCACGAGCGACTTCAGGCCAGACAGCGACTGCCGACCGCCGAGCACCTTCCGCGGGTCGACCGCGTTGAAGCGATCGCCGGCGGCCGGAATGAAGCGGTTCAGGTCGTTGAAGACGTCGGTGTTGGCGACGTCGTAGGCGCGCGTGGTGGGCGCCGGATCGCCGCCGGTCGAGCCGTCGGTCGAGGCCGGCCCGGAGGTGAAGTGCACGTCCATCCGGGCGGCGAGCGTGCCGCCCGACACGACCGCGCGCCACTCGACTGGCGTTCCGTCCTCCTTCAGCGCCTGCGGGTAGTTCACCGCCGCTGTGAGACCCGCCTGCAGGTAGATCGGCGACTGGTTGTAGTCCTCCTGCACCGTGACCCAGTCGTTGTCGTCCTGGCCCTCGGCGTGGCGGTGGCGGTCGCAGCCCTTGCACTGCAGCTTGAGCGTGGCCGTCGCGTTGCCAATGCCCTGGGCATTGTTCTGGGTGATGTCCACGCGCAGGCCACCGTTGTAGATGCCCGGCTGGCCCTTGGCCGGCGCGGTCTGCTTGACGTCGAACGGGAACACGATGTCGCCGTCGGCGCCGGGTGTGCCGGTAACGCCGGTGATGTCCTCCTGCGGCTGCGTGTTCTTGGGCGGCCCGGGGGCATACATCTTCGCCGGGCGCTGCTCGCGGGTGTTCGCCACGTATCCCTTCGCGCCGGGCGCGTCGAACGAGCCCTTCGGCGGGTTGAGCATCTCGGTGAGGTGCGCCCAGATCAGCGCTTTGTTGCCATCAACGTGGAGCTGCTCGGCGTGCTTGTCGAACACCACGTTCTTGTCGAGGTGGGAGAACGCCATCTCGTTGTCGATGCCGTCCGCCCCGAGGCCGATAGACGAGTCGAACCAGTCGCCGAGCGCGCCGGTGGTCGTGTAGTTGATGGTGTCGTAAACCGTGCCCCAGGTTTGGCCGTAGATCTTGGCGCAGGCCTCGCCGACCACCACGTCGGGCGCACATGGGACACCGCCGCCCTTCGGGGCGTCGTTCGGCTGGATGATCGGCGACCAGCTGAGCGCGTTCTCGGACGCGCGGTGGATCGCCTTGGCGGCCTCGCGCAGCCGCAGGTCCTTGCCGTAGTCGTGGCGTCCGTGCGGCAGCAGCGTGTAGGACAGCGCGTCCGCGAACGGCATGCCGTGGAGGTCGTCGCCGGCCGCGAACTGGGCGCCGGTCGAGCGCTTCACGTCGGTGTAGAAGCTTGAGAACGCGCGGCTCTCGGGCTCCGACAGGCCGCTGTAGGGCCGGAACGAGAAGCCGATGTCCGGCCAGTCGCGGTTCACGTCCACGCCGTTGCCGTTGTAGCGCTGGAAGAAGACACCGCCCTCGTCGAGCGAGCCGCGCCGCCAGCCGTCCGGGTTCGGATAGGTGAAGTAGATGATCGTCTTCTTCAGCACGTCGCCGAACGTCGGCGCGTTGCCCGCCACCTCCTTGGGCAGGATCGGGTCGTCGCCGCGGCCGGACGGGTCGGTAGCAGTCGAGCCCGTGCTGTAGGCGGTCACGAGGTCCTCCATCGCGCGCGTGCCGCCCTCCACGCCGGCGCGCTCGATGCCGTGGATCGACAGCGACAGCGCGTAGCGCTTCTTGCCCTTGTCGGGGACGCTCTCGTCGGTCACCCGCACCACAATCAGGTCGGCCATCTTGCGCCCGAGGTCGGTCGTCGGCAGGCCGGCGGACTCGTACTCCTTCTTCGGCTTGAACTCGAGCTTGCCGAGGTTGTTACCGGGGAAGGCGTCGGCGCCAAGGCCGGTGCCGGACCCGTCGCCCAGCTTGCCGTCGAGGGCCCAGACCTCCATGTTCCGGCCCCACTTCGCATTCATGTACTTGAGCCCGTTGATCAGCTCGTCGTACTGGATGAACTGGTCCGCCTGCACGTTGCCCTGCGCATGCGGATCGCACGGCGCGCTGCCGATGACCTGGCATCCCGCCAGCGGGTCCGGGAACACTCGCCCGAGCACGGCATACGAGCCGTCGTCGGTGGCGATCGGGTGCGCCGACGCGCTCCCGCAAAGACTCAACAGAACGACTGCCGCCGCCAGTGCGGCACCGCGGAATGGACGCATTTTGCCTAGCTCCCCTGCTAGTAGACGGCGGCATTTTTACCAACGTGGGGGACGACGCGCGCCGATTGGCGCATTTGAGAGGCCCCGAATCGATGGTCAGGTTTACCGCCTTCGGACCCCGGCAATCCCAAGGACAGGAGGCGCGCCGGACAAGGCCTGCGGGAAGCCTCGTCCGGCTCCGCCGCCTCCATGGAGAGGGATCGATAGGGCAGGAGGCAGGTTCTTGGCGCGAATCCAGCGCGATCAGAAGATCAGCGAGATCATGACGGGCGATCCCGTCACGGTCGAGCGTGACACGCCGATCGCAGAGGTGGCCCGGCAGATGCGGGATGCCGACACCGGCGCCATCCTCGTGACCGACAACGGGCGGCTCTTCGGCATCGCCACAGACCGCGATATCGCCGTGCGCGCCGTGGCCGACGGCCTCGACCCGGATACGCCGGCAGATCAGGTCACCACGACGGATCTCCGCACGCTGTCGCCGGGCGACAGCGTGGACGACGCGATCCAGACGATGCGGCAGGACGACGTCCGCCGCCTTCCGATCGTCGACGGCAACCGGCCGGTGGGGATCGTTTCACTCGGCGACCTCGCGATCGAGCGCGACGAGGACTCGGTCCTCGCGGACATCAGCTCGGAGCCGGCAAACAACTGAAGTTGAGGCATCACCGGCCTCGGCGGCCCTCACGCTGCCGACCTGGTTGACGCCCCATACGAGCCGCCGCACATTCGCCCCGTGCGGCGGCTCAACTCTTTGCGGGTCCGTTCAGCGCGGGCTCACTAGCCTGTTCAGGGCTTCGGCGTCGACGGCGTAGGCCGTGCCGTCCCGGATGTTCGACCGGCCGAACACCACTCCGGCCACGCGCCCGCCGGCGAGAACGGGCGCGCCCGAGTCGCCGGCGTCGATACGGGCGGCGAGCTCGAGAGCGGGCCGGTCGTACGTACGGGCGGCCACACGGTCGACGAGGTGGAATGCCACGTGACGGCGAATGTCGGCGGGCAGGCGCGCCACGTCGCTCCCTCTCATCACGAGCACGCGAGCGCGCCCGGTGGAGGCAGCGGGCTGCATCTCGCCAGCCCGCAGGCCGGGCACGCTGAGGAGCGCGAGATCGAGCCGGGCATCCCTGCGGACCACGCTGCCGCGATGCACGACGCCGCGCTGATCGAGCACCTCGGCAACGGCGGAGCCGCTCAGGGCGTGGGCGACCGTCACCACCCGCTCGTTCGCAACTGCGAATCCGGTGGCCTTCTCCTCGGCCGCCGTGCCGCTGCGCGCGAGCACGGTGACCACCGTGGGCGAGCTCTGGGGACCGTGCTGGGGCGTCGACGACCTCGTGGCGACGATCGCGACCGCGGCTGCGACGAGCGCCAGGCAGGCCAGCGCGCCGAGCCTTAGGGCGCTCATCTCGGGGGTCCCGAGGTACTGCGCACCACGAGCGTCGGCTCGACCACTCGCATCGCCGGCGGCTCACGCCCGTCCATCCGCTCGAGCAGCAGCTCGAGCGCGAGCCGGCCCATCTCGGGGCGCGGCTGGTCGATCGTTGTGAGCGACATGTGGTGGAGCGCGGCGAGGAACGTGTTGTCGAAGCCGACGATCGAGACGTCGCCGGGCACGCTCACGCCGGCGTCCTCGAGACGGTCGAGCACACCCGCGGCGACCAGGTCATTGGCGGCGAAGACCGCCGTCGGCAGCTCGGGCGACTCGAGAAGCTGCTCCGCAGCACGCACGCCGGCCGCGTCGGTGAAGTCGCCCGCTATCACCTGGGCGTACTGCTCGAGGCCCACCTCACGCATCGCGCGCAGGTAGCCGCCGCGGCGAGGTGCCGAGCCCGCGCCCTGGCCGCCGTCCACGTGCACGATCCGCTTGTGACCCAGCTCCACGAGATGCCGCACCGCAAGGCGCGCCCCCAGTGACTCGTCCGTGGTGACGCAGTCGACCGAGTCGCTTCGAACCACGCGGCTCACGACGACGACGGGCGCGCCGCCGGTGGCCGCGAGCATCTCGGCGGTGCGCATCCGCGGGCTCACGAGGATCAGCCCATCCGTGCGGAACTCGAGCAGGCCCTCGAGCATCGTCTGCTCTCGGCGTTGCCGGCGCCCGCCGCTCGTGATCAGCAGGCGGTAGCCCAGCTCCGAGGCAAGCTCTTCGATACCGTCGGCGATCTCGGCGAAGAAGGGGTTGTGCAGGTCGTTCAGGAGCACGCCGACGGTGCGAGTCCTGCGACTCGCGAGGCTGCGCGCCATGGCGTTTGGGCGGTAGCCGAGCTCCGAGGCGGCCGCGAGTACTCGGCCGCGCCGCTCGGGGCTCACCTTCGGGCTCTCGCGCATGACGAGCGACACGAGCGCCCGCGAGACGCCGGCCTTGCGGGCGACATCGTCCATGGTCGGATGCGCCGGGCGGCTTCGGTTAAGGCTTCCTTGCGACTCCTTGACAGCCATGGTCCGCGCGGATAAGACTACCCGCGTTAGAGCGCTCTAACAATTGCAGCGCTCTAACCCGGGGATGGGGAGAGGGTCACCACCAACTGTTCCGGCGCCGCGGCCACGGCCGCACGATCGTCGGCGCTCGTCCTCGGCACGACACCGCCAAACCGGGACGGAGCCCCCGGCAACCGGCGGACCGCTGACCGGCGTCCAGTCGTACGCCGGCTGCGTTCACATGCTGGCTCCAGTTAAGGAGGATGTCGGATGAGACGTCTCTTTGGCCCCGTCGCGGTCCTGGTCCTGGCGCTGGCGGTTGCGGCGTTCGCGGTGGGCTGCGGCGGTGGTAACGACAACAACGGGTCGACCGGTGACAACGTGTCGGCCACGCAGGGAAAGAACCTCACGTTCGCCGTGATCACGCACGGCGAGGGTGACACCTTCTGGGCGGTGGCCAAGAAGGGCGCCGAGCAGGCGGGCAAGGACCTCGGCGTGAAGGTCAACTACAGCGAGTCGCAGAACGACCCGCAGAAGCAGGCGCAGCTGATCGACGCGGCTGTCACGCAGAAGGTGGACGGCATCGCCGTGTCGGCCCCGAACCCGGACGCGATCGCAGATCCGCTGAAGAAGGCCGAGGACGCGGGCATTCCCGTGATCACGCTGAACTCGGGTCAGAACGACTCGGCGAAGCTGGGCGCCATCACCCACGTCGGCCAGGACGAGAGCATCGCCGGCGAGGCGGCCGGCAAGCGGCTCGCGGACGCCGGCGGCAAGAAGCTGCTCTGCGTGATCCACGAGCAGAACAACATCGGCTTGAACCAGCGCTGCGACGGAGCCAAGAAGGGCTTCGGCGGCACCGTCGAGAACGTCCAGGTCAAGGGCGTCAACGACATCCAGACGAGCCTGACCGAGATCCAGTCCAAGCTCCGCTCGGACAGCTCGATCGACTCGGTCCTGACCCTGAACCCGGACATCGCGGTCGCCGCGCGCGACGCGATCAAGGGCGCGAACTCGAAGGCGAAGCTCGCCACGTTCGACCTGAGCGGTGACGTCGTGAAGGCGATCAAGAGCGGCGAGATCGAGTTCGCGGTCGACCAGCAGCAGTACGAACAGGGCTACCTGCCAGTCGTGTTCCTGACGCTCTACAAGACCAACAACAACACCGTCGGGGGCGGCAAGCCAGTTCTCACCGGCCCCGGATTCGTGGACAAGTCCAACGCCGGCACCGTCGAGAAGCTGGCGGGAGAAGGCACGCGCTAACCGCATACGGAGGCCGGCTCGCTGCTGCGGGCCGGCCTCCGGCAGTTAGGAGGGATTGAGGGGATGAGCGACCAAGCGACAACGGTTCCGGCACCAACGCCGCCGGCGCCGGTAAGCGTCGTCGACGAGCGACTGGCGCACGTCAGCCTGCTCACGAAGCTGCTGCGACGCCCCGAACTGGGCGCGCTGATGGCCGCGACGGTCATCGGAATCTTTTTTGGCGTAACCACGAGCGAGTTCGGCACGCTCGACGGCGCCGCGAACTGGACCGACGTTGCGTCCACGCTCGGCATCCCGGCCGTCGCTGTGGCGCTGCTCATGATCGGCGGCGAGTTCGATCTGTCCGCCGGCGTCATGACCGGCAGCTCGGGCCTGTTCATGGGCATCCTCGCCACCGAGGTCGGCATGAGCATCTGGCCGGCGATCCTGCTGACGCTCGTGGCTGCCGCCATGGTCGGCTTCATCAACGGCTACATGGTGGTGAGGACGAAGCTCCCGAGCTTCATCGTCACGCTGGCCACGTTCTTCGTCCTACAGGGCGTGAACCTCGGCGTGACCAAGGCGATCACGGGCACCGTTCGCGTGGCCGGGATCGGCGACGTGAGCGGCTATGACAGCGCCTTCAAGGTGCTAGGCGGCTCGTTCTGGTCGCCGCACGACTTCCGCGTGACGGTGCTGTGGTGGATCGCCATCACCGCCATCGCCACGTGGGTCCTCGCTCGCACTCGCGTTGGGAACTGGATCTTCGGCGTGGGTGGCGACCAGGTTGCCGCGCGTAACGTGGGCGTCCCGGTCTCGCGCGTGAAGATCGCCCTTTTCATGACCACGGCGACCGCTTCGGCGCTCGTCGGCATCATGATCGCCCTCCGTCTCGCATCGGTACAGGCGGGGCAAGGCATCGGCGACGAGTTCAACTACATCATCGCGGCGGTGGTGGGAGGCTGCCTGCTCACCGGCGGCTTCGGGTCGGCGTTCGGAGCGGCGATCGGTGCGCTGATCATCGGGATGGCGTTCATCGGCATCCAGTTCGAGGGCTGGAACACCGACTGGCGCTTCCTGTTCCTCGGCGTGATCCTCCTGCTCGCCGTGCTGATCAACAACTTCGTGCGTCGCAGCGCGGAAGGAGCGAGGAGATGACCGCAACTCAGACGGACGGCAACCACGCGCTCCTCGAGGTGCGGGGCGTCTCGAAGTACTTCGGCAACGTGATCGCGATCAAGGACGTATCCGCCGCGGTGGGGGCAGGCGAGGTCACCTGCGTGCTCGGCGACAACGGGGCCGGCAAGTCCACGTTCATCAAGATCCTCTCCGGAGTCCACAAGCAGGACGAGGGCGAGCTCTACATGAACGGGGACAAGGTGAGCTTCGCCTCGCCTCGCGATGCGCGCGAGCGCGGCATCGCGACCGTCTTCCAAGACCTTGCGACCGTCCCGCTCATGTCGATCTGGCGGAACTTCTTCCTCGGCTCGGAGCCCGAGAAGAAGATCGGGCCGTTCGGGTTCCTGGACGTGAACAGCGCGAAGCGGATCATGCGTGAGGAGCTCAAGAAGATGGGCATCGACGTGCGTGACCCGGATCAGCCGGTGGGCACGCTGTCCGGTGGCGAGCGGCAGGCCGTGGCGATCTCGCGCGCGATCTACTTCGGCGCCAAGGTGCTGATCCTCGACGAGCCGACCTCGGCGCTCGGTGTGAAGCAGTCGGGGATCGTGCTCCGCTACATCGCGCAGGCGCGAGACCGGGGTGTGGGGGTGATCTTCATCAGCCACAACCCGCACCACGCGTACCCGGTGGGCGACCGGTTCGTCATCCTCAATCGCGGACACCTTCAGGGCTCGTGGAAGCGCGGCGAGATCAGTCGCGACGAGCTCGTGCGGATGATGGCCGGAGGAGCAGAGCTCGACCAGCTCACGCATGAGCTCGAGCGCGCGCCCGAAGTTCAGACGACCCAGTGACGCACGCTCCCGAGGAGACGCGCAGCCAGGCCGGGGCGGGCCGGGTCGGCCCGCCTGGCCGGGCACGCAGGCGGATCGGCGTGGGCCTGATCGGGTTCGGATGGCTCGGCCAGGCCCACAGTCGCTCGCTGCAGCGCGTGCGCACGCTCTTCCCCGAGCGTGAGTTCGACCCGGAGCTCGTCGTCTGCAGCGACACCGTGCCGGCGCGGCTCGAGGAGGCGGTCGGCTCCTTCGGCTACCGCGAGGGTGTGGCGGACTGGCGCCGGGTGGTCGACACCCCCGACGTCGAGGCGGTGTTCATCGCCGCGCCGAACTCGCTCCACCTCGAGCTGATCGAGGCGGCCGCCCAGGCGGGCAAGCACGTCTTCTGCGAGAAGCCGGTCGGCGGCACGCCCGAGCAGACAGCGCGGGCCGAGCGCATTGCCAGGCACGCCGGCGTGAACACCGGCGTGGGCTACAACTACCGCTGGGCGCCGCTCGTGCGCTATGCCGCCGAGCTGATCTCGTCCGGCCGCCTCGGCGAGATCACGAACTACCGCGGTCGCTTCTTCTCGATGTATGGCAGCGACCCCATGGGGCTGCTGTCGTGGCGGTTCCTGGCGGAGGAGGCGGGCCACGGAGTCACCAGCGACCTGCTGAGCCACGCCGTCGACCTGGCGCACATGTTGATCGGGCCGGTTACGCGCGTGTGCGGCTCGGTGGCCACGTTCATCCCGGAGCGACCGCTGCCCGGCGCGGGGGGCGCAAGCCACTACGGGCGCGGACGGCCGGAGGACCCCCGGGGCGCGGTGACCAACGAGGACTACGCCTCGATGCTGTGCGAGTTCGAGAACGGCGCCCGCGGCACGTTCGAGGCGAGCAGGACGATCGTCGGACCCGAGAGCCAGATGGCGTTCGACGTCTACGGCACGGGCGGGGCCGTGGGATGGAACCAGGAGCGGCTGAACGAGCTGCAGGTGTACGCCGCGTCCGGCGAGCTCCACACCGGCTACACGACTGTCTTCGGGGGCGACCGCTTCCCGTACCACGGCAACTTCGTCCCGGGTAGCGCCAACGGCATCGGCTTCGAAGACCTGATCGTGATCGAGGACTACGAGTTCTGCCGCTCCCTGGCCGAGGGTCGGCCACATCGGCCCGGCTTCGCCGAGGCGCTCGAGTGGGTGAGCGTGCAGGCGGCGCTGCTCGAGTCCGCGCGCACGGGGCAGTGGCAGCCGGTCGTCTCGCTGAGGCAGGACTGATGCCGGCCGCCGGACAGACGCGGACCGGTCCGCGCAGGCTGAGTTCCCGGCAGCACTCCCAGACACCCCTGCGGATCGGTGTGATCGGCGTGGGGCGGATCGGGAGCATGCACGCGGAGCTCTTGGCCACCCAGGTCGACGGCGCCGAGCTGGCGGCCGTGCACGACGCCGACGAGGAGGCCTCCCGCGCGGCGGGCCGCGATTTCGGCGTGCGTGCGTGCGCGAGCGTGGCGGAGCTGCTCGACTCGCGCGACCTCGACGCCGTGGCGATCTGCTCGAGCACCGGCACGCACCCGGACTTCATCGTCGCCGCCGCGAACGCCGGCAAGCCGATCTTCTGCGAGAAGCCGATCTCGCTCGAACTGGCAGAGGTCGACCGGGCGCTCGCCGCGGTGGACGCCGCGGGCGTCCCGTTCCAGATCGGGTTCAACCGCCGCTTCGACCCGGCACATCAGTCGGTGCGCGACGCGGTCGCGAACGGGATCGTGGGAGATCCGCATCTCGTGCGCATTTCCAGTCGCGACCCCGCGCCGCCGCCGATCGACTACATCCGCGCTTCGGGCGGCATCTTCCTCGACATGACCATCCATGACTTCGACATGGCACGCTTCGTGACCGCGAGCGAGGTGACCCAGGTCTCGGCCCACGGCGCCGTGCGCGTCGATCCGGCGATCGCGGACGCCGGCGACGTGGACACCGCGCTCGTGACGCTCGTTCACGACAACGGCTGCCTAACCGCGATCGACAACAGCCGCCAGGCCGTCTACGGGTTCGATCAGCGGGTCGAGGTATTCGGCTCGCGCGGGATGGCGGCCTCCGACAACCCGTCCGGCCACACCGGCGTCGTGCGCACGGCGGACGGGGCGCACGGCGCGCCGCTTCCCTACTTCTTCCTCGATCGCTACGTGCCGAGCTACGTGCGCGAGTGGGAGGCGTTCGTCGGCGCCGTTCGCACCGGTGAAACCCCGGCGGTCACCGGCGCCGACGCGCGCGCGCCTCTCGTGATCGGGCTCGCGGCCAAGCGGTCGCTCGAGGAAGGACGCCCCGTGGCGCTGGACGAGGTCGACCGATAGCCGTGCGCGTATACCTCACAGGCGCGACCGGTTTCGTGGGCAGCAACATCGCGCGCGTGTTCACCGAGCGGCACGGGGCTGAGCTGTTCTGCCCGGTGCGGGAGTCGCGGCCGCCCGCCGGGGCGCCGTACGACTGGGCCGTCACGGACGTCAGGGACGCAAGCGCCGTCGCGGGCAGCGTGCGCAGCGCGCGCCCGGACGTGATCGTGCATGCGGCGATCCTGAACGACTTCAGGCGCCTCTACACCGACCGGCGGGACTCGTGGGCGTCGTACGTGGTCGCCACCCGCAACCTGGTGGACGCCGCGAACGCAGTCGGTGCCCATGTGGTGCTCGTCTCCACCGACTGGGTCTTCGACGGCACCCAGTCGGGTGCCACGGAGGACACCCCGCCGAACCCGATCAACCTGTACGGCTTCCTGAAGGCCGCCAGCGAGCTGGTGGTGACCGAGCGCGCTGAGGGTGGCGCCGTGGCACGCATCTCCGGCGTGAACGGCGTGCACTGGGCGAGGCCCGAGACGCCGCGCCGTCAGGACGCGGGCTTCGGCTACCTCGTGGCGTCGATCGCCGAGGCGCTCGGCGCCGGGCAGCGATTCACGGTCTGGCAGAGCCCCGAGATCAACACCGTCGCGACGCCGACGCTCGCGAGCGACGCCGCCGAGTCGCTGTGGCGACTGGCCGAGCTCGGAAGAGAGGGGGTGTTCCACTGCTGCGGCGGCGAGTCGGTCGATCGCGCGGCGCTGGCGCGGCTGACGGCCGAGGAGTTAGAGCTCGACCCCGAGCTGCTCGACTTCGGTCCGCCCGACCCCGAGCAGCTTCCGCCCGCGCCCGTGCCCTACGACACGAGCCTCGACTCGCGCGCGACCGCCGCCGCGCTCGGCACCGAGCGCGTCGACGTGAGGACGATGCTGCGCCGCATGCGCTTCCAGCTCGAACACGGAGAGCTCGGTCCGGCCGCGGCTCCCGCGCAGGAGGGAGCGCAAGAGCCTGCTGCCGCGCGTCTTCCTCGTTTGAGCACTTAGGGTTGCCCGGCGCCGGCGCTTCTGGTGCGCGCGAAAGGCAGGTGTCGTCGCTCAGGGTGAACTATGGCCCCTGAGTGACGACGCTCCACGCGCAAACGACGACGCTCGAGTAGGCCGGGAGGCAGGGTCTTCCCCGGAGGGCGTCAAGAGTGAGGCGAAGCCGAACGGAGCCCGAAGGGGAAGGCCCTCCTCCAAGGCCGTACAGGAAACGCCCGGGGCGCAACGGGCTGGCCGCAGGACTACGCTGGCAAGCGTGAATACGCCGCATCTGGCGGAGCTGGTAATCGCGGACGCGCCGGAGCGCTGGGAGGCGCTGGGCTTCGCGGTCGCCGGCGACGCCGCGCAGATCGGCTCGGTGCGAGTGGTCTTCGATCCCGACGCGGGATCCGGCATCGCGCGATGGGCGATTCGCGGGCTCGAGCAGGCGGAGCTCGACGGGCTGCCCACCGTGATCGCGAATGGCTCCGATCCCGTGCCCGCTCCGGGTCGGCATCCCAACGGCGCGTTGTCGATCGACCACGTCGTGGCGATGACCCCCGACCTCGATCGGACCTTCGCGGCGCTCGAGCGCGCGGGACTCGACCTGCGGCGCGTGCGCGAAGCGACCGCGCCCGGCGGTCAGCCCATCGGCCAGGGCTTCTACCGGCTCGGCGAGGCGCTGCTCGAGGTGGTGGGCCCGGACGGCCGCGACGCCGACCACCCGGCCTCGTTCTGGGGGCTCACAGTGACGGTCGAGGACCTCGATCGCTGCAGGCGCAGTCTCGGCGAGCTCCTGGGGGAGCCGCACGACGCAGTGCAGCCGGGGCGACGGATCGCCAGCGTGCGGCGCGCGGCCGGGCTGGCGACCGCGCTCGCATTCATGTCGCCGCCCAGTTAGCTCGCAACCGCGGCGACGGGGCGCTCAGCAGCCGGCGCCGGCCGCTTGTCCGCCTCGCAAAGCCCCATCAGCCGCTCCACGAACTCGAGCGCCTCGGCATGCGCAGCCGGGCCCTGCCGCAGCGCGGCCCGCGCCGCGTACGCGCCGGCCGCCTCGCAGCCCCTCAGTGAGGTCGTACAGGCGAACACCGGAAAGCGCAGCGTCAGCGATCCGGCGAGCGACGCCGCCCAGGCGATGCAGTCACTCGCGCGGCGCTGCTCCACGCTCGCCCGCGAGCGAGTGTCGACGGCCTTCGCAGCGAACTCGTAGAGGTCCTGGCGCAGGCGGTCGTCGATGCCGTCGTTGTAGGTCCGCAGGAAGCCCCCGATGACCGGGGAGACGCACTCCGGCGCATCCGAGAAGTCCTCGCCCGCCAGCATCGAGGCGAGCTCCATGACGCACACCCCTTGCGCCGGGAAAGCGTGTTTGCCGCGGCTCAGCCTGACTGTCTGGTGACTGATTTCCGCCATGTGGGTCCTCCTGTTCCTCGCGCCGGTCTGCTGGCGCATTACCCGGCAAACCGCGTCTCCGAACCGGCGCCTGCCCGGGAAACGTCGGGTAGCCTCGCGGGAGATGCGGAGGCTTCGCCTGGCAGGAGGCGGCGCGGGCCGGGAGGGCGCGCCCGGGAGAACTGCCGCGATGACCGCGGCGATGGGCCGCGGCGGTCGTCGCGCGCTGAACACGCTGGCCGGGCTGGTCACGCTCACGGCGGGCCTGGTCGCCCTGGTGATCGTGATCGGGATCGCCTTCGTGGTGCTCGAGGCGAACAAGGACAACGCGATCGTGAACGCGATCAACGATGCGGCGAGTTGGCTCACTCAGCCGTTCCACAACATGTTCAACCCCGAGAAGCACAAGACTGAGATCGTGGTGAACTGGGGCCTCGCCGCACTCGTGTACGTGATCGCGGGCAACGTGGTCGCACGGTTGCTGCGGCGCTGACAGGCGCGGCTCGTTTATGCCCATTCGCCGCGGGGTACCGAGGCGGCGGGCGTTGGAAGAGGGCAACGGAAAGCTGACCGATCACCTGCCGCCGCTGCTGCGGCAGTTGAAGGACCCGCTCGGACTGGGCCGCGCCGCCCAGTCGAGGCACTCGGCACGCCTCGTGCCCCGGACGCAGACCGCCGACAAGGTCGTCCAGTCGGTCTGCCCTTATTGCGCGGTCGGCTGCGGCCAGAAGGTCTACGTGCAGGACGGCAAGGTCACCCAGATCGAGGGCGACCCCGACAGCCCGATCTCGCGTGGCCGTCTGTGTCCGAAGGGCGCCGCCTCCGAGCAGTACGTGAACAGCGCCACGCGCGCGAAGAAGGTGCTCTACCGCGCGCCGTACGCCACGGATTGGCAGGAGATCCCGCTCGACCAGGCGATGGAGATGATCACGGACCGCGTGATCGCGACGCGCGAGAAGACGTGGGAGTCGGAGGACGACGAAGGCCGCCCGCTCAACCGCACCCGCGGCATCGCCTGGCTCGGGGGCGCGACGCTCGACAGTGAGGAGAACTACCTCATCAAGAAGCTGTTCACAGCGTTGGGCGCCGTTCAGATCGAGAACCAGGCGCGCATATGACACAGCTCCACGGTGCCCGGTCTGGGCACCTCGTTCGGTAGAGGCGGCGCGACCACCTTCCAGCAGGACCTCCAGAACTCGGATGTGATCGTCATCCAGGGCTCGAACATGGCCGAGTGCCACCCGGTCGGGTTCCAGTGGGTGATGGAGGCCAAGCAGCGCGGCGCGAAGGTGATCCACGTGGACCCGCGGTTCACGCGCACGAGCGCGATGGCGGACCTGCACGTGCCGATCCGGGCGGGCACCGATATCGCGTTCCTCGGCGGAATCGTCAACTACATCATCGAGAACGAGCGCTGGTTCGACGAGTACGTCAAGCACTACACGAACGCGACCACGATCGTCGATGAGGGCTTCAGGGACACCGAGGACCTCGACGGCTTCTTCTCCGGTTGGGATCCGGAGACCGGCCAGTACGACATATCCACCTGGTCGTACGCGGGGACCGAGGAACACACCGCCGGCGGGCACAAGGAGCAGGGCGCCGCCGTCTCCGGCGAGCAGGCACACGGCGCCCACGGCATGAAGCTCGATCGCGGCAGGCCGCCCAAAGAGGACGAGACCATGCAGCACCCGCGCTGCGTGTTCCAGATCCTCAAGCGTCACTACAGCCGCTACACGCCCGAGCTCGTCGAGGAGGTCTGCGGAATCCCCAAGGAGACGTTCCTCCAAGTCGCCGAGACGCTCTGCCAGAACTCGGGCCGGGAGAGGACCGGGGCCTTCTGCTACGCGGTCGGCTGGACGCAGCACACCGTCGGGGTTCAGTACATCCGCACCGCCGGGATCATCCAGCTGCTGCTGGGCAACATCGGGCGCCCGGGCGGCGGCATCCTCGCGCTGCGCGGCCACGCGAACATCCAGGGGTCGACCGACATCCCGACCCTGTTCAACATCCTGCCCGGGTACCTTCCGATGCCCCACCCGCAGGCGGGCCCCGACCTCGACACGTGGGTCGGGAACACATCGCCGAGGACGGGCGCCTGGGGAGACATGCGGAACTACGCCGTCAGCCTCCTGAAGGCTTGGTTCGGCGATGCCGCAACGGGGGAGAACGACTTCTGCTTCGGGCTGCTCCCGCGGATCGACGCCGACCACTCTCACTACGCGGCGATCAACAGGATGCTCGACGGCAAGTGCCCGGGCTTCTTCGTCGTGGGCGAGAACCCGGTGGTGGGCTCGGCCAACGGGCGCATGCAGCGCTTCGCGCTCGCAAACCTCGAATGGCTCGTTGTGCGCGACGTGCAGCTGATCGAGACGGCGACGTTCTGGAAGGACAGCCGCGAGATCGAGACAGGCGAGCTGAAGACGGAGGAGATCGGCACCGAGGTCTTCTTCATGCCGGCTGCCTCGCACACCGAGAAGGATGGCTCGTTCACGAACACCCAGCGGCTGCTCCAGTGGCACTGGAAGGCGGTCGAGCCGGAGGGCGACGCACGCTCGGAGCTGCAGTGGACCTTCGACCTCGGCAGGCGCGTGCGGCGCAAGCTCGCCGGCTCGACAGAGCCGCGCGACCGCGCGCTCCTCAACCTCACGTGGAACTACACGACGCAGGGGCCGCACGACGAGCCGGACGCCCAAGAGGTGCTCCAGGAGATCGGCGGCCGCCACGCCGACGGCAGCTTCGTCGAGAAGTACCAGGACTTGAAGAACGACGGCTCCACGAGCTGCGGGTCGTGGATCCACGCGGGCGTCTACAAGGGCGGGGTGAACCAGGCGGCTCGCAAGAAGCCGCACACCGAGCAGAACTGGGTTGCGCCCGAGTGGGGCTGGGCCTGGCCGGCGAACCGCCACATCATCTACAACCGTGCCTCCGCGGACCCGAGCGGGAAGCCCTGGTCGGAGCGCAAGAAGTACGTCTGGTGGGACGAGGAGCAGCAGAAGTGGACCGGCTACGACGATCCCGACTTCGTTCCGGACAAGCCGCCCGACTACCAGCCGAAGAAGAACGACATCGGCCTCGACGCGCTGCGCGGCGACTCGCCCTTCATCATCCAGGCCGATGGCCGCGGCTGGCTGTACGCGCCGGCGGGTCTGATGGACGGGCCCATGCCCACGCACTACGAGCCGCACGAGTCGCCGGCCACCAACCCGCTGTACACGCAGCAGCAGAACCCGCTGCGGCAGCGCTTCAACCGCCCCGAGAACCCCTACAACCCCACCGACCCCGAGCCGGGCTGGGACGTCTTCCCCTACGTCGTCACCACATACCGGCTCACCGAGCACCACACCGCCGGCGGGATGAGCCGCACCGTGCCGATCCTCTCGCAGCTGCAGCCCGAGCTGTTCTGTGAGATCAGCCCCGAGCTCGCCGCGGAGCGTGGCATCGAGCACGGTGACTGGGCCACGATCGTCACCAGCAGGACGGCGATCGAGGCACGCGCCAACGTGACGGACCGCGTCAAGCCACTTCGAGTCGAAGGTCGGACGATCCACCAGGTCGGCTTGCCCTACCACTGGGGTCCCGGCGGCATCGTGAAGGGCGACACGGCGAACGACCTGTTCCCGCTCGTTCTTGACCCGAACGTGCACATCCAGGAGGTGAAGGCCGCCACCTGTGACATCCTTCCCGGCCGGAGGCCACGGGGCCCCGACGTGCTCCGGCTGGTCGAGGACTACAAGCGCCGCGCCGGAGTGAAGGTGGTGGGCGAGTGAGCTCCAACGCCAAGCTGCTCACGCTCGACGCCGGCGCCTGGCCGGACACCTACGGCGAGATGGCGAAGCCGCGCATGGGCTTCTTCACCGACACGTCGATCTGCATCGGCTGCAAGGCGTGTGAGGTCGCGTGCAAGGAGTGGAACCACGTGCCGGAGGATTTCAAGGGCTTCACCGGCAAGTCGTACGACAACACACTCCATCTGGACGCGGACAACTGGCGTCATGTCGCTTTCATCGAGCAGCGGCTGCCGGCGGCGCTCGACGGCGACACTGCCACGGAGTCACTCGTGCAGATCGCCGCCCGTCGCGAGCTCGAGGAGGACTCGGGGCTCGACACGCTCCAGGAGGGCGAGGGCCTCCGCTGGCTGATGGCTTCCGACGTCTGCAAGCACTGCTCGCACGCCGCCTGCCTCGACGTGTGCCCGACCGGCGCTCTCTTCCGCACCGAGTACGGCACCGTGGTGGTGCAGGCGGACATCTGCAACGGCTGCGGCTACTGCGTTCCCGCGTGCCCGTTCGGAGTGCTCTCGAAGCGCAAGCCGGACGGCCGCGTGTGGAAGTGCACGCTCTGCTACGACCGGCTGCGCGACGACAAGGAGCCGGCCTGCGCGCAGGCATGCCCCACGAACTCCATCCAGTACGGCGAGCTGACTGAGCTGCACGAGCGCGCGGAGGCGCGGCTCCAGGAGATGCAGGACGCGGGCCAGACATCCGCGCGACTGTACGGCGCGCATCCCGACGACGGCGTGGGTGGCTTCGGGGCGTTCTTCCTGCTGCTCGACGAGCCCGAGGTGTACGGCCTGCCGCCGGACCCCGTCGTCACCACCCGCGATCTCCCTGGCATCTGGGCATCGACCGGCGCGGCGGCGGTGGCGCTCGCCGTGGGCATCGCGGCGGCGTGCATCGGAGGGCGGCGGTGAGCACGCGACCGGAGGTGCCGAGCGCCACGCTCGAAACCCGTCCGCGGCGCAACGGCAAGGGCGAGCGCGCGATGGTCCCGGAGGCTGAGCCGCGCAGCTACTACGACCAGCCCGTCATCCAGGAGCCGGTCTGGACGTGGGAGATACCGATCTACTTCTTCGTCGGAGGAATGGCGGGCGCGAGCGCGGGCCTCGCGTACATGGCTCACCTGCAGGGCAACAACGAGCTCTCGCGACGCGCCTGGGCGATCTCGCTCGCCGGGATCCACGTAAGCCCCATGCTGCTCATCTCCGACCTCGGCAGGCCCGCGCGCTTCCTCAACATGCTGAGGATGTTCAAGATCACCTCGCCCATGAGCGTGGGCTCGTGGATCCTCGCCACCACCGGCGGCGCCGTGACCGTCTCCGCGGCGCACGCGTGGACCGGCGTCTTTCCGGGGCTCGCGCGGAGCGGCAGGCTCGTGGCTGCGCTCGCGGGGATGCCGCTCGCTACCTACACGGGAGCGCTGATCGGCAACACGGCGGTCCCCGCCTGGCACAAGGCGCGCCACTTCCTGCCGTTCGTGTTCGCGGGCGGCGCTGCGGCGAGCGCGGGCGCCGCCGCCGTGCTAGCGACACCCGGCAAGCACGCCGAGCCGGCGCGGCGTCTGGCGGTGATCGGCGCGGCGCTCGAGATCGGAGCAGCGCAGGGAATGGAGCACGCAGCGGGCTTCGAGGGCGAGCCCTACAAGAAGGGCCTTCCGGGCGCGCTCTCCAAGCTTGCGACGGCGACCACCGCGGCGGGCGCAGGCCTGCTCGCCAAGGGTGGCCGGCGGCGGAGCGACCGGACCCTCGCGAAGGTCGGTGCGGGGCTGCTGCTGGCCGGTGCCTTCACCGAGCGCTGGGCCATCTTCCGCGCGGGCTTCAAGTCGGCTTCGGAGCCGAAGTACACCGTGGGGCCGCAGCGCGAGCGCATCCGCAAGGGCGAATCGCTCGGCGCGGCTCGGATGCCCGGCAACCGCCCCGGCTAACGCCTCCGCCACAGCGGCATGACGACCCACAGGACCGCGAACAGCGTGAACGCGAGCGCCGTCGACACGATCGTGAGGGTCGTGCTGAAGAGGAAGTCGGTGATCAGCAACACGACGCAGCACATGGCCACGGCAAGCGCCGCCAGGCCACCAATCGCGAGCCGGTTGGAGTGCACCAGGAGGCGCCGCTTGTCCTGCCTGCGGAAGTTCAGCCGGTGGTACGCGCTCGGCGCGATCAGCATCGCCGCCGAGATTGTCGTGGCGAGAAGGGTGCCGTAGTACACATCTCGCTGGAACGCGGTCACGGTCGCGAAGCGCTGCTGAAAGGGCACCGCCAGCAGGAAGGCGAACAGCACCTGCACGCCGGGAAGCGCGACGCGCAGCTCGTTGAGCAGCTCGATCAGCTCGCGGTCGATCCGCTCCTTCTCCGATTCGTTCGGCTCACCACCGGTGTCGTTGCGCTCCTCATCCACGAGCCAGCGGTGTCCTACCCGCATGCGGCGCCGTTTGCAACACACCGCTAAAGCGCTCCGGCGGCCGCTCGCAGGCCTGGCGCACGGACTGATCGAGGAGCTTGCCCCAAAAGGGGTGGAGCGGTTAGCTTGGACGGAGCGCATGGCCCCCGTCCCCGAATACGACGTCGCAATCGTCGGTGCGAGCATCGCGGGCTGTACCGCGGCGATCCTGTATGGGCGAGCTGGCGCCCGGGTGGCGCTCATCGAGAGCCACACGGACCCCGCACGGTTCAAGCGCGTCTGCACGCACTACATCCAGCCGAGCGCGGCTGAGGGCATCGAGCGCCTCGGGATCCTCCCGGACCTGGAGGCGGAGGGGGCGACGCGAACCCACATCGACCTCTGGACGAAATGGGGCTGGGTCGTTCCAGCTGAGGATGACGAGCCGCGGGCCTACAACCTGCGCCGGGCGAAGCTCGACCCGCTGCTCCGCCGGATCGCATCCGAGACCGAGGGAGTGCGCCTGCTGCTCGGCGAGAGCGCCGACGGCTTGCTCCGGCACGGAGCTCGGTTCGCCGGAGTTCGCACCAAGTCACGTGACGGGTCCTCACGCGAGATCACGGCCCGGCTCGTGGTCGGCGCCGACGGGCGCGACTCGAAGGTCGGCGAACTCGCGGGCATCCCGGCGAAGGTGTCGACCAACAACCGCTTCGGCTACTACGCGAACTTCAGCGGAGTGAAGATGCGTCGCCCCGGCGTCGCCCAGATGTACCTGCTGGATCCAGACGTCGCCTACGCGTTTCCCACTGACGACGAGCTCACGACGGTCGCCCTCTTCATGCACAAGGAGCGCCTCGCTGAGTTCAAGGCCGACATGGAAGGGACGGTGCGGCGTCTGTTCGACTCGCTGCCCGAGGGACCGCGGCTGGACGGCGCGGAGCGCGAGACCCCTTGGATCGGAAAGCTCGAAATGCCCAACCTGCGGCGACGAGCGTCGGCGCCCGCTATCGCCTTCATCGGCGACGCGGCGCTTGCCGCCGATCCGCTGTGGGGAGTGGGCTGCGGCTTCGCGTTCCAGTCGGCCACGTGGCTTGTGGACGCCACCGCCGATGCCGTACACGCCGAGGGCGACCTCGACGACGCGCTGAAGCGGTATCGCAAGCGGCACACCGCCGGCCTGGCCGCCCACCACCGCGCCATATCGACCTACTCGACCGGCCGGCGCATGAACCTGTTCGAGCGCGCGCTGTTCTCGGCCGCCACGCGCGACCTGGACGCGGCGCGTCACATGCGGCGCTACGGCGACCGTCGCATCGTCCCGAAGGAGCTGTTGGCTCCCTCTCAGCTCGCGCACATGGTGCGCGTCAACCTGCGGTACGCGCTGACGCATCGCAACGGGGCCGAGGCCGCGGGAGCTCAGGCGGGCGCTTCGAGCCAGTAGTCGACCCAGTGCTCGCGGACGCCGCCGACTCGGTCGTAAACAGCCTGGGCGCGGTGGTTGTCCAGCGCGGTCTGCCACGTGAGGCGCCCAGCTCCGCGGGCGCGACACTCGTCGACGCACGCACGGATGAGCGCTTCGGCGGCGCCGCCGCCGCGCGCCGCCTCCGCGACGAACAGGTCGTTCATCACTCCGATTCGTGCAGCGTCCGAGGTCGACCAGCTCCAGAAGATGGTGGCGAAGCCGACGGCATTCCCGTCGTCGTCTCGCGCGAGCAGCTGGACGCCCTCCTTCTCGGGGTCGGCGATCAGCTCGCGGCTCATTGCGAGCAGGGCGTCGTCGGACGGCTGCACCTCGTAGAAGTCGCAGTAGGCGCGCATGAGGGGGAGAAGTTCGGGCAGCTCGCTCTCGGTCACGCGTTCCAGCGTCATGCGGGCATCCTAGGGTTCGCCGGGTGAAGCGGCTCGCACCGCTGCTGGCCGTGCCAATTCTGCTCGCGCTCGTCGCGCCCGCGGCGCTCGCGCGCGACCCCGGCCGCTGGGCGATGCTTCGCCACGATCCCTTCCCCGGCGGCTACAACCAGGGCATCACATCCAACGGCCGGAGCCTGTTCTTCGACGGAGCGCTCGGGGCGTCGTACGCCGCGCTCTACCGGAACAGTCTCGCGCTGACGCAGCGGAGAGGGAACACCCTCATCATTCCGCAGGACGTCCGCCTGCGTGAGGGTTACAACCACATTGGCGACATCGGGTTCGTCCGGAGCGGTGGTGGCCGCGTCCTGCTCCCGCTCGAGTGCTACACGCCTGGAGCGCCGAACGGGGGCAACACCTGCGGGACGGGCTCCATCGCCGTGGCCGACCCGAGCACGCTCGCGTGGCGCTACTACGTGAAGCTCGACCCGGCGGGGATCCCCAAGGCGATGTGGGTAGAGCCCTCGCCCGACGGCAGGCTGCTGTGGACTTCGGCGCGCAAGGACCTGCTGGCGTATCGCACGGCCGACGTGACCGCCGCCAACGCCGCTCCCGCGGCTGCCCCGATCAGGGCAGTGAAGCGGCTCAAGCGCGCCGTGCCGCCGAGCGGGATCACGGGAGCGGTGTTCCACGACGGCAGGCTCTTCGTGGCCGGATCCGATGCGGGACCGTTTCAGATCTGGTCTGTGGACCTGACGACCGGCAAGCGCCGGCTCGAGTTCGAGCGCCGCTTCAACGGCGAGTCCGAGGGCCTCGATGTCGGCCCGTACATGGGCGGCCTGCTCCACTGGATGATCCTGCCATTCGACTCAGGCCCTCCGACCTTTGGCAACCAGGGCGCGCTGCTCGAACTGGTCCCGGCTGGCCGTTATGCGATCAGGCTCACCGGTCCGCGTGTGATCGGGGAAGGTCTGCGGACGGTCGAGTTCCGCGCGAGCTACCGCCTCGGGAGGAGGCGCTGGCCGCTCGAGGGAGCGCGCGTGACGGCCGGCGGCAAGAGCGGGATCACCCAGGCGGACGGGCACGTGACCTTGACGATCCGGCTGAAGGAAGGCGTCAACCCGGCCGTCGCGACGTTCCGCGGCTTGCTACCCGGCACGTTCGCGCTGACCGCGCGACCGAACTAGACCGCGGCCGCCTGTAGGCGCTCGCTCAGCTCGAGTACGACATCGAGCAGCAGCTCCACGTCGCTCTCCCGCGTGCGCCAGTTCACGATCGCCGGCCGGAAGCAGACCTTGCCGTCGTAGATCGTCGTCCCGGCGAACACGCGGCCATCGGCCAGCAGTTCTTCCCCGACGCGACGATTGAGGCCGTCGAGCCGCTCCTCCGGGACGCCCTCCGGCTTCACGCGGAAGCAGACGATGTTGAGCGTCACCTCGGCCACCCGCTCGAGCGCGGGGTGCTCGTCCACAAGTCGCGCCAGGTGGCGCGCGAGGTGGGCGTGTCGCTCCACCATCCCGCGGTAGCCGTCCGCGCCGTAGGCGCGCAGTGTCGCCCACACTGCGAGCGCGCGGGCGCGGCGCGAGCCCTCCGGTGCGACGTAGGCGAAGCTCGGGTTTGGGTCGTCGAGCGGCGGCAGGTAATCGCCCCGCTCACCGAAGGTGCGCTGGAGGGCGCTCCAGTCGCGCACGAAGACGAACCCCGAGTCGTACGGCACGTTCAGCCACTTGTG
>DASVXS010000248.1:0-11923 GCA_036392575.1 Thermoleophilaceae bacterium | reverse complement strand
GGCTGCGATCCGAGGGCGGTCCGGTGCTTCTGGTTCGAGACAACGCAGTCGAGCGTCTCGCAGGCACCGTTGTGGTAGTAGGGCGGCAGCTGGTCGATCCCCAGCAGCGACGGGATCGTGAAGCCGTTGCCCTTGCCGTCGTTGTTGTAGTCGCGGCCCAGGCCGTCCTGAGGCGGCTGCGAAACCCCGTTGACCAACGCCGCGGCCGCCTTCTCGTCGGCGCCGATATTGGCGCCGAGGTCGTTGCCCTGCCCCGGCACGCCGAGGTTGAAGGAGCCGATGTCCCGGAGGAACCGCGCCACGTACGGAGCAGCCACAGGATTGCCCGTCACAGGAGGCGGCATGCGCTCAGTGAAGATGTCTGCCGGGGGTGGCGGCGCGGTGTAGTCCTTGATCGAATTCGAGAACAGCGTTCCGCCGTGACAGCCACTGCACCCCTGCTGCGCGAACAGTGCCCGGCCCGCTTGCACCGCAGCCGGATCGAGCCGGCCGGGCAGCCCGCGGTTTGTGAACGGCCCGTGCGGCGTGCGAACGGCGAATCTCACCCACTCCCTCATGGCGGTGAGCGCCGGCACGGCCGTGTTGCTGCCGGGGAGCGTGACCGTGAACTGATTGCGGTTGGCGTTCGCCTTCGCAGGAATCTGGTTGACGATGCAGGGCGCCAGGTTGATGTCGCCGTTGTCGCCGAAGATCAGTCCGTGGTTCGGGTCGAAGGTGCTCGTGGCGGGCTGGCCGGGCGCAGGCTCGCTGCACGGCTGCGCCGCGGCAAGCGGGCCCGGACCCGACACGTTGCGGATGTTGACCTCGAAGTCCTCGATCTCGTCGTTGATGGCGGAGTAGTTGAGCATCTTCTGCTGGGCGCGGTTCCGTGGGTTGAAGCTGGCGTTTAGCGGCAGCGACTTTCGCGGTCCCGAACCGAACGCCCAGACCACGCTGTCGGTGAGGCCCTTGAAGTGGCAGCTCGAGCAGCTCTGCCAGGCGTCGCTCGACAGACGCTCGCTCGTGGAGACGGTCGTGCCGGGCGGGCGGTTGAAGTTGCCACGCGAGCTGAAGAACATCTCGGCGCCCACGGCGACGAGCTCCTCCATCGACCCGCCGGGCGGCAGCGGCGCCACGCGAATCGTCCTGATCACCCTGTCGTTCCTGGTGTCGATCACCGACACGTTGCGCGACACGAAGTTGTTCACGTAGGCGCGCGTGCCCTTGGCGTTTATCACGATGCCCTGCGGGTTCTTGCCCGCGTTGTCCCCGCTGGTCGCGCCGTCCGCCGGGTTGTTCAGGTCGATGTAGCGAGTTGTCATCGGGCCGCCGGTGAAGCTGAGCGCGCCACTCGCGTTCACGTTCACCTTCACGAGAAGGTCGGAGCCCGCCGACACCACATACGCGGCGCCGGATCCCTTCTGATTGGTGAAGCCGATGGCCCAGGGATTCGCGAAGAAGAGCTTTTTCTTCCCCGGCTCAGGTGTGCGAGCGCCTAGGTGAAGGTTGAGGAAACGACCCCCGCTGCCATCGGTCTGGGTCCTCGACCTGACTCCGTCGAGCACGTTCACGTACGCCATCGTCGAGCTGTTGAAGCGCTGCGGTCCCTCCGGCGAGGCGGCGATGTTCGGCAGATACGCCTGGCCGCCGCGTATCACGATGCTCTGCAGCTGGTTCGGCCAGGCGGCGATCGGGTCGGGCACGCCGTCACCGGTCTTGTCGACGGTGAAGCCCGAGTCCCGAGGCAGGATGCCCACCCGCTGGGCCGGCCTGTACGACCTGATCCTGTCCGAGCTGGTGTTGATCCTCAGGCGGCAGACGATCCCCTGCCGGCCCTGGTCGTTCACCTGCCGGAAGCCCGGGCGCTGGAAAGCGAAGAAGCTTGTGACGAACAGCTTCTTGTTGTCCAGACTCACCGCCATCCCGCGCGGCTGGAAGTGGAAGTCCGGGTTCGGGCTGCAGGCGCTGCCGCGCAGGGCGACTCCGCCGATCACGCGCGGGCTGGTGAGCCTCCCGCTCCTGGA
This sequence comes from Thermoleophilaceae bacterium, assembly GCA_036392575.1. Taxonomy (GTDB): domain Bacteria; phylum Actinomycetota; class Thermoleophilia; order Solirubrobacterales; family Thermoleophilaceae; genus JADGHQ01. The sequence continues at coordinate 9,920 of DASVXS010000248.1, read as the reverse complement.
TCGGCTCTGGGTGGCGTCGATCACCGTGATGGTGTCCTGGCTGCTGTTCGCCACGAAGATCCGCTTGCCGTCGGGAGAAGAGACGATGTTCCAAGGCTCCGCGCCGGTGAGGAACGTGCCCCGCCTGCCGAGGTCCCTCGCCACCCTCGCCCTGAAGCGGTTCGGGTTTGCATTGGTGATCCTGATGATCGTGACCGTGCCCGCGGCCGTGTTGGCCACGTAGGCGTACCTGTTGTTCGGGTCGATGGCGAGCCCCTGCGGCTCGTCTCCCACGGCGATCCGGCTGACCACCCTGTTGCTCCTCGTGCTGATCACAGCCACGTTGTCACCGCCTGGGTTCACGACCCAGAGCAGGCGGCCGTCACGCGACAGCGCTATCGGGCTGGAGTAAGTGGGAGCACGGAAGGTCGCTCCCGCGGCCGTGTCAGTGACGGCAAGGCACAGCAGCACGGCCACGACGGCAATACCGATCGTCCGGCGATCCGAAACGGCCCTGGCTTGCGGACGCTGCACAGGTTCCTCGAATCGGGGGCCTTGCGACACCCGACCTAACCACTCTGGAAAAACCGAGTCAATTCCCCAATCTCGCCTTGGGGTCACCCATACCGACCCCCCGAGCGAGTCGCGCCGCATGCGACGCGGTGATCCTGCGCCGCGCGCGGGACGGCGCCGGCCAGATCGTCATCAGCCCGCCGGTGAAGACGATGACGGCGCCGAGCCATATCCACGCGACGAGCGGAGAGATCAACACCCGGAAACTGACCGGCGATGGCTCGTTCGCGTAGCTTGCCACGAGGCGGCGGAGCGCCTCACCGAGGGCTGCCGCGCGCTCGGCACGAGGCAGCGAACTCGCCTCGCGGAAGACGGCGTCGCCGCGGCGAGCGATCGACTCGATTCTGCCGATGCTGGGCTGGACCACCGTCCAGACGTCGCGCCTCAGTCCCGATTGCATGCCCACCTCGCTTGTCGCCTCGCCCTCGAAATAGCGCGAGACGGCGCCGAGCGAGGCCTCGTTCGATGGGAAGAAGCTCTTCGAGGGCTCGAGCGCCGTCGCCTTGCCGCTTCGGCGGACGGCGAGCCGAGCGCCGAGGCGGATCTTTTCGAGCGATCCGTTCGACGCGATGTCGATCTTCCCCGTGGGCCGGACGTAGGTGACCTCGTACGCGCCGACGCGCGCGCTCTGTCCCGGCGCGAGGCGCACGTCGCGCACGTCCCGGAACGCCGACGAAGCGGCGATGCCAACGAACAGCACTGCGATCCCGGCGTGCACGATGTAGCCGCCATATCGGTGCCGGTTCCGGCGGATCAGCGACACGAGGGCAACGGGCAGCGGCTCTTGCGACAGCGCGCTTCGGGCACGGGCGCCTCGCCAGAACTCCTGAGCGACCACTGCGAGCACGAACGCGGCAAGACAGAACATCAGGAGCGACGTGGGCTTTTCCGCCACTCCCCCAGCCGCGAGCAGCACCACCAGCGTAACGGCGCTCGCGCTAACGGGGACCCGCAGCAGCCGCCACAGTTTCGCGGGGGTCGTGCCGCGCCACGCCAGCAGCGGCCCGAGACCTGAGAGAAGCACGAGTAGAAGCGCGAGCGGCACGGTGTAGCGGTCGAACCACGGCGGCCCGACCGAGGCTCGATTCCCCGTGACGGCCTCCGAGATCAGCGGGAAGAAGGTGCCCCAGAAGATCACGAAGCAGAGTCCGACCAGCACGAGGTTGTTCAAGAGGAACACCGCCTCTCGCGAGATCAGCGAGTCGAGGCGGTGCTCCGAGCGCAGGCCGGCGGAGCGCGAAACCACGAGAAGGATCGAGCCCGCCACCATGAGCGAGATCAGGACCAGGAAGGGGACACCGAGCGTTGAGGCGCCGAACGCGTGGATCGACTGCAGCACACCCGAGCGCACGAGGAACGTGCCCAGAACGGCGAGAACGCCGGTGGCAAGCACGAGCGAGACGTTCCACACCTTCAGCATCCCTCGCCGTTCCTGAATCATGAGCGAGTGGAGGAACGCCGTGCCGGTGAGCCACGGCATCAGCGCGGCGTTCTCGACGCCGTCCCACGCCCAGTAGCCGCCCCAGCCGAGCTCGGAATAGGACCACCTGGCCCCGAGCACGATCCCGATGCCGAGGCAGAGCCAAGCGCCTAGGGCGAACGGACGGACGGTGCGGATCCAGTCCGTCCCGAGGCGCCGCGTGATGAGCGCGCCGACGGCGAACGCGAAGGGCACCGTGAACAGCGTGTACCCCGAATACAGCATCGGCGGGTGGATCATCATCGCCGGGTGCTGGAGGATTGGGTTGAGGCCTGACCCCTCGATCGGCGCGGGGCTGAGCCGGGAGAACGGCGAGGCCAGGAACACCAACAGCCCGAGGAAGAATGCAGCCAGGCCGAGCAGCACCGCAGTCGCGTACGGCGCCACCCGGCGCAGGCGGCGCTGGGCGAGGAACAGGATCAGGCTGGACCATCCGCTGAGGAGCATCACCCACAGGAGCAGCGAACCCTCTTGCGACGACCACGCGGCGGTCGCGCGGTAAAACGCCGGAGTGGTGGTTGACGAGTGCGTCGCCACAAGCTCGAACGAGAAGTCCGAACGCAGGAACGCAGCCTCCAATACGCCGAAGCACACGGCCACCGTGGTCGCGAGCGCGTACATGGAGCGTCTGCCCGAGGCCACCCAGCCCGTGTTCCGCGTGCGTGTGCCGTACAGCGACGCGAAGATCCCGTAGGCCGCGATCGCGAGCGCCAGAATCAGGAGAGCGCGCCCGGCGATCAGCATGCCGGCTCAGCCCGTTTCGGCGGGGGGCGAGACCGCCCGGATCCCGCCCACGAACAGGCGGGCGCAGAAGCTCGTAGCCGCCTCCACGTCAGGCGGCTGACGCTCCACGAGGTGGCCTGCGATGTAGAACGCGGCGCCGACCATCGCGGTGGCGAGGTAGTCGAGGTCGACGCGTGGGAGGTCGCCTGCCTCCTCCCACTCCGCCATGTCCTCCACGAGGTCGCCGATGCCCGACTCGAGCAGATTCTGGGTGCCGGACTGCGAGATCACGCCCGCGTTGCGCCGCAGCATGATGAACAGCTCCCGCTCCTCGAGCACCAGCTGGAAGTACGCGCGATACGCGCCCTCGATGCGCTCCTCGAGCGTGCGGCCCGGCTGCTTGCGCTGCGCGCGTACCGCGGCGCGCGCCTTCTCCGTGAGCTCCTCCACCAGCGCCCGGAAAACCTCGTCCTTGTCGCGGAAGTAGTTGTAGAAGGTGCCGGACGCGAGGTCGGTTTCGCGCACGATGTCCCGCGCGGTAGCCGCGCCGACGCCCTTCTCCGCGAACACCTTGCGAGCCGCGGCCAGCAGCTTCTCGCGATTCTCGGCCTTGCGCTCCTCGCGCCTGCCCTGCCGTGTCTCCGCCGTGCTCGGAACGCTTGCCATTACGGCTTTGTACATCGGGTTGGGAGAAGCGGTCAAGCCCTTCTGACCACGTGGTCAGAGCCAGGGCTAAAGCGGGGGACGGCACATGTCGATACCGCCACGGGGTGAAGAACCGCATCGTGCGAACTTCTGGGCAGTCTCTCCGCAGCCAGGTCCTAATTCCGCTCGCCGTCGCGATCGCGCTCGTGGCGCTGTGCGTCGGGCTGGCCTGCACGCTCTCTGCGCGCAACGCCGCCAAGGACGGCGTGGCTGCACGCGCCGAGGCCGCCCGCGCCACCTTCGAGCAGGCCGCGAGGCCGTCGCGCCGGCTCCCCGGCCCCGCGTCCGTCCGCCGCGCGCTCGCCGAGGCCGCCGCTTCCGGCGCGGGCGTCGCGTTCGGCGAGAAGGGTGCGAACGCTACCCTCGCGCCGCAGCAGGGCGGCCACGAGACCTTCACGTACAGGCTCACCAACCCGCCGGGCACGCTCACTGTGAGCGTCCCCTCCGACGCCATCGGCAAGGCCACCACCTCGGCGCTCGTGAAGACGCTCGGCATCGGACTGGGTGCGTTCCTCGTGTTCTTCCCGCTGATCGCCTCGCTGCTCGACCGCCGCCTTGCCGCCCCGCTGCGCTCGCTCGCCGATGCCGTGGCGAAGGGACTGGCTGGCGACACCGAGGCGCGCGCGGCCGTTGAGGGGCCCGCCGAGATCGTCGCCGTGACCGGCCGGGTCAACGACCTCCTGCAGGCGCAGGTCGAGAGCACGGCCAACGCAGAGAAGGCGGAGAACACCGACTACCTCACCGGCGCCGCGAGCAACCGCCAGTTCCAGGAGACGCTCGGGATCGAGATCAAGCGCGCGCAGCGCGAACAGAACTCCGTCGGCCTCGTGGTGCTCGGCCTCGACCGCTTCGAGTCGATCAACGACAACTACGGCCACGCGAAGGGCGACGAGGTCCTTCGCAACGTGGCCGAGGAGCTGCGCGACATGCTGCGCGCGACCGACGTGCTCTCGCGCCTCGGCGGCGACGAGTTCGCGCTGATCCTGCCGGGCACCGATCCCGACGTGGCCTACTCGATCGCCGAGCGTGCGCGTAGCGTGATCGCCGAGCTCTCGCCGAACGGGCGCCGCCTCACCTCTTCCGCCGGCGTGGCCTGCTACCCGGATCACGCCCGCGACGAGAGCACGCTGCTGCAGTTCGCGAACGGCGCGCTCCGTCTCGCGAAGCGCGAGGGCAAGAACCAGAGCCGCCGTTACGACCCCGAGGTCGTGGTCGTGCCGCGCGGCGAGGACGAGCTCGCCGAGGTGGAGGCGCTGTTCGAGCTCGAGGAGCCGATCGTCCCCTTCTTCCAGCCGCTCGTCGCTCTCTCCACGGGCAAGATCCTGGGCTTCGAGGCGCTCGCCCGCTTCCCGCACCCGCCGCAGCGCGGCCCGGACGCGTGGTTCGCGCAGGCGCACCGATGCAATCTCGGCGCCAAGCTCGAGGCGATGGCCATCGAGGCCGCGCTCGAACACCAAAACCGCCCGGCCGGCACGTTCCTCTCGATCAATGTTAGCCCGACGATCATCGCGACACCCGAGATCCAAGAGGTGCTGCCGGAGGACATGAGCAACCTCGTGGTCGAGATCACCGAGCACGAGCTGGCGGACGACATCGACACCGTGCTCGCCGAGCTGCAGAAGCTGCGCGACCGCGGCGCGCGGATTGCCGTCGACGACGCGGGCTCAGGCTACTCCGGCCTCCAGCAGGTGATGCTCGTCCACCCGGACGTGATCAAGCTCGACCGATCGCTGGTGATGGGGCTCAACGACGACCCGGCCAAGGTTGCGCTGATCGACTCGTTCGTGCGCTTCGCGCGCCGCACCGGCGCAACGGTGTGCGCCGAGGGCATCGAGACGATGGAAGAGCTGCGGACGCTCGCCGACCTCGACGTGACCTACGGCCAGGGGTACGCCCTCGCGCGCCCGGCCGACGACTGGACCTCCGTGTCGAGCGCAGTCTCCGAGGCGCTGCTGCGCCGGAGCCTGCAGAGCCAGGCCGACGTGACCGCCGACAGCGACCCGACGGACTCCGGCGACAAGCGCCTCGAGTTCGTGAGCGCCCGCATCTCGCAGGTCGGCTCACTCGATGAGCTCGGCGAGCTGCTCGAGCTGATCGCCGCCGAGGTCGGCTCGGACGATGTGACCGTGTCCCGCTGGCTGCCCGAGGACGACTCCGTCGAGACGATCTGCGGCGGCGACCAGGCGCCCGCCGGCGAGCGCTTCAAGCTGAGCAACTACCCCTCCACCAGGCACGTGCTCACCACGCAGGAGGCCGTGCAGGTGCTCGTGTCCGACCCGGGCGCAGACCTCGGCGAGGTCGCGCTCCTGCAGCGCACCGGCTTCGCCGCGCTGCTCATGGTCCCGGTCGTGTGCCGCGGCGAGACGCTTGGGCTGATCGAGGCGCTGAGCCGCACCGAGCGCCCGTGGACCCGCAGCGAGATCAACCGCGCGCGCATCATCAGCTACCAGCTGGGCTCCGCGATCGACGGCATCGCGCGCGAGAGCGGCGCCGAGCAGGCCGCCGCGGCTACCGCGTAACGATCACGATCTTCCCGAGCTTGCCGCCGGCCTCGAAGCGCTCGTAGGCCTCGGCCGCCCGGTCGAGCGGGAACGTGTCCGCGACCGGCACGCGGAGCGCGCCGGTGTCGAACAGCGGCAGCACTTGGCGCTCCATCCGGCGCGCGGCGTCCGCCTTCTCCTCGAGAGGCCGCGGACGCAACGTGGAGCCGCACACGGTCGCGCGCTTGCCGAGCACGAGGCCGAGGTTGAGTTCGGCCTTCGCGCCTGCCCCGATCCCGATCACGCCGATCCGGCCGCGGTTCTCGAGCGCCGTCAGGTTGCCGGGCATGTTGGGCGCGCCCACCAGCTCGAGGATCACGTCGAACGGTCCGGCCTCCCCGAAGACCTCGGGCGGGATCACGCCTCCCGCGCCGAGCTCCTCCACCGCGTCGCGCAGGCTCTCGTTTCGCACGGTCGCGGTCACGCGTGCGCCGGTGGCGCGGCCGAGCTGAACCGCTGCGGTGCCCACGCCGCCGGCGGCCCCATGCACGAGCAGCCGCTCGCCCGGGCCGAGGCCGAGCTGGGTGAACAGCATGTCGTGCGCCGTGGTGAAGACCTCGGGCACGCCGCCCGCCTCCGCCCAGCTGAGCGACTCGGGCACCGGCATGAGCTGGCGCTCGTGCACGACCGCGCGCTCAGCCTGGCCACCGCCTCCGACCACCGCCATCACGCGATCGCCCTCCTTGAAGCGCGTGGCACCTGGCCCGAGCGCCGCGACCGTACCGGCGAGCTCGAGTCCCGGGATGTCCTGATGCGAGCCCGGCGGCGCCCGGTAGAGGCCCTTCCGCTGGAGCAGGTCGGCCCCGTTCACCCCGGCGGCGTGCACCTCAACGAGGACCTCGCCCTTGCCCGGCGAAGGATCAGGGTGGTCCTCCAGGACGATCTGCTCGTCTCGGATCGTGGCTGCCCGCACGGCGGCGGATCCTAGTGGCGAAGCGGAAACCGGGCTTCCAGCCGCCGCGCTGGATATAGCTTCAGGCGCGGATTCAAGTTTGACGCCGGCGTCATTAAGGGCATCGCAACGATATGAGAACCCCCTCGCTTCTCAGACAGCCACCGATCTGGCGTGAGGCACTGGTCGGGCTCGAGCTCGCTCAGCTCACCCGGCACCCCATCTTCAGGGGCGAGGGCGTGAAGCCGGCCGGCGGGCAGCCGGTGATGCTGATCCCGGGCTTCCTCGCGGGCGACGACTCCCTCGGCGTGATGACCCACTGGCTGCGGCGCACCGGCCACCACACGAAGAGCGCTGGGATGCGATCGAACATTGACTGCTCGGAGGCGACCGTGCGGCGGCTCAGCGAGCGGGTCGAGTGTCTCGCCGACAAGCAGGGACAGCGCGTTGCGCTCATCGGCCAGAGCCGTGGCGGCACGATCGCGCGAGTGCTCGCCGTGCGCAGGCCAGACCTCGTGTCGGGCATCGTCACGCTCGGCTCGCCGGTCTCGAACTCCTTCGCGATCCACCCGCTGGTCACGGTGCCGATCCTCGCGGTCGGGCTGCTCGGCACGCTCGGCGCGCGCGGCTTGTTCAAGCACTCCTGCCGCAACGGCAGGTGCTGCGAGTGCTTCTGGGAGGACCTCGCGACTCCCTTCCCGGAGGAGGTCGGCTACGTGTCGGTCTATTCGAAGAGGGACGGCATCGTCGACTGGCAGGCCTGCCTCGAGGAGTGCGCCGAGCACGTCGAGATCGAGACGAGCCACTGCGGCATGGCGGTCAGCCCGACGGCCTACCGCACCATCGCTGAGTCGCTTGCGCGCTTCCGTCGCGACGACGCGCGCACACGCAAGCCTGTGCAGCCGCTGCAGCGCGCGGCGTAGCTCTAGGACAGCGTCAAGACCGCGGCGCCGCGGATCTCGCCCGCGCGCAGCGTGTCGAGCGCGTCGTTCGCGCGCTCCAGCTCGTACGTGTTGACCGTCGTGCGCACTGGCACGCGCGGCGCAAGCTCGAGGAACTCCACGCCGTCCTGGCGAGTGAGGTTCGCGACCGAGCGCAGCACACGCTCGCCCCACAGCAGCTCGTACGGGAACGATGGGATGTCGCTCATGTGGATGCCGGCGCACACGACGATGCCGCCGCGGGCGGTCGCCCGGAGCGCCGCCGGCACGAGCGGGCCGGCCGGCGCGAAGATGATCGCGGCGTCGAGCTCCTCGGGTCCAGGCTTCATCGAGTCGCCCGCCCACTCGGCACCGAGCTCGAGCGCCAGCGACGCGGCCGCCTCGTCGCCCTCTCGCACGAACGCGAACACGCGCCGCCCCTGGTGCACCGCCACCTGGCAGATGATGTGTGCCGACGCGCCGAATCCGTAGAGCCCGAGGCGCTCGCCGTCGCCCGCCATGCGCAGCGAGCGGTAGCCGATCAGCCCGGCGCAGAGCAGCGGCGCGGCCTGCAGGTCGGGATAGCCCTCCGGCAGTGCGAGGCAGAAGTCGTCGCGCCCGACCGTGTACTCCGCGTAGCCGCCGTCCACGTCGTAGCCGGTGAAGCGGGCGTTGGGGCAGAGGTTCTCACGGCCGCTGCGGCAGTACGGGCACGTTCCGTCCGCTGACCAAAGCCACGGCATCCCCACGCGTGTGCCGACCGGATGCCGCTCGGCGCCGTCGCCCGCCTGTTCCACCGTCGCGACGATCTGGTGCCCGACCACGAGCGGCAGCTTCGGATGCGGAAGCTGCCCGTCGACGATGTGCAAGTCGGTCCGGCAGACCCCGCACGCGTGCACGCGCACGAGCAGCTCGCCCGGCCCGGGCTCGGGCACCGGAAGGTCGGCCTCGTGAAGCGGCGTGCCGGGGTTGTCGAGGACCATCGCGCGCACAACCGCAATCATGACCACCATGAGCATCGGCCCGCTGGTGAGCGCGTCGTGGCTGCGCGAACACGCCCGCGATTCGCGCGTGCGCGTCGTCGACTGCCGCTTCACGCTCACCGATCCGGCAGCGGGCGAACGCGGCTACCTCGAGGGGCACATCCCCGGTGCGGCATTCATGGACCTGAACCGGCACCTGGCGGGGCCACCGGGCGGCCCGGAGGGCGGCCGCCACCCGCTGCCCGATCCGGAGCGATTCGCGGAGTCGGCGCGGCGCGCCGGCATCTCGCGCGACAGCGCGGTGATTGCCTACGACGAGCAGGGCGAGGGCGGCGCCGCCAGGCTGTGGTGGCTGCTCCGCCATCACGGCCACGAACGCGTTGCGGTTCTCGATGGAGCACTCGGCGCCTGGACGGCGGCGGGCGGCCCGCTCACGGCGGGAACGGAGGTGATCGCGCCAGGCGACTTCGAGCCATCCCCAGGCCCGGACGGCGACACCGCGGAGGCGGTAGAGATCGAGCGCCGGCTCGGCGACGGGTCGCTGGCGCTCGTCGATGCCCGCGCGGCCGAGCGCTTCCGCGGCGAGAACGAGCCGATCGATCCGGTGGCCGGGCACATCCCGGGCGCGCGGAACGTGCCGTTCGCGGAGCTGGCGCCGGGCGGCGCGATGCCCGCGCCGGACGAGATCCATGCGCGTCTGCCGGACAGCAGTGAGCTCGTCGCCTACTGCGGCTCCGGTGTGACCGCGTGCGTGCTCGTGCTCGCAGCCGACGTGGCGGGCCGCCGGGCCCGGCTCTACCCCGGCTCGTGGAGCGAGTGGTCGTCGCGCGGCCTGCCCGCCGATTAGCCGTCCACTCCGTGAACGATCATGGGCGCCGACACATGGCGGCGAGGCGAAACAGAGGCCGAAGCCTGCGGGCGGTGGAGGGCGGCGCGACCGCCGCCATGGCGCTCGCGGCCGCAAGGGCGCTCTACCGGCGCACGGCCGCCGCTCGCGCGGCCGTCGGCACCAGGCAGGAGCCGCCGCCGCCCGGAGTCGTGTCGGCACTCGAGCGCGCCGTGCTTGCCGCGCAGCGAGCGGCGGGTGAGGTCGCGGCCGCCGGAAGGCCAGCCGCGGCGGCCGAC
>DASVXS010000247.1:0-24291 GCA_036392575.1 Thermoleophilaceae bacterium | reverse complement strand
ATCCAGAACGCCCTCCAGTTCTACGCCGTCGATGAGATCGTGATCTCCACGTTCCCTGCCACTCGCTCCGGCTGGCTTCGCTCCGACCTGGTCGAGCGCGTGCGCGCCGCTACGTCGCTCCCCGTGGAGCACGTGGTGGTGAGCGAAGCAGAGGCCTCCGAGGTGACCGCCTGATGGAATCCGCCTCCGTAGCCGCCGATCACGCTCACGAGCACGCGCATCCCGCGCCGCCCGCCGCGAACCAGTCCGCGCGTATCGACGCGCAGACGCTCGGGATGTACCTCTTCATCATCTCCGAGATAATGCTCTTCGGAGCATTCTTCACGGCCTACTTCTTCCTGAGGGTCGTGAACCACGACGACTGGCCCGCCGCGGGGATGGACATCCCGGTCGTGGTCGCCGGCGTGAACACCGCGATCCTGGTGTCCTCGAGCTTCACGATGCACTGGGCGCTCGTGTCGGCCAAGAACGAGAACCGCTTCGGCATGAAGGCGGGCCTGGCCACCACCTTCCTACTCGGCCTCACGTTCCTCACGGTGCAGATCAACGAGTACGTCCACGTCGGCTTCGCACCGGCCGACAGCGCGCAGGGCACGATCTTCTACGGGCTCACCGGCCTGCATGGCGCGCACGTCACGGTCGGCCTGATGCTCTTGGCGTTCGCCACGATCCGCGCCTTCCGCGGCCACTTCAGCGCCGCGGAGCACCGGGGCGTCGAGGTGCCGGGCATCTACTGGCACTTCGTCGATCTGATGTGGATCCTCGTGTACACCTCGCTCTACATCCTGTAGGGCGCGGCGTGCTGAATCCGCTCAGGTCGGAAGAAGAAGCGTTCCGCTTCCTGCTGCGGGCCGTCGCCGTCGTGGTCGCGATCGTGGCGATCGTGCTGATCCTGCGAGCGATCTTCTGAGCGCGCCGGCCGCCGACCTCGAGCTCGCCGAGCGCGCGGCGCTCGTGGCGGGCAGGGAGTTGATGGCGCGCTACGGCGAACCCGCTCGCGGCGTCGAGCGCAAGTCGAGCGACACCGACATGGTCTCCGAGGCAGACCGCGCCGCGGAGGCTGCGATCGTCGAGCTGCTTTCGCGCGAGCGCCCCGGCGACGGGATGCTCGGCGAGGAGGGGTCGGCGGCCGCGAGCGAGAGCGGCCGCCGCTGGGTGGTGGACCCGCTCGACGGCACGACGAACTACCTCTACCGCTTCCCCGCCTGGTGCGTGAGCGTGGCGCTCGAGGATGCGGATGGCGCGCTCGTGGGCGTCGTGCACGAGCCCTACACCGGACACGTGTGGCGTGCCTCGCGCGGCGGCGGCTGCGAGCTCGACGGGTCGCCGGTCGGAGCGCGCGAGCCATTGAGCCTCGACCGAGCGCTGATAGCGACCGGCTTCGGCTATTCGCCGGAGCGGCGGAGGATGCAAGCCGAAGCGCTGCGAACGATCATCCCGCGCGTGCGCGACATCCGCCGACCGGGTGCGGCGGCCCTCGACCTTGCAAGCGTCGCCTGCGGGCGCCTCGACGGCTACTACGAGCGGGGCCTCAACCCCTGGGACTGGGCGGCCGGGCGCTTGCTGGTGAGCGAGGCGGGCGGCGTGGTGCGCGACCTGCCCGGCGAGCCGCACGGCTTGGTTGCGGCGGGTCCCTCGCTCGTCGATGAGCTGTTCGAGCTGGTGGCCGGTGCGTAGCCGGCGGCGAGCTCCACGACCTGAGCGGTGATCTCGAGCGCAAGCGAGCGCGGCTTCTCTTCGCCGAACTCGCTGAGCGGTCCCCAGACCGCGTAGTGGCACTCGCAGTGCTCGCCGGCGCAGTCGTAGGAGACCACGATCTCGCCGTCGGGGAAGTCGCCTTGAAGCTCCACGCCGTCGACACTCACGCCCGAGTCCTCGAGGCGATCCTCCACGCGGTGAAGTGTCGCGCGCGTGAGCTCCAAAGCCTCACTCGCATATCTCTGTCGCGCGGGGGTCATGACGCTCCTCAGTCCGTCCACCCTGCGGTCACTCGTGAGACCTCGGAGATCGACGTGACGCCCGCCACGACCTTCTCGAGCCCGTCGTCGCGCAGGGTGCGCATGCCCTGCTCGCGCGCGAGCTCCGAGATCTCGTCGGCCGAGCGGCGCTCGAGCACGAGCTGTCGGATCTCGCGTGTCACCGGCATCACCTCGTAGAGGCCGATGCGGCCCTTGTAGCCGGTGCCGCCGCAGCGATTGCATCCACCGGGCTCATACGAGGAGACCTTCTTCGTGGCGTTGAACCCAGCTTCCTTCAGGCTGGCCGCCGAAAGCTCGACCGGCTGCCGGCACTCGCACAGCGTGCGGGCCAGGCGCTGGGCCACGACACAGTCGAGCGACGAGGCCACGAGGAAGGGCTCGATGCCCATCTCGATCAGGCGAGTGATGGCAGCCGGGGCGTCGTTCGTGTGGAGCGTGGAGAGCACGAGGTGGCCCGTGAGCGCGGCCTCGACGGCGATCTGCGCGGTCTCGCGGTCGCGCACCTCGCCGACCATGATCACGTTCGGGTCGGCACGGAGCATCGAGCGGAGTCCGGCGGCAAAGCTCAGCCCGACCTTCGGGTTCACCTGCACCTGCTTGATCCCGTCGAGCTGGTACTCGACCGGATCCTCGATCGTGATCATCGTCTTCTCGGGCGTGTTCACGGCGGTGAGCGCCGCGTAGAGCGTGGTCGTCTTGCCGGAGCCAGTGGGGCCGGTCACGAGCACCGAACCGTGCGCGCGCTTGATCGATGCCTCGAAGGCCGTGCGCTCGTGGTCCGCCATGCCGAGGCTCTCGAGGTCCATGACGACGTTCGAGCGGTCGAGGATTCGCATCACGACGGACTCGCCGCGCACGATCGGCAGCGTCACGACGCGGATGTCCACCTGGCGGCCCTCGACCACGAGGCTCACGCGACCGTCCTGCGGCCGGCGAGTCTCCGAGATGTTGAGGTCGGCCATGATCTTGATGCGGCTCACCACGCCCGCGACCATGCTGCGCGGCACGGTGGTCGAGTCGGAGACCACGCCGTCCACCCGGAAGCGGACGCGCATGTCCTTGCCCTCCGGGTCGAAGTGGATGTCGGAGGCGCCCTGCGTAACGGCGTCGGCAATGATCGAGTAGACGAGCTTGACGATCGGCGCGTCCTCGGCCGACTCGCGCAGGTCGCCTAGGTCGATCGCCTCGGCGCTCTCGTCCTCGGTCTCCTCCACCGCGGTGTCGAGGCGGTTGATCTGCGCGATCAGCGCGTCGATGTCTTCGCGCGACGTGACCGCGCGGCGGACCTCGTAGCCGGTCATCATCGCGATGTCGTCGACTGCGAGCACGTTCGCGGGATCCGCCATCGCCACGAGCAGCGTGTTGTCGTCCGAGAACGCCACCGGGATCGCCTCGTAGCGGCGGGCGGCGGCCGCGCTCACCAGGTTGAGTGCGCCCATGTCCACGCGGAAGATGCGCAGGTCGAGGTGATCGAGGCCGTAGCGCTCTGCGACCGCGCGGGCGAGCTGGTCGGGCGTCAGCACGCCCGTCTCTACGAGAACCTTGCCGGTCGGCTGGCCGCTCTCGCGGGCCTCGGCGACCGCCTTCTCCACCACCTCGGCGGGCGCGTACCCGAGATCCACGATCACCTCGCCGATCCGGCGCACGGAGCGACCACGCGCGCTCGGCGCGGTGATGCCAGTCCAGGCCTTCGGGTCGGCGCCGTTGCCGTTCCCGTTCGCGGCTGCCTCGACGGGCGCGTCTTCGACGAGTGTCGGATTCTCCGGGCTCACGTGATCCCCGCCTCCCCCTCTATCGGCAGGTAGTGGAGAGATCCTGAGCGGAGATGACGGCGGCGTCATTTCCGCCTATCGACCCGTGGTCAGCTCGCGGCGCTCGTGGTACGCCGGGTGGGATGGTTAGGCAGTTAGGGAGTCGAGCCGAAGCGAACTTTGCAGCCTTTTGGTTGCTATAGCGCCCAAAAGGCTGCAGTCTCGGCGGCGGCCCCGGCACCACCCGCCTTTACCGCCGCTGTAAGCGCTCGCAGAGCCGCGGCGCGCGGCGCCCTACTTCACCGTGAGAGTGCCTTTCATGCCTGCCTGCTCGTGCCCCGGCACCGAGCAGTAGAACTCGTAGGTCCCGGGCTTGAGCGTGGTGCTGAAGGTGGACGTCCCGCCCTTGTTCACGACCGGCCCCTTGCCGCTCGCGCCATCGCCTTTGATGGCTATGTCGTGCCCGACCGGCGACTGGTTCGGCATCTCGAACGTGACCTTGCCGGGCTTCGCGGTCGCCTTGCCGAACTCGAAGGCGAGCGCGCCCGATGGATCGGCGGGGATCGTGAGCTTTCCGCTCTTCTCGACCGCAGTCTTCCCGGCCCCCTGCTGCTGGCCGACCTTCGCGAGCGCCCCCGAGTCCTTGCCCGGCACGCCCGCGACGGACGCCACGTAGGCGGCGACGTCACGTGCGTTGTCGCCCTTCACCAGGCCGGCGGGCATGATGCTGCCCCGGCGCGGATGGGCGATCTGGCCCTCGATCACGCCCTGGATGGTGTCCTCGCCGATGCCGTCACGCCGATCGGTGCCGAACGCGTCGTCGAGGTTCGGGCCCTGTGTGCCCTTCGTGTTCGCGCGGGCGAGTGCGTGGCAGCTGCCGCACGTGCCCTTGCCCACGAACAGCGTCTTGCCGTTGACCAGGTCCGGCTTCGAGTCCCGCGAGCCGCAGCCCACTGCAAGGACGATCACGATGGGCGCGACGGCCAGGGCCGCGAGCCTCCCCCTTGTCCCCATCCGGTGCAAGTCGGCGGGAAGATTATCCGCTCGGGCGGAGTGAAGGCGATCCGGCCGGCTCCGTGCTGGGAAGGGCGTCGAGCCGCCCCTGCGCGGCCGCGACGACCCCGCTCGCGACGTGGTCCCAGCCGTAGCGCTCGGCCGCGCGATCCGCTAGCGCGCAGCCCGCGTGGCGCCGCTCCTTCGGATCGAGCTCCAGCCACGTTAGGAGCCGCTCGGCGATGGCCTCGACCGATCCCTGCTCGAGCCTGAACGACATGAGCGAGCGCAGTTCATCCGGCAGCACGAGCTCGAGTTCGTCGGTCACCTCGGCGAGACCGGAGTGATCCGCGGCGATCGGCAGCAGGCCGCATGCTGCCCCCTCGACCACCACCATGCCGAACGCCTCCGGGAATGTGCTCGGCACCACCTGGGCCTCGCACGCCGGCAGCAGCAGAGGCAGGTCCTCGTGCTCGAGCCTTCCGGTGAAGTGGATGCGCTCGGCTCCGTACGCCGCTAAGCCGAGGTAGCGCTCACGCCGCTCGCCCTCGAGGCTGTCGAGGAAGCTCGCAAGCAGCTTCAGCTCGCCCGTCGGACCGCCCTCGAGCTCCCTTCCGCGCGCCGCGATCTCGCGCGCCGCCGCCAGGTCGCCGTTCGCGAGCGCGTCGATCAGGCGCGTGAGCGCCCCGCGGTAGGTGCCGAATCCGACCACGCACAGGCGGGCGTTGGGTACGCGCTCGACCACGAGCGGCCAGGCGGCGATCAGCAGGTCGACGCCCTTCGACACGATCAGCTTGCCCACGTACGCCACGACCGGCTCGTGCTCGGGGTCGAGCGCTCGAAGCGCCGCCCAGCCGTTCGCGTCGCCGCCCCAGCGCGCGCCGCCCCGCCTCAGCTTCGCCGAGAGCTCCTTCACCCGCGCAGCCGCCTCGCGGCGCGGCAGCGGTGTGAACGCGTCGGTGTCGACGCCGGGCGGGCCAAGGCGGGTCTTCTCGCGCAGGCTCTCCACGTCCACGAGCTCCCAGAGCCGCTCGGCCATGTGCCGGGAGCCGACCAGCACGCCCTTCGCGGGCTCGATCCCCTCGCGCGCGTACGGAAGGAAGCGCTCGGGGTCCGGGCGCACGGTGTACTCGAGCGCGCTGCCGTGGATCTTCACCGCGTACGGAACCTCGTCGCCGAGCGCCTGCGCGAGTATCGCCGGCCCCATCACCGCATGGTTGGCGAGTGCCACTTCCGGCTTCACCGCCTCGGCCACCGTCCTCACCGCCGCCACGTTGGCGTCGAGGTAGTGATCTAGCTCAGCGCCCGTGAGCTCGCCGAAGGGCTTCGCCTCGAAGCCCTCGTACTCGTCGGCCACGTAGACCGGCAGGATCCGCCCGATCTCGGGCAGGTAGGCGGTGCAGCGGACCGGCTCGCGCAGCGTCTCCAAACTGAGCGAGCCGTTCTCGAAGGTGCCG
Source organism: Thermoleophilaceae bacterium (assembly GCA_036392575.1). Lineage (GTDB taxonomy): Bacteria > Actinomycetota > Thermoleophilia > Solirubrobacterales > Thermoleophilaceae > JADGHQ01. The sequence goes on along the minus strand of DASVXS010000247.1, from coordinate 18,111 downwards.
ACCGCGTCCACAAAATCGAGCTCCGACGCGTGCCGGTCCTGGCAGAGGATGTGCACCTCGTGGCCGAGCTTCACGAGCGCCGCCGCCAGGCTCGCGTTGTAGATGTTGCTGCCCGTCCCTCGCAGGAGGTAGCCGTGGAACACGAGTACTCGCACGAGCGGCATATCGTCTCACGTGCCGCCCGAGCCACCGTTTCGGGCCTCGGAGCGACAGGTGGCACTGCTATGTTTCCCGCCTCATGGGCGAGCGCCAGAAGTACAGGCTGCGCGCGCGGAACGACCGCGAGGTGATCCGGGAGATCGAGCCCGGCAGCGTCTACGTGGACCGCGAAACCGGTGAGGAGTTCGAGGTGGTCGCGGCGTTGACCCCGCTCGCGCCCTCCCGGAGCGAGCTGCCGTGGGCAGCCGAGAACCTCAGGCTCTGCGGCTGCTCTTTGGAGCAGCTCGTGCCGAAGGACCTCAACGACTGCCTGTACTGCGGCCGCCGCCTCCCCGCGACCGAAGGCTGAGCCACCACAACATGCGAGAGCGCACCGCACTTGCGCTCGCTCTCCTCGCTCTCGGCGTTGCCGGATGCGGCGGCGGGGGTGGCGAGAAGAGCGCAGAGACCGTCCCGGCCGCCCCCGTGCTGACGTCACCGGGCGAGCCGACACCTACGGTGGAGGACACTCACACCGACACGACGCCCACCGAGACCACGCCCGCGGGCACCGGCGGAACCAGCCCCGGTGGCAGCACCGGCAACTCGGGCAGCCAGGGGACGCCGTCGACGCCGTCCCCGCAGAACGGCGGCACCTCCGCCCCGAACGGCGGCGCGAATGCGCCTGGGACCGACAACAGCTCGCCGAACACCCCGGGCAGCCCCGTCCAGAAGTTCGACAAGTTCTGCAAGGAGAATCCGGGCGCCTGCTAGGCGGGGCGGCCTAGTCAGTCCTCGAGCCGGACCGCCAGGCGGTTGCCGCCGGCAGGCATCCGCCTCCGCAGCGCTCGGAACTCGGCTATCGAGAGCGGCGTGGACTCCGGCTCGGGCGCCGACAGGAGCAACGGCTCGAGCGCCGTCTGGACCAACGCACCGCGTGACTCCTCGACCCACCAGGCACCGGCGTCAGGCCGGGCACTGACCGCCTCGACGAGCTCCGTGCCCGCGAACAGCAGGCCAACGCCGTCGTCGACCCCATAGCCCGGCGGGATCGCCTCGCATCGGACGGCCTCGTGGAAGCACGGCCGGCGGTCCGGCTGGCTGGCGTAGTGGACCGAGTTGCTAGGCGGAAGGAAACCGAGGCCGCGCACGGCGCGCGGGGCACCGCGCGAGTTCGTCACGCCGGCGCTGAACCAGCACATCGAGCCGGCACTGATGCCGCAGAGCAGGACGCCGCGCTCCCAGGCCTCGCGCAGGATGGCGTCGAGGCCGTGCGCCCGCCAGATCGCGAGCAGGTTCAGCATGCTGCCGCCGCCGACGTAGATCACGTCCTGCCCGAGGAGAAGCGTGCGGAGGTCGACCGGGTTCGCGCCGAGCCGGAAGAGCGACACGTGATCCGGCTCGCACGCGAGCTCGCCGTAGGCGCGGTAGAAGCGCTCGATCTGCTCCTGCGGGTCGCCGCTCGCTGTGGGTAGCAGGCAGATGCGCGGCGACGCCGCCTCTGCGACCTCGAGCACGTAGCGGTCGAGAGCGGGGTCGCCGTGAGAGCTGCTGAAGCCGCCTCCGCCCATCGCAAAGATGAGCCTGCGCTCGCCGCGCTTCCAGTTCCGCCCCATCAGGCGGCCGCCACAAGAGCGGCCGGGAGCGAGCCGAGGTACTCCGCGGTAAGCGCTCGACGCTCGACGCGCGCGCCGACACGTCGCATGCGGTAGGCGCGGGCGGACGCGCGCGAGCTCACCACTTTCGAGAGGCGCGTGCCAATGAAGTGGAGCGCCGCGCCGTCCTCAGCGGCGTAGCCGGAGCGCATGCCGTCCGCGAGGAGCTCGCGGTAGACCTGTTCACGCGCCGGCTCGCCGTCGAAGTGCACGCAGTTGCTCCAGGGCAGCAGGCCGAGGCCGCGCACGTGCCGGGGCGGCCCGTGGAACGCGCTCACGCCCTCCTCGAACCAGCACAGCGACCCTGCGCTCAGCCCGCACAGGATCACCCCGCGCTCCCACGCGCGGCGGAGCGTCACGTCGAGGCCATGTGCGCACCACGCGCCGATCAAGCTCGTGACGCTCCCGCCTCCCACGTAGATCACGTCGCGCGTGAGCAGATGCTCATGCATGTCCGAGGCGCCTCCCTCGCGCCGGAACAGCGAAACGTGCGACGGCTCGCAGCGCGATGGGGAGAAGGCCCGGTAGAAGCGGACTATGTAGTGGTCCGCGTCACCGCTCGCGGTCGGCAGAAAGCAGATCCGCGGCCGCTCCGAATCCGCGAGCGAGAGCACGTAATCGTCGAGCAGGGTATTGCCGCGCTCCATCGAGAACCCCCCGCCGCCGAACGCGACGATCTGCGGCGCCCGCGGTGCCATGACAGCAATGCTCGTGGGAAGCCGCGCGGCGTGACATCGACGCGTGTCGGAAATTCACCCGGCCCGGTTCGCCACCGGGTCGAATCGCGCGCTCAGTTCGTCGTAGCGCCGCGGCGGTGAACGGGCACAGGCAGCTCCGGTCGCCTGATCCGAGGCACGACGCTCGGCATGACCGGCTCACCCCCACGACCGCGGCGCGGGCCGTGCGTGGGGTTATGACCGTCGCGCCTTCGAGCGCCCGGCGAGAAGCGGCCGAGCGGGAGTGAGAGACCCCCGCCGCCGGGGCCGGTGGGGCGCTCGGGCTGCGGTCCGCCACCGCCGTTACCGCCGTCGTCGTCGCTGTCCTCGTCCTCCCGGAGGCGGAAGAACCACACGAGCCAGAGCACGAGCAGCCCGACGTCGAACACCCGGAAGCCCACCATGAAGATCCACCCCTCGGCGGTCATCATCGCGATAGTACCGCTCTGCCGATGCGGCGCAAATCCCCCGTCCCGGGTGAAATTCCCAGCCCTCAGGCGGCTGGCGCGTAGGCGCCAGCAGTCAGGCGCTAGTTCTTCTGCGGGGTGGTCTTCTTCGGATCCGGCACGAACGTGGCCGTATAGAGCAGACGCGCCTTGCGGTACAGGCACCCGTAGGTGCGCTGGCTCCCGAGCACGTCCTGGGCGGCGTCCTGCTGCACGTCGTCGCATTTGGCGGGATCGCGCGACGAGCGCCAGATTTGGTCGTTCCCGAGTGTGCCCGAGAACGCCGGCGCCCACGTGGGCACCGAGATCGCCACGATGTAGCCCGGCCTCACGGTCAGCGGCTGCTTGAGCGCGAAGGTGGGCGTCGAGCCGAAGTAGTCCTCGAGATCGAACAGGTCGCTCATGCCGGTCTCGAGGTACTTCTTCGAGTGCCGCGGCTGGCGCAGGATGATCAGGCGCGCCTGCGGCTTGCCGCCGAAGAGCTTGGTGAAGAAGTCGATCTGGTCGGCCTTCGGGCTCCCGAGCGTGATCGAGAACGCGACGATCTTGCCGGCGCGCCGCATCGTGTACGGGTGCTTCACGGTCCCGACCTGAGCCTGGAACCCGCTCACCTTCCCGATCGCCTGACACGCGTCCGGGCACGACGCCGGAACCTTGGGCAGCCGCCCACCGACCTCCGACACCGACGCGGACGCGGGCGCGGCCACGGCGAGCACGCCGAGAGCAGCAATAACGGGAACGAGTCGCTTGAAAGTCACGAGAAAAACGAACACGCGCACCGCAGGATTGGTGCGGTATTCGCGACGTGCGGCCAGGACCCTAGTAAATCGAGCCCGGGAACGGGCGCGAAAAACGAGGATGGCAAGCGAAGTGTGCTCTGCACACGAGTCTGCCGATGACGCAGCCAGCCGACGCTTTGCAGCGCCCGCGCTCGAGTCGAGATCGAGCGGAGCTACTTGTATCGATACGTGATCCGACCGCGGTCTAGGTCGTACGGGCTGAGCTCGATCTTGACCCGGTCCCCGGGGAGGATGCGGATGTAGTGACGCCGCATCTTCCCCGAGATGTGCCCGAGCACCTCGTGCTCGTTGTCGAGCTTCACTCGGAACATCGTGTTGGGCAAGGCCTCGACGACCTCGCCCTCCATCTCGATCTTTTCTTCCTTCGCCAAGGGACCTCAGTCTAGAAGGCGGGCTGGCGGCAGGTCATGCCGGCCGGACGTTCACAGCCTTCGGGCCCTTGTCGCCCTGCTCCTCCTCGTAGGAGACCTTCGCGTTCTGCTCGAGCGTACGGAAGCCCTGAGCGTCGATTCCGGTGTGGTGGACGAACAGGTCGTTGTCGCCCTCGTCGGGTGTGATGAACCCGAAGCCCTTTTCGTCGTTGAACCACTTGACCGTACCCGTCGGCATGCCTAGCCCCTCTTCGATAGATCGCCCTACGGTGCGAACGTATCACCGACCCCCGCGATTTCGCGAGCGTTTTGGCGTCGGTCAGGTGCCGTCGAATTTCGCCTTGCCGGGTCCCTCGGCGAGGAACATCTTCACGGCCCGCTTGAGGTCCGCGGTGTCGAACAGCGGCGACGCGATCGTGCCGATGCGCTCGTCCGCGCCGCGCGCACCGTGCTCGAGGAACGCCCGCACCATCGCCTTCGTCGCGGCGTGGGCCTTCGTCGGCCCGGCCGCGAGGCGCTGCATGAACTCCAGCGACTCGTGCTCGAGCCGGTGGCCCGGCACGACGCGATTCACCACGTTCCAGTCCTCGAGCGTCGCCGCTGGGTAGAGATCGCCGCTCATCACGAACTCGCGTGCACGGGCGGGTCCGGCGCGCTCCGCCATGCGTTGCGTGCCTCCCATCGCGGGCGTGAGGCCGACCACCGCCTCCACGAGCCCGAAGCGCGCCGACTCCGAGGCGAAGATCAGGTCACATCCGAGCGACAGCTCGAGGCCGGCGGTCAGGCAGAGCCCCTGCACTGAGCTCATCGTGGGGATGGGCATGTCCTCGAGCCGCTGGACCAGGCCCACCCACTCCTCGAACGCCTCGGTCATCTGCTCGGGTGTCTTGTCGTCGAACACGTGGACGTCCACCCCGCCGGTGAAGTACTCGCCCTCGGCCCTGATCAGAAGGCCGCGGATGTCTGAGTCCTCGGCCTGCGCCACCGCAGCGCCGAGGTCACGGAACATCTCCTCGCCGAACAGGTTGAGCGGCGGCTGGTCGATCACGACCACGCCCACGTCGCCCGCGCGCTCGAAGCGCGCGCTAGGCACGGATTTCCTCGGCGAGCTCCGCGAGCTCCTCTGGATCCGTCTGCTGGGGCCGGCCCGGCAGCCTGAGCGGATCGTCGACGTAGCGCGGGATCACGTGCATGTGCAGGTGAAACACCGTCTGCCACGCGGCCTCGCCGCAGGAGTTGAGGAGGTTGATCCCGTCAGCGCTGAGCTTGTCCCGCAGGAGGCCGGCCACCCGCTTGGATGCCGCGATCACGTGCGCCAGGTCCTCGTCGCTTGCGTCGAGCAGGTCGCGCGAGTGGTTGCGCGGCACCACGAGCGAGTGCCCGCGCGTCCACGGGTTGATGTCGAGGAACGCGATCGTGTGCTCGTCCTCGTAGATGCGGGCGCTCGGCAGCTCACCCTCCAGGATCTTGCAGAAGATGCAGTCGTCAGGCATGGCCGGGCAGCCTACAGCCAGCCGGCCTTCCTGAACTGCCGGTACAGCAGCGCGGCGATGACGAGCATCACCAAGAGCGCCGCCGGATAGCCGAGCTCCCATTTGAGCTCGGGCATGTGCTCGAAGTTCATTCCGTAGATCGCGCCGACGACGGTCGGAACGGCGGCGATCGCCACCCAGGCCGAGATCTTGCGCATGTCGTCGTTCTGGCGAACGCTCACCTGCGTGAGGTTCGCGTCGAGTGCGCTCGTGAGCAGATCGTCGAAGGCCTCGACCCGGTCGTTCACGCGTTGAGCGTGGTCGAGCACGTCGCGGAAGTACTCGCTGAGCGGCTCCGGGATCTCGATCGCTCCGCCAACTACGCCCTCGAGCGCTGTCATCAGCGGGGCCGTGGCACGGTGGAACTTCAGCACCTCGCGCTTGAGCTTGTAGATGCGCTCGGCGGGGTTCGTCCGGTCCTCCGAGAACACCTCCTGTTCGACCTGGTCGATGTCCTCCTCGAGGGAGTCCGCGATCGGGCTGTAGTCGTCCACCACTTTGTCCACGATCGCGTGCACCACCGCGGCAGGTCCGCAGCGCAAGAGCTCCTCATTGTGCTCGAGCCGCTCCCGTACGTCGGACAGCGGACTGCCCTCGCCGTGGCGCACCGAGATCACGAACGACTCGCCGGCGAACACGAGGAGCTCGCCGATCTCGATCGTCTCCGCCGCGTCGTCGTAACGGGCGCTCTTCAGCACGATCAGTACGACGTCGTCGTACTGCTCGATCTTGGGGCGCTGGTGCGCCTTCACCGCGTCCTCGACGGCCAGCTCGTGCAGGTTGAACTCGCGCGCGACGGCGTCGAACTCCCGGGCCGTCGGGTGCGCGAGCCCGATCCATACGAACGCTCCCGGCTCGAGCGCCGAGTCGTACGCCTTCTCGAGCGGCACCTCGCCCTCGCGCCGACGGCCGTTCTCGTAAACAGCGGTGTCGACGATCATGTGGCGGAATTCTGGCGCAGCGAGCGGGCGAGCTCGACAGCTTCCTCTCTCGTGCCCGCCTCGCCGGCGAAGCGCGCCTCTCGCAGGAGCGCGAGCAGCTCTCCCAACTCAGGTCCGGGCGCGATCCCGACCTCCGCCGCGAGCTCGTCCCCGCGCAGCGGCAGCTCCGGCGGTCCGCCCTCGCGCCAGGCGAGCGCGTCGTGCATCACCTCACGCGCCAGGTCGAGATGCGCTTTGATCGCCGGCTCCGCGTTCTTGCCGCGCGTGGCGAGGCGGTCCGCGCATGAGAGCAGCGTCACCTCCACCTCGACTGGCTCGGTCGTGGTGAGGTAGCGGTAGACGGCGCGCCGCGACAGCGGGCGCTCGTGCACGAGGAAGCCGAGCACCAGATGGTGGCGCGTGTTCGCGGCCACGAACTGGCTGAGCCGCTCGCTAGCGCGCAGGCGCCGGAATATCTGCCGGACCATCTCGGCGCCGACGCGATCGTGCCCGATGAAGCTCACGCGGCCGTCCGGCAGCTCGCCGCGCGTGGCCGGCTTCCCGACGTCGTGCAGCAGCGCGGCGAAGCGCAACGCCTGGCCGCGCGTGAGCTCGTTCGCGAGCGGCTCGTCGAGTGCGGCCTGAACCCGTTCGGCGTCCTCCGGGAACACCTCGCCAAGCGCGTCCTCGAGCCAGACCTGCTGGCGCAGCACCTCGAGCGTGTGATCGTGAACGTCCAGGTGGTGGAAATGGCTCTGCTCAACGCCGTGCAGTGCCGTGAGCTCAGGCAGCACGATCGGCACCAGCTCGAGGTCCTCGGCGAGCGCGATGCCCTCGAGCACGCGCTCGGCGATCACGATGCGGCGAAGCTCGGCGAACACGCGCTCCGCAGAGACATCAGCCAGCCGCGGCGCCGCCTGGCGCGTTAGCCGAGCCGTTTCCACGTCGAGCTTCAGCGGCAGCTCGGTCGCCAAGCGCGCCGCCCTGAGCGCCCGCAGCGGATCCGCCTCGTACGCCTGCGGCCCGAGCACGCGCAGCACTCCGGCGTCGAGATCGGAGCGCCCGCCGTGCGGGTCGAGGATCTCGCCGCCGGCCAGCGGAACGGCCATCGCGTTGACGGTGAAGTCCCGATGGGCGAGGTCGTCCTCGATCGTCGCGCCCTGGAGCGGCGAGACATCGCATAGCCACGAGCGGTCCGGCGCGATCGAGCGCCAGGAGCCGAACTCGTCCGACAGCGCGAACAGCGCTCCGCCCGCCGCGTCGGCCACCCTGCGCGCTACCGCCTGAGGATCGCCCTCCACGGCGAGGTCGACGTCGGTAACCGAGCGGCCGAGCAGGTCGTCGCGAATCGTGCCGCCCACGATCCAGATCCGCTCCGGGGCGTCCTCGAGAGCGGCGCGGACCTCCCGCACCGGCTGCTGCGACTCGAGCGTCACGCGTCCTCGTCCCTCGCGTGCCAGTGGCGCTTCACGCGCTGCGTGAGCCCGCAGGTGACCTCGTAGTTGATCGTGCCGAGCCGCTGCGCGACCTCCTCCGCGCGGATGCGCTCGCCGCCCTGCCGGCCGATCAGCACGGCCTCGTGCCCGACCTCCACATCGCTGTCGGGGCCGAGCTCGACGGTGATGTTGTCCATGCTCACCGTGCCCACGAGCGGGTAGCGCCGCCCGCGGATCAGCACCTCGCAGTTGTTTGAGAGGTTGCGCCGCCATCCGTCGCCGTACCCGATCGGCAGAGTCGCGACGAGCGTTGGCGACTCGGCTGTCCAGCGCCGGCCGTAGCCCGCCGTCTCGCCCGGCTCGAAGCGCTGCACTCGCGCCACGTAGGAGGTAAGCGAGAGCGCCGGCTCGAGCCCGCGCTCGGCGGGGTCGCCCTGGAACGGGTCGAGGCCGTAGACGGCGATGCCACAGCGCACCATGTCGAAGTGCGCGGCGGGGTCGCGGAACGTTGCGGCGCTGTTGGCCGCGTGCACGAGGATGCCGGGGTGGCGGCTGCGCGCCGTCGCGGCAAACTCGTTGAAGCGTTCGAGCTGCGCGCCGAAGAAGTCGTCGCCATCCTCGTCGGCGGTCGCGAAGTGCGTCATCGCGCCCGCGAGCTCGAGCCGGGGCTCCGCGGCCACGAGGTCGGCCACAGCGAGCGCCTCGTCGACCGTCGTCGCGCCGAGCCGCCCCATGCCGGTGTCGAGCTTCACGTGCACGCGAGCCGGCGCCGCGCCGTCCGGGAGGCGCTCGGCCAGCACCGGCACGAAGCCCTCACGCCACACCACCACGTCGGCCACCGCCTCGATCGCGGTGCGCGCGTCCTCGGGCGTGAGCGCACCCATCACCAGGATGCGTGAGTCGACACCGTGGTGGCGGAGCTCGGCGGCCTCGTCGGCCGTGGCCACCGCGAGCCAGTCGGCGCCGCCGGCGAGCGCCGCCTTGGCAACCCAATTCGCTCCGTGCCCGTAGCCGTCGGCCTTCACGACCGCGCACAGCCGCGCGCGCCCGCCGAGCAGCGACTGTAGCTGCGCGCAGTTTCGCTCCACGGCGCCGAGGTCCACGCGGGCAAGCGCCCGCTCCGGGGCGTGGCGCGCCATGTCTAGGACTTCCCCGCCTCGGTACGCAGCCCTGCGAACGCAGCCGGAATCGACTCGATCGCGTCGCCCGCGACCACGTGGTCGGCTCCGAGCCGAGCGGCGGCCTCGATGCCCGCGTGCGCGTGCACCAGCACTCCCGCGCAGACCGCTGCAAACGGCTCGACCCGCTTTGCGAAGAGCGTCGCGATCACACCGGAGAGCACATCGCCCGTACCGGCGGTCGCGAGCGCCGGGCTTGCACCGGGGCTTATCGCAACCGGCCCGCCCGGATGTGCGACCAGCGAATCGTCGCCCTTCAACACCACGATCGCGCCGCTCCGCTCCGCGGCCTCACGCGCAGAGTCGATGCGGTGGGCGGCGATCTCCGCGCTATCGCGACCGAGGAGGCGGCCGAGCTCGCCGGCGTGCGGCGTCAGAACGGTTGGAGCGCGGCGCTCGCGTAACGCCTCGAGCCGCTCAGCGTGCGCATTGAGGGCGTCTGCGTCGATCACCAGCGGCGCCCCGACCTCGCGAGCAACAGAGCGGGCGAACGCAAACGCTCCGTCGCTGCGCCCGATCCCCGGCCCCACCACGACCGCCCCGGCACGCTCCGCCAGCTCGGCCACCTGAGCCGCACCCTCCTCTGTGTGCGCTCCGTCGTGGTCGGGCAGCGCGTGAGTCATCGACTCCGTCAGCTTGATCTCGAACACCATCTCGGCAACTGCGGGCACGGCGAGCTGCACGTAGCCGGCGCCGGTGCGCATGGCCGCGTGGGCCGCCATCGTCGGCGCTCCGGTGAGGCCGGCGCCGCCGCCCGCGACCACCACGGTCCCCGAGTCGAACTTCGAGCCCTCACGCAGCCGGTGCGGCACGAGCTCGATCACGCGCGGTGTGATGAGGCCGGCACGCTCAGGGGCGGGCGCGCCGCGCGGGATGCCGATCGCGATCACGTGCACTTCGCCCGCGTACGTCTTGCCGGGCTCGACGTGAAGGCCAATCTTCGAGCCGTGGAAGGTGGCCGTCGCGACCGCGCGCACCGCGTCGCCCTCGACCTCGCCGCTCGAAGCATCCACGCCCGACGGCATGTCGCACGCCACAACCGGCGCGCCCGACTCATTGATCGCGGCGATCGCTCCCGCCACCGGCTCGCGCGGCGCTCCCGCGAACCCCGTCCCGAGCATCGCGTCGACGATCACGGAGGAGCCGTCGATCTCGGCGGCATCGAACGGCCGCGGCGGCTCGCCCGGCAGTCGCTCGAGGTTGGCGAGCGGATCGCCCTTCAGGTCGCTCAGATCGCCCACCGCGAGCACGTCGACATCGAGCCCCTCCGCTCGCAGCAGTCTCGCGGCGACGAGGCCGTCGCCGCCGTTGTTGCCCTTGCCTACCACCACCCGGATCCGGCCCGGGCGCGCTTGCGCCACGTCGGCGGTCAGCCGCGCGAGCCCCGCACCAGCGCGCTCCATCAGGTCGAGCGAGGGCACGCCCTGTTGCTCGATCGCCCAGGCATCCGACGCGCCCATCTCGGCAGCGTCGTAGACGGGGTCGAGCCAGTCCGGCAGGGTCATCGCAGCAGCGCCACCGCCGCGGCCGTGAAGCGCGTGTGTGTGAGCGAGACGACCGGCTCCACGCCGAGCTCCCGCGCGCGCTCAGCGGCGCTCCCGCTCAACCGCACGCTCGGAGCGCCGCCGGTGGCGATTACCTCGACGTCCCGGAACGCCCACCTCTCGAGGCCGAGCGCCTTCGCGACCGCCTCCTTCGCGCAGAAGCGCGCGGCGAGATGCTGGCCGGGCCGCGCCTGTGCCGCTGCGTATTCGCGCTCCCGCTCGCTGAAGAGCCGCTCGGCCATGCGAGGCCTGCGCTCGAGCGCTCGCTCGAGCCGCTCGATCTCGAGCAGGTCGATACCGATCCCGGCCACGCGCCGGGAAGCTACTCGACGGTGACCGTCTTCGCGAGGTTGCGCGGCTGGTCCACGTTCAGCCCGCGCGCCCGCGCGATGTAGTAGGCGAGCAGCTGCAGCGGCAGAACCGCCAGCATCGGCTGGATCAGCCAGTCCGCCTTTGGCACGAACAGGACCTGCTCCGCGTGCTCCGCCACATGCGGCGAGGTCTCGCTCGCGACCGCAATTACGTGCGCGCCGCGCGCCTGCACCTCGGCCACGTTGGAGAGCACCTTCTCGAGCACGGGCGAGTCGGTGCACACGGTCACGACCGGCGTGCGCTCGTCGAGCAGCGCGATCGGGCCGTGCTTCATCTCTCCCGCCGCGTACGCGTCGGTGGGGATGTACGAGATCTCCTTCAGCTTCAGGGCGCCCTCGAGGCAGATCGGCAGGCCGGCGTGGCGGCCGAGGTAGAGGAAGAAGTTCGAGGCCGACCAGTGCTCCGCGATCTCGCGCACGCGCTGGTCGCACTTCTCGAGCGTCTCGCCCACGAGCGTCGGCAGGTGCTTCAGCTCAGCGCGCAGCTCGGCGAGCCGCTCCTCCGGCAGCGTGCCCCGCAGCTCCGCCAGGCGCAGCCCGAGCAGGTACATCGCCGCCACCTGCGACACGAAGGTCTTCGTGGCCGCCACGCCGACCTCGATGCCGGCGCGCGTGAACAGCACACCGTCGGAGTCGCGGGTGGCCTGGCTGCCCATCACGTTCGTGATGGCGAGCACCTTGGCGCCGCGCTCGCGCGCGAGCCGCATGGCCGCGAGCGTGTCGGCGGTCTCGCCCGACTGCGAGATGCCGATCACGAGGTCCCCCGGGCCCACCACCGGGTTGCGATATCGGTACTCGGAGGCGATGTCCATCTCGACCGGCACGCGCGCCCACTCCTCGATCGCGTAGCGGCCGACGAGCCCGGCGTGGTACGAGGTGCCGCACGCGACGACCGTGATGCGGCGGAGGTCGCGGAGCTCGTCGTCCGAGACGCCGATGTCGCCGAGGTCCACCTGGTCGCCGGCGAGGCGGTCGGTGACCGTCTCCGCGACGGCGTCGGGCTGCTCGTGGATCTCCTTGAGCATGAAGGTCTCGAAGCCGCCCTTCTCGGCGGTCGTCTCGTCCCAGTCGACCTCGGTCGTCTCGCGCGTGATCGGCTCGCCGCCCGGGCTGAGGATCTCCACGCCGCTCCGGCGCACGACGACGATCTCGTCGTTCTCGACGAGCTTCACCTTGCGGGTCTCGTTGAGGAACGCGGGGATCGCCGAGGCGATGAAGTTCTCGCCCTCGCCCACTCCCACCACGAGCGGGCACTCCTTGCGGGCGCCCACGAGCAGCTCGGGCTCGTCGGCCGCCATCGCTACGAACGCGTAGTGGCCGCGAAGCTGCGCGTACGCCGACCGAACGGCCTCGACCAGGTCGCCGTCGTAGAGGTGGGCGATCAGGTGCGCCACCACCTCGGCGTCGGTGTCAGAGGTGAACTCCGCGCCCTCGGCGGCGAGGCGCTGGCGAAGCTCTACGTGGTTCTCGACGATGCCGTTGACCACGATGTGGATGCGGTCCTGCGTGTCGAAATGCGGGTGCGCGTTCGCCTCGCTCACCCGGCCGTGGGTGGCCCAGCGGGTGTGGCCGATACCGGTCGTCGGCTTGGTCTCGGCGACAACGACGCCGCCTGCGCCCGCCAGCTGCTCGCTCGCCTGTTCCGCTACCGCCTCACGCAGGTGCGAGAGGTTGCCCACGGCGCGAACCGACTGGATGTGGTCGTCCACGAGCACGGAGACGCCGGCCGAGTCGTAACCGCGGTACTCGAGCTTCTCGAGGCCGTGCAGCAGGAGCTCTCGGCAGCTCCGCTCCCCCACGTATCCCACGATTCCGCACATGTCCCTGGCCCTTTCGCGTGGACGAGGGTCGAACCCTCTAAGAACGACGAAAGCCGCGCTCATGCGGCTCGAAGAGCCCTCCCGGAGGGCATCTCGATGGTACCAGTGGCACCGCGGCCCGCCCAGGGTTCGAAACCCGCTCCCAGAGCGGAATCAGCCAGAGAAGGTCTGCACCAGCAGGAAGACGTTGAGGCAGATGATGAGGCCCGCGACTATCGAGGCCGCGACAGTCGTAACGCGCTTGTTCACGAAGCTGCCCATCACCTCGCGGCGGCTCGTGAAGATCACGAGTGGGATCAGCGCAAACGGGATTCCGAAGGACAGGACGACCTGGCTGATGACGAGCGAGCGGGTGGGATCCAGCCCGATGGCGAGGATCAGCAGCGCAGGAAGCATCGTGATCAGGCGACGGACGAGGAGGGGGATCTTGCGGCCGATGAAGCCCTGCATGACCACTTGGCCCGCGTAGGTGCCCACGCTAGAGCTGGCGAAGCCCGAGGACAGCAGGGCGACCGCGAACGCGAGCGCCGCGCCGCCGCCGACGAGCGTGTCGAAGCCGTTGTAGGCGCCCTCGATCGTGTCGATGTCGCTGTGGCCGGAATGGAAGACGGCGGCGGCCACGATCAGCATCGACATGTTGATCACGCCGGCGATGCCCATGGCGATCACCACGTCGAGGCGCAGGAAGCGCATCACCTTCCGCTTCTCGCGGTCGTCGCGCACCGGGATGCGGTTCTGCGTGAGCGCCGAGTGCAGGTAGATCACGTGCGGCATAACTGTCGCGCCGAGGATGCCGGTGGCGAGCAGCACGCTGTCCGAGCCGTCGAACTTCGGGATGAACCCCTTGACCGCATCGTGCGCGTTCGGCCCGATCTTGAGCGTCTGGTAGAGGAAGCCCAGCAACACGAGCCCCAGCAGGGCGGTGATCGCCAGCTCGAAGCGGCGGTAGCCGCGGTTCTGCAGCGCGAGGATGGCGAACGCCACCACGCCGGTCATCAGGCCGGCGGTGAACAGCGGCACGTCGAAGAGCAAGTTCAGTGCGATGGCGGCGCCGATGAACTCTGCGAGGTCGGTGGCCATGGCAATCAGCTCAGCCTGCACCCATAGGCTCAGCGAGACCGGCTTGGCGAAGTGCTCGCGGCAGACCTCGGGGAGGTTCTTGCCGGTGACCACGCCGATCTTCGCCGAAAGCGTCTGGATCAGCATCGCCATGAGGTTGGCGCCGAGGATGACCCACAGCAGCATGTAGCCGTGCGCGGCCCCGCCGGTGATGTTCGTGGCGAAGTTGCCCGGGTCGACGTACGCGACGGCCGCTACGAACGCCGGTCCGAGCAGCGGCAGCACGCCGCGCACGCGCCCGCGGGCCCGGATGCTCTCGAGTGGAGTCGGACCGCCAAGCGGTACGGCAATGGCGTCGGTCTCGAGCGGCTTGTTCATACCGCCTCCACCTCGGCGCGCATCGCGCGCGACAGTTCGCCGCCGAGCACGTGCACGTCGCGCCCGAAGCGCACGGACACCGGTCCGTCGAACGGCTGCTTCTCGACGACCTCGAAGTCGTCGCCGAGCGTGATCCCGCGCTCGCCGAGGTAGCGGAGCATCTCGGGGTCGCTGTCCGAAATGCGGACAAAGCGGCCGCGCGAGCCGGGGTCGAGCGCCTGCAGACTCTGAGTGTGGTCCTCCTCTAGCTCGAGCTCGCGCGTGGGGATCGGGTCGCCGTGCGGGTCGTGCGTTGGGTTGCCGAGCTTCCGCGCGATCAGCTCCTCGAGCTCCTCGGAGAGCACGTGCTCGAGCACCTCGGCCTCGTCGTGCACTCGGTCCCACGGCACGCCGAGGTTCTCCGCGAGATACAGCTCGAGCAGCCGGTGGTGTCGCAGGATCTCGAGCGCCACACGGCGCCCTGACCTGGTGAGACGCACGCCCCGGTACGGCACGTGCTCGACGAGGCCGAGCCCGTCGAGCTTCTTGACCATGTTCGAGGCCGACGCGGGCGTGACCGACAGGCGCTCGGCGAGGGCGTTGTTGGACACGGCCCCACCGCCGCCCTCCTCCAGGTAGTAGATCGCCTTCGCGTAGTCCTCAACTGCCGAGGAGAAATGTTCGCGTCGCACTTCAACCGCCATATCGACCTTGATTATGGCATGACTAAATCTGAAATATGCCGTCCGTGGACAAATGGACGGCGTCGATTACCCGCAGGCTCCGTTGGGTACTCGCTCGACATGACCCACGAAGAGCGAGAGTTCCCCGGCGACCGCTCCGACGACCCGGAGCCCCACGACGCGCTGAACAACCCGGCCGACGAGCCGGACGAGACCGAGTGGCCGGATCCATACGAGAAGCGGGAGGATCCCGCCGATCCACCGGATCCGGACGGTTTCGGCGGCGAGGAGCCCCACCGCCCGGTCGGCTCGGAGTCGACGAGCGAGCCGCATCCGTCGCAGGACCCCGAGGCGCCCGACTGGGAGGGCCCGAAGCGCGACAAGCTGGACGAGTGAGCGCGAGTTAGCGCAGCTCGCGCTCGATCAGGTCCGCGATGCGGCCCGCGATCGACTGGCACTGGAACTGATCCGGCGCCTCCACCATGACGCGCACGAGAGGCTCCGTGCCCGAGGGCCTGATGAGCACGCGCCCGCCCTCGCCGAGCTCCCGCTGCTCGCGCTCGACCGCCTGCCATACGGTCGTCGCGCCCTCGATCGCACTGCGATCGCGCACCTTCACGTTCAAGAGCGTCTGCGGCAGCTTCGTCATCACGCTGCGGTCGGCGAGGTCGCGTCCGCGGAGCGCCTCCAGCGTGAGGAGTGCGGCGGCGATGCCGTCACCCGATGGGACGAAGCCGGTGTCGATGATGTGACCTGACTGCTCTCCGCCGAGCGCCCACCCGCGCTTCACGAGCTCGGCGATCACGTGGCGGTCCCCCACCGGGGTCTGCGCCACCTCGATGCCGACGGCTTGCATCGCATGGTGGAAGCCGAGATTCGTCATCAGGGTCACAGCGACGCCGTTGCCCGGCAGCCGGCCCGTGTCGCGTAGGTGCACGGCGGTGAGCGCGATCAGCTCATCGCCGTCGACGACCCGGCCGTTGCGGTCAACCGCGAGCACGCGATCGCCATCGCCGTCGAAGGCGAAGCCGATGTCGAACTCGCCCTCCGTCATGGCCGCCGCTAGCCCCTCGATGTGCGTCGAGCCGACGCCCTCGTTGATGTTGCGGCCGTCGGGCTCGGTCCCGACCGTCTCGACCGTCGCGCCAAGGCGGCGGAAGATCTCGGGGGCCACGTGGTAGGTGGCGCCGTGGGCGCAGTCGAGCAGCACGTTCAGCCCGTCGAGTCGCAGGCCCTGGAAGCGGGCCTCGAGCTCACGCAGGTAGTCGGCATCGGCGCCGTGAAGCTTGCGGATGCGGCCGATGCCGCGTTGCGGCGCGGGCACCGGCTCTTCCCCCTCGGCCGCATGGATGGCGGCCTCGATGGCGGCCTCGCGCTCGTCATTGAGCTTCATGCAGTCGGGGCCGAAGATCTTGATCCCGTTGTCGCGGTACGGGTTGTGGGAAGCCGAGATCACGGCAGCGAGGTCGAACGCGTAGCGACGCATCAGCAGCGGCGCGGCGGGTGTGGGCAGCACACCGCCGAGCAATGCGTGGCCGCCGGACGCGGCGACACCGGCCGCGAACGCCGACTCGAGCATCTCGCCGGATTCGCGCGTGTCGCGGATCACTAGCACCTGCGGCACCTCGCCGGCGGCGTCCGCCGTCGCCGCGCGCCCCAACGCGAGCGCCAGCTCCGCAGACAGGAAGTCGCCGGCGACTCCGCGGACGCCATCGGTCCCGAAGAGCCGCCGGGGCGGCGTCGCCGGAGTGGCCACCCCCATGGGCGGCCCTAGCGCTTCGAGAACTGCGGCCGCTTGCGCGCCTTCTTGAGGCCCGCCTTCTTCCGCTCCTTGGCACGCGCGTCGCGCGTCAGGAAGCCGCGGCGCTTCAGCTCGCCGCGAAGGTTCGGGTCGGCCTCAACGAGGGCGCGCGCCACGCCGTGGCGTAGCGCGTCGGCTTGGGCGGACACACCGCCGCCGTGGATCCTCGCGACCACGTCCATGCGAGCCTCGTAGCCTGCGGCCTCGAGCGGCGCGCGGGCGGTGCGCTGGAGCGTCACGCGGGGGAAGAACTCGTCGAGCTGGCGCCCGTTGATGAGGTAGCTGCCATCGCCCGGCTTGAGGATCACGCGGGCCACCGAGGTCTTGCGCTTGCCGGTCGCGATGTAGCGGGCGTCGGCGGCCAGCTCGACTGGGGTGCGCGGAGCGGGAGCGGCCTCGGCGGTCTCGCCTTCCGCCGGCGGCGCCGGCACCTCCGGCTCCGCGGTGGCGGTCGCGCCCTCGGCGTCCGGCCCGCCCTCGCCGCTGTACTGGTCGGCGTAGGTGTCGACGAACTCCTCGTCGCCCGGGCGCGCGCCCTCGAGCTCCTGCTCGAGCCGGATCGGCTCGAGGTGCTCACCAGGGATCACGTCGTCCTTCGGCTCCTTCACGCCGCGCGGGCCGCGCTCGGTCTGCTTGCCGCGCGGGCGCCCTGCCGTCTCCGCCGCCTCCTCGAGGGCCTCGCCGGTCTCGCGGGCGCGCTCCTCGGCGACGTCGGATGCGTCGGGCTTGATGGTCTCGGCGATGTCAGGGGCTCCCGGCTCGGCGGGCTCGCCCGGAAGCTCCTCACCCTCGGCGGCCGCCCCGGCACCGAGCCCCGAGCCGCCCTCGCCCGCGGCCTCCGCCTCCTCCGCCTCGGGAGCCTCCTCGGCACCGGCCTGCGGCTGCTCCTCAGCAGCTTCCGGCGGCTGCTCCTCGGCAGCGGGCTCTGGCTGCTCCGCGGGAGCCGTCGGCTGCTCCTCGGCGGGCTGCTCGGAGCCCTGCTCCTCCTGCGGGGAGTCTTGGCGCTCCTCGTCCTGCATCAGGCGTCGACCTCCAAAGGCTGCGGTTGCTGGGCGGCGTGCGGATGATCCGGGCCTGCGTAGATCTTCAGCTTGCGGAGCTGGGCGCGGCCGAGGCGCGTGCGGGGCAGCATGCCCTTCACGGCCAGGCGGATCACCTCTTCCGGCCTGCGCTCGAGCATCTCCTCGAGCGAGCGGCTCTTGAGACCGCCGGGATAGCCGGAATGCCGGTAGTACAGCTTCTCCTGGCGCTTGTTGCCAGTGACCGAGATCTTCTCGGCGTTCA
>DASVXS010000246.1:0-10184 GCA_036392575.1 Thermoleophilaceae bacterium | reverse complement strand
AGCTCGGCCCCGCCTATGCCGTGGAAGAAGGTGCGGCAGGTGCTCGACGAGGAGTGGGACGAGCCTGTCGAGTCGCTCTTCGAGGACTTCGACCACGAGGCGGCGGCCGCAGCCTCGATCGGGCAGGTCCACCGCGCGGTGCTGCCGGACGGCCGGCGCGTGGCGGTGAAGATCCAGTACCCGAAGGTGGCCGACGCGCTGAGAGCCGACGTGGACAACGCCGGCGTGTTCCTGCGCTTCGCGAAGGCGATCGCGCCCGGCCTCGACGCGAAGGCCGCGGCGCGCGAGCTGCGCGAGCGTGTGCTCGAGGAGCTCGACTACGAGTTCGAGGCTCAGAACCACCGTGCGTTCGCGCGGGGTTACCGCGGCCACCCGTTCATCTACGTGCCCGACGTGGTGACGCGCCTCTCGCGCAGCCGCGTTCTGGTCACCGAGTGGGTCGACGGCGTCTCGTTCGAGGAGGTGAAGCTGCGACCCCAGCCCGAGCGCGACCGCTTCGGCGAGATCGTCTTCCGCTTCTGCTTCGGGTCGATCTACCACCTGCAGCAGTTCAACGCCGACGTACACCCCGGCAACTACCTGCTCATGGACGACGACCGGGTCGCGTTCCTCGACTTCGGCATGACGAAGACTCTCGACGACGATCAGATCGAGCTCGAGATCGCGGCTATCGAGGCCGTGCTCTCCGACGACGCCGAGCGACTGCGCCAGGCGCTCGCGGACCTCGGCTTCTTCCGCAGCCCCAAGCGAGTCGACGCGATCCGGCTCATGGAGCAGGTCCGCGCCATCGGCGGCTGGTACATGCAGGACCGCGATGTGACCGTCGACTCGGAGATGGTCATGCGCGCGATCTCGGCGGCGTCCGACCCGCGCTCGGAGTTCTTCCAGCTGATGCGCCGCGAGAACCTGCCCGCCAACGAGATGATGGGGCGGCGCATGGAGACCGGTCTACTCGCTGTCCTCGGTCAGCTGAACGCCACCCGCAACTGGAACCGGATCGGCCGCGAGTGGTGGTTCGGCGACGAGCCCGCCACCGAGCTCGGACGCGAGGAGTGGGCCTACTTCGAGGGCCGCGGCGAGAAACGGCGCCGCCGCTTCAGCG
The DNA here is from genome assembly GCA_036392575.1 of Thermoleophilaceae bacterium. Classification (GTDB taxonomy): domain Bacteria; phylum Actinomycetota; class Thermoleophilia; order Solirubrobacterales; family Thermoleophilaceae; genus JADGHQ01. The sequence goes on along the minus strand of DASVXS010000246.1, from coordinate 9,082 downwards.
AGCGCCACTAGCGGGCTGCAAACCTTCGCTCTGCGGCGTCCTCGGGCACTCGCTTGGCTCTCGCCAAGCTTCGGCCCTGCGTCCTTGCATAGCTCGGTTTTCGCCCGCTAGCTCAGCTGCTCTCGAGCGCGCTGCCGCCGCTCGTTCGACACGTGGAGCTTGCCCTCGCGCGCCAGACGTCGCGCAGACCGGCGCCTCGCAAGCTCGCCGGCGAAGCCGACGGCCAGCGCGATTGCTGTCGACAGCAGAAATGGCTTCCAGAGCGAGTTCTGGAACGCCTCGCCACCGAGATAGCCGACCATCGTCGCGTAGGTGGCCCAGACGACTGCGCCGATCGCGTCCCAGCGGATGAAGGAGCGCCAGCTCACGACCAGGGCGCCGGCACCGAAGGTCGTCGCGGTGCGGCCGCACGGCACGAAGCGCGCGACCGAGACGATCCAGGTGTGGTCGCAGATCATGCGCGACCCCCACGCGTACACCTGCCGGGATTTCGGCGACGTGAACAGCCGCCTTGCGAGCGGCTCGCCGACCTTGTCCCCGAGGAAGAAGCAGACGTTGTCGCCCACCATCGCCCCCGCCGCGGTGGCGAGGATGATCAGCGTCAGCGACATGTCGCCGTTCGATGCGAGCACCGCGCCGGCGATGATCACGGTCTCGCTCGGGAGCAGCGGGAAGACCGCGTCGACGGCGACCACGGCGAGGATCACGAAGTAGCCCCAGACGTTCCCCTCGACCAGGTGTGCGACGGAGTCCAGCACACCAGAGTCGTACCCGCCGTCAGCTGGCGGCTACCAGCCCCACACGGGGGTCAGAACAGCTGGTTCTCGCCCGCGAAGATCTCCGACACGGAGTCGTCGGTGAAGATCGCGCGGACGGAGTCCGTGACGATGTCGGCGCAGCTCAGCTGACGGATGAGGGGCGGGGCGCCGTCGCGCAGCGGAACCGTGTCGGTGACCACGATGCCCGCGATCGGCGACTGCTCCAGCGTCTCGAAGGCATTGCCGGAGAAGATGCCGTGGGTGGCGAGCGCGTAGACCTGCTTCGCGCCCTCGTCCATCACCGTCTGCGCCGCCGCGGCGAGCGTGCCGCCGGTGTCGATGATGTCGTCGACGATCACGGCGCACTTGTCCTTCACGTCGCCGATCACGTAGCCGATCTCCGCCACCTGCTGCGCCGGCCGCTCCTTCTCGAGCAGCGCGTAGGGCGCGCCCACCTTCTGCGCGAACTTGCGCGTGAGCTTCACCCGGCCGGCGTCCGGCGCGATGATCACGAGGTCGCCGTCGGGCGCTAGCTGGTCCTTCACGTACTGCGTGAGGACCGGCATCGCGGTCAGGTGGTCGACCGGCTTTTGGAAGAAGCCCTGCAGCTGGCCGGCGTGAAGGTCGAGGCTGAGCAGGCGGTCGATCCCGGCCGTCTCGAGCATCTTCGCCACGAGGCGCGCCGTGATCGGCTCGCGCGGCGCCGACTTCTTGTCCTGGCGCGAGTAGCCGTACCACGGAGTGACCGCGATCACACGGTGCGCCGACGCGCCCACAGCGGCGTCGACCATCACGAGCAGCTCCATCAGCGCGTCGTTCGCCGTGAGCCCCTCGCGCTCGTTCCCGCAGGTGGACTGGATGATGAAGAGGTCCGCTCCGCGGATCGACTCCTGGTAGCGGCAGTAGACCTCGCCGTCGGAGAAGGTCTTCAGGCCCGGGTCGGTGAGCGCCACGCCCAGCTTGTCCGCGATCTTGGCCGCCAGCTCGCGGTTGGAGCGGCCGGCCGTGACCATCATCCGCTTGTCGTAGTCGAACGGGACGGTCGTTGGACGCGCCCGCGTGCCGACCTCGACGGTGCTCATTCCTTGGTCTCCTTCCGGATTCTCTCGGCGTAGCCCTCGACGTTTCGCTGCGGGGGCCTGGAGATCCCGAGGGCCCCTTCAGGTACGTCTTCCGTGATCACGGACCCAGCTGCAGTGTACGCGTCGTCCCCGACAGTCACCGGCGCCACGAGCGACGTGTGGACCCCTGTGTGCACGTGGTCGCCGATGCGCGTCCGGGTCTTCTTGCCAGCGTGGTAGTTGGCGGTGATGTTGCCCGCCGCGACGTTCGTTTCCTCACCCACGTCGGCGTCCCCGAGGTAAGAGAGGTGGGGCACCTTCGTGCCGCGCCCGATGTTGGAGTTCTTCACCTCCACGTAGGTCCCGATCTTCGCGCCTTCGCGCACCACGGTGCCGGGGCGCAGGTACGCGAAGGGCCCGATCGAGACGCCGTTCTCGACCTGGGCCTCGAGCAGGTAGGCGTGCAGCGCCGTGACGCCGTCGCCGATCTCGGAGTCGATCACGGTCGTGTTGGGCCCGATCGTCGACCCCCCACCGATCCGGGTCGTGCCGCGCAGCGTCACGCCGGGTGCGATGACGGTGTCGGGTCCGATCTCCACGCCTGCCTCGAGGTAGACGCTGCCCGGGAGCTCGAACGTCACACCTGCTCTTGCGTGCTCGTCGAGCAGGCGCCGCTGCAGGCGCTCGGCGACCGCCATGAGGTCGGCGCGCGTGTTCACTCCCATCGCGCTCGAGACGTCGGATGTGCGGTGGGCGGCGATGCGCCGGCCGCGCTCGCGCAGGATCGGAAAGACGTCGGTGAGGTAACGCTCGCCGTACTGCTCGCCCGCCTCGTCGAGCGCGCTGAACAGCTCCTCGGCATCGAAGGCGTAGGCGCCCATGTTGATCTCGCGCGTGGCGAGCTCCTCGTCGCTCAGCCCTTCGGGATGCTTGGTCTCGACGATCCGCTCGACGGAGCCGTCGTTTGCCCGGATCACGCGGCCGTATCCGGTCGGGTCGAGCTCCTCGGAGGTGAGCATCGTGGCCGCGGCGCCCTCGCGCTCGTGCGCTACGACGAACTCGCGGATGAGCTCAGCGGAGACGAGCGGATGGTCGCCGCTCAGTACGACCACCGTGCCGCTGCCGCCGACCGCGTCGCGACTAGCGAGCACCGCGCAGCCTGTGCCCTCGCCATCCGTCTGCTCGGCGGCGACCACGCCATCGGGCAGCGCGTCGGCCACGCCCTCGCCCGGACGCACGATCGCGACGATCTTGCCCGCCCCGGCCGCGCGGGCGGACTCGATCACCCAATGCAGCATTGGACGGCCGCAGATGGGGTGGAGCACCTTCGGAACGGAAGAGTGCATCCGGGTCCCGTGGCCCGCGGCCATGATGAGGACGGTGGGCGAGGCCACGCGCGCAATGTAGCGCGGCCGCGTGTGGCCGTATCCTCAACTTTGCCGCTGGGGGGTCGTCTAGCTGGTAGGACACCGGGTTTTGGTCCCGGCAGCGGGGGTTCGAGTCCCTCCCCCCCAGCCTCGGCACCAGAAAGCAAGCGGGCGCCCGAAGGCGCCCGCTGCTTCGCCCCTAACTCACTCCCCAGCTCATAAGCCGCTCGGATGACGCGCCGCGTAGCCCGCGCTCGAGCGCGCCTCGGTTCGCCAGCGCGGACCGGACTCGCCGCTCCCTGAGGTGTCGAAGCGCAGCCCGGCTATCACCACGTAGGCATGGCTCGACTTCGTGTACACGGTGATCCACGAGCCGCGGCCGCTCTTGCCCCAGCTGTAGAAGCCGCTCGAGTCGAGCGGCGCCCTAAGCAGGCCGGCGCCGTGGAGCGCGTAGCTCACCGCGCCCGAGCAGTCGTAGCCGGAGTCCTCGAAGCTGCCGTGGCCGCCGCCGTAGCGGTACGGCTTGCGCGTGATCTGATTGGCGGCCGCGACCGCGTCCTTCACGGGCTGCGGCGCGTCGGCGGGCGCCACCGCCGTACGGCCGTCCGAGGACAGTTGCGCCTTGCTGGCCGGCGGCGCGACCGGCGTGGGGGCGCCAAACTTCGCCTCGATCAGCTTGCGCAGCCGCTGCGCCTCGCTGCGGGTGAGGCGGCCGTCCGCAGTGAAGCCGGCGTTGGCCTTCTCGAAGCGGTGCAGCTTGGAGCGCGTACCGGGGCCGAACACACCGTCGATCGAGGTGGAGATCCCGAGATGGGAAAGCCACGACTGAAGAACCTTCACATCGTGTCCGCGCGAACCCATGTGCAGGGTGCGCTGGCCGAAGCGGACCCCTGCCGAGGCGGTGGGTGCCAGCGCAGCGAGCGCGGCCATCATGCATGCAGCCGTCGTCATCCCCAGACGGGCGTGCTTCATCAAACTTCCTCTCTTTCGTCACGCTTCCGGGGTTAGCTGACGGGCTCGCGCGGAAAGAGTCGCGCTACGCCTTGCGGCGATTCGCCCCAACAACTTGGGTCCCCCGGCCGCCCCCACCGCCGGAGCGGCGTGGGCGGTTCAGCAGGATTGCGTCGGGAGTTCTAACGCACTTGCGCGACGGAAGTCGCGCTCGACCTAGATGTCGGCTTCGCTGCGGGGCACTTGGCCCGCCTCGGTGCCCGCCTCGTCGGCCGGCCCGCGCGTCGGCATGATGCCGAGCACTCGCATGGCCTTGAGGCCGAGGCCGAGCCGCTCCCGCCCGTCCGTCGAGCTCACGTCAAGGCCTGTGAGCTCCTTCACGCGCTCGAGCCGGTAGCGGATTGTGTGGCGGTGGGTGAAGAGGCGCTCGGCCGTCTGGCCGACGTTTCCGTCGGCGTCGAGGAAGGTCTCCAGCGTGCGCACGAGCTCCGTCTCGTACTGCTCGTCGTAGCCCACGAGTGGCGCGATCGTCTCCTCGTGAAAGCGGCGTAACTCGGCGGGGTCATCGATCATCGCCGGCAGCAGCAGGCGGTAGGAGCCCGTCTCCTCGAAGGCGAGCTCCTGGGCGCCGCGCGCCTCCGCCACGTTGGCCGCGAGGACGGCTTCTGCGCCGGCTCGGTGCAGATCGACCGGGTCGCCCGCCGGACGCGATCGCGCCACGGTGATGGCGAAGCCCGGCATCCCGCCCTCCAGCTCGCGCAGCACGGCGGTCGCGACGCGGCGTGAGAGGTCGGCGTCCGCGCCCGGCACGACCAGCACCAGCTCGCCCGGCCCGTTCGGGACCGACTGGGCCGCGGCTTCCAGCGCGACCGTCGCGGCGAGCGTGTCGCGGGCCACTCCACGTGCGCCGCGCTCGGCGACGGACTGCGCCCGCGCGCGCCAGTCGCCCTCGGCCGGCCGCAGCGGGTGAGCGCGCGCGACGACGACGCTGCCACCCTGCGCCAGGTCGGCCCCCAGCTCGGTGGCGCGGGCGAGGATGTTCTCGCGGTCCGTGGCGCGGCGGTCGAGCAGGTCCGCGAGGAACGCGCCGACGGCCGCCTCGCTCGCCCTCTCGGGCCCGCGCGAGCGCTCCACCTCGAGCGCGATCAGCGTGCCCACCATCCGCAGGAGCGGCGCCGGCGGCGTCTCGCCGCGCAGCCGGTAGCGGAGCTCGCCGACGCGCGATTCCGCCACGCGCAGGTCGAGCACCTCGACGCCCGCCTCCCGAGCGAGCACAGCGCGCTCATCCGCCGGCGACGCACAGGCGACCGCAACGACGGAGCTCGAGGAGTCGACGATCGCGACGCTGGCGCCGAGAGCGCGGCCCGCGGCGCGCGCGACCTCGGGCAGGCCGGCGCCGGACTCAACCGCCTCGGAGACATCCGAGAAGGAGTCCATGAACCCGCTGTTTGCAGGGGTTTTGCCGCCCTCGACCGTGCTCATTCAGAGCAAAGTGTACGGACGGGTTGCGGGCTCAGCCGGCGTAGCGGTCGTAGAACCAGACGACCGCGAAGCCGATTCCCAGCCCGACCCCGATGAAGGTCGCCAGGATGTAGAGGCTCAGGAAGCTGGCAGCCAGCCGCTCCCACAGGCGCCCGTACGACGACCAGGCCGGCGCGAGCACGAGCGTGAAGTAGGCCACGAGGCCGACCGCGCCTGCCGCGATCAGAACGAGTGTGGTGGAGGAGATGCTTCCCACTGCTCAGGAAGGTTCGGGGAGCGGTTCCGCGCTCCTAGTGTTGCGCAGATGATGGACGACGAGCGCGACGCACGCGCTCAGGCCGAATATTCCACAGCCGAGCCCCCAGCCGCCGACGACGTCGGACCACCAATGCACGTTCAGGTAGATGCGGGACAGTCCGATAGCCACGGAGATGAGCGCCGCGATGAGGATCACGAACGTCTTCGTCGCGAGGCCCGGCAGGACTCGCCATCCGATCACCGCCAGCGCGATATACACCGTTGAGTAGGCGGCATGGCCGCTCGGGTAGGCGCTGCCCGTCGTGTTCACGAGTTGGGGCTCCGGGCGGGGACGGTCCACGCCGGCCTTGGTGGCCTGCACGCCGATCCAGATCGTGAGCGCGCCGGAGAGGAGCGCCAGCATCTCCACCGGGCGGCGCCGCCAGGCGAGCGCCAGTGCGCCCGCGAGGACGAGCCCGCCGGTCACGGGCAAAGAGCCGAACACGGAGATCACCTTTGCCAGCTGCACGAGCGCGTGGGTGCGAGTGTCGCTCGCGAGGTCCTGGAAGAACTCGTCCGCGGCCGTTGGTCCCGGATCGCTCGTGATCGCGAGGAGATACATCGTGAACAGGTAGAGGCCTACGACGCTCACAGCGAGCGCGCTCGTGAACTCGATGCCGAGGCCGCCGGGGGTGAGCCGGCGCCAGACGAAACGGACCTGCGGGGCGAGGACGCGGTAGGCCGGACGGATCACGTGGTGCCACAGCGGGCGCACCACCGCGTGGTTGTCGGCCCATCGCTCGAGCGCACGGCGTTGCTCGGGATCGCGCAGGCGCTTGGAGATCCAGACCACGGCGGCGATCAGCCCGACGAGGATGCTGAAGATCAGCGTCGCGCGGCCGGCGATCGAGGTGATCTTCGAGAACGAGCGGTAGAAGATGTAGCCGAGCACGCACAAGGTGGACCCCCACAGCCCGGTGCCGAGCACGCTGTAGGGCAGGAAGCGCCGATACGGCAGACGAGACGAGCCGGCGATGAACGGCGCGAGCGGGCGCACGAAGCCGACGAACCTGCCGATCAGGATCGTCGCGCCGCCGTGGCGGTGGAAGAAGCGCTCCACCTGCTCGAGGCGCTCGTGCGTGACCTTGAAGCGCTCGCCGTGCTTCAGCAGGAACTCGCGGCCGAGGCGGCGCCCAATGAAGAAGCTCACAGTGTCGCCGAGGAAGGCGCAGACCCAGACGAGGGTGATCAGCAGAAAGATGTTGATCGTCCCCTCGCCGGCGATGACGCCGCCGAGGATCACCGTGAACTCGCCGGGCGCGATGAATCCGATGAACGCGCCGGTCTCGGCGAACGCGAGCACGCCGACGAGCGCGTAGGTCCACTTGCCGAGCGCGTGCGCGAGGTCGGTGATTGCGTGCTCGGCGTTGAAGCCGCTGAGCACCCCGCTGCCGATCACTGCGAGGATCGCCGCGACCACAAGCACGACCACGAAGCGCTCGCCGGAGAGCCGCCGCTTGTGGCGCAGCCACAGCGCCGCGACCAGCAGCACGCCGGCGATCACCAGCTCGATCACGTGCTTGGTGCTCATGCAGTGCGCAGTCTCGCCTGAATGGCGCCGTCGATCAGGCCGGCAGCGCGCCGTGCTTCCTCGTCGTTTGGGAAGACGCCGAACGCGGTGGGCCCCGAGCCGCTCACGAGCGCGGCCCGCGCGCCGGCCTCGAGCAGCGCATCGAGGTTGTCGCGCACGCCGGGGCGCAGCGACAGCACTGCGGGCTCGAGATCGGACTCGAGCCGTGCCGCGAGCTCCTGCGCCGGCAGCCGCGCGAGCGCCCGCGCGCCTTCGGGATCGAGCCGCTCGCGCGTGGAGCCGAGGCGATCAGCCTCGGCGTACACCTCGGCGGCTGACAGCCCGTCGGCGTAGGGGACGAGCACGAGCGCGAGCCCGGGCAGCTCCAGCGGCTCGACCTGCTCGCCGGCGCCCATGACCAGCGCGTGGCGCGGCTCGACCTGGCTCGGCACGTCGGAGCCGAGCCGGGCGGCGAGCGCGCGGAGCTCGTCGGTGGTCGCCGGCTCGCCCGCGATCGCGTTCGCCGCTCGAAGCGCCGCCGCGGCGTCCGCGCTGCCGCCCGCCAGGCCGGCCGCGACCGGGATGCGCTTCTCGACCACCACGCGCAACGGCGGCAGGGCCGAGTCGACCCGCTCGCGGAACTCGGCCAGGGCGACCGCGATCAGGTTGCGCCCGTCCACACCGGGGCAGACGACCTCGTCGGCCGCAAGTGCCGGTGCGGCCTCGAAGCCCAACTCGTCGGCGAGGTCGATCGAGGCGAAGAGCGAGCACAGCTCGTGGAGGCCGGCCTCCCGCGGCGGTCCGACGTGCAGCAGCAGGTTCACCTTCGCCGGCGCGACCTCGCGCTGGGTCATGCCGCCAGCCTCCGCTCGAGTTCGTCGAACTGCTCCGGCGAGAGCCGCTCCGCGCGAGCGTCGGCAGGGAGGCCCATCGACTCGAGAGCCTCCCGCGCTTTCTCGCGGATGCCGGGTGCGGCGCCGGGGGCCAGCGCAAGCGAGCGCGCGAGTGCCTTGCGCCGGTGCGCGAAAGCGGCCGCCACGACCGAGGCGAGCTCCGGGCGCGGCGGCGGCGCCGCGCGCTCGAGCACCACGATCGCCGACTCGACGTTCGGCACCGGGAAGAACACGTTCGCCGAGATGCGGCGCGCGACGCGCACGCGTGCGGACAGCTGCGCCAGCACGGACGTGGCGCCGTAGGTCTTCGAACCGGGTGCCGCGGCGAGCCGCTCGCCCACCTCGCGCTGCACCATTGCGACCACGCGCTGCGCGCTCGGCAGCTCCTCGAGCGCCTTGAGGATCACGGTCGCCGCCACGCCGTAGGGCAGGTTCGCGACGACCTTGGTCGGCGCCGGCTCGAGCGCCGCGAAGTCGAGTTGCACGGCGTCCGCGATGTGGAGCGTGGTGTTCGGGTAGGGCTCGAGCGCCTGCTCGAGCGGCGGGCGCAGGCTCTCGTCGACCTCCACCACGTGCAGGTACGAGACACGCGGAGCGATGTACTCGCTGAGCACCCCCAGACCTCCACCTACTTCGAGCACCACGTCCGCTTGTCCGAGCGCGGCCTCGCGCCCAATCACTCCGAGCACGTTGTCGTCGATCAGGAAGTTCTGGCCGAGCTCGCGGTTCGGCCTGACGCCGAACTCGCGCAGCCGCCGCAGGC
>DASVXS010000245.1:0-6912 GCA_036392575.1 Thermoleophilaceae bacterium | reverse complement strand
TGGGCCGCGGCGGCGGTCGAGGCGGCAGAGAAGGCGGCGGCCCACGACACGATCGTGAGCGGGTTGGACGCCGTGGCGGCCAGCGAGGTCGCGAGCGCGCGCCGCGGCGAGGCGATCTCCGCGGGAAGCTCCCCGCCGATGCGCACGCGGAACGCGTCGCGCAGCGTGCGCAGCGCGAAGTACGCGAGCACCAGCGCGCCGGCGATACCGAGCGTCAGCCGCAGAGCCTCGATCGACAGCAGGCGCCCGGCGCCGAGCGCGCCCAGTGACGCGTAGGTGGTGTCGATGATCGCCGCGCCCGCGCCGATTGCCAGGCCGCTCACGAACGCGCCCCGCATCACTGAGCGGATCAGCAGCAGCGAGATCGGCCCGACCTGGGCCGCCACCACGAATCCGAGGCCGAATCCCACGAGTACGGCGTTCATGGGGCGAGCGTACCCGACATGCTGGAGGGGTCGAATCCGGCAACTTTGTGTACCGGGACAATGGCGCCCCGCCGGCGGGCGCCGATCATCTCGGCCATGAAGAACAAGCTCCCGGACACCCCAAGCCGTCGTTGGGTGCTGGTGCCGGCAGGCAACACGGCTGAATCTCATCCCTCTCCGGTCGTGAGGCGTTACCGCTTGGTGCCCGTCCGCTCCGCCCCGGCCAGGGACTAGGGCGGGGCGGACGCCGGGAGGCGTCCGGCCGCGCGCGCAGAATCCCAGTCGTGGTGGTGGTTCTCGGCATCGATCCCGGCACGGCGAATACGGGCTTCGGCGTGGTGCTCGCGCGCGCGGGTAGCCTCGCGGCTCTCGACGGCGGCGTGATCGACACAGAGGCCAACATGCCTCTCGAGCGCCGGCTGGCACGCATCCACGACGGCGTCTGCGCCCTCATCGAGGAGCACGCGCCGGAAGCGCTCGCGGTCGAAGATCTCTACTTCGGGCAGAACGCGCGCTCAGCGTTCGCGGTCGGCCAGGCGCGCGGAGTGGTCCTGCTCGCCGCGGGCCAGGCCGGGATTCCCTCCTTCTCGTACACGCCCCAGGCGGTCAAGCAGGCGGTCTGCGGCGCGGGCAACGCCGCCAAGGACCAGGTCCAGCGCATGGTCGGTGCGCTGCTTCGGTTGCCTGAGCCGCCGCATCCCGACCACGCGGCCGACGCGCTGGCGGTCGCCATCTGCCACGCGAACGGGGCCAATTTGAAGGCGGCGCTCGCGTGATCGCGTCGGTGCGCGGCACCGTGAGCGTGCGCAGGCCGGACCACGTGGTGATCGAGTGCAACGGAGTCGGCTACCGGCTCGCCGTCTCGGCCGAGACGCTCAAGCACGTGCCGGCCGCTGGCAACGAGGCGTTCCTCCATACCCACCTCGTCACGCGCGACGACGGCATGTACCTGTTCGGCTTCGCGAGCGAGGAGGAACGCGAGCTCTTCCACCTGCTGAACGGCGTGCAGGGGGTGGGGCCGAAGGTGTCGCTCGCTGTGCTGTCCGGTGGCACGACCCGCGAGCTGATGCGCGCCATCGCCGCAGGCGACTCGGCGCGCTTCCAAGCCGTGCCCGGGATCGGCAAGCGCACGGCGGAGCGCATCATCGTCGAGCTCCGCGAGAAGGTTGGGGGCGAGGCCTCCGCTCCCGACGAGATCGTGATCACGAAGAGCGACGACCCGCGCACGCTCGCGCGACAGGGCCTGGTCGGGCTCGGGTTCAGCGTGCAGGAGGCGGACGAGCTGCTCGACAAGGCCGAGGGCGACACGCCCGAGGACCTGATCGGCGCTGCGCTGAGGGCGGCCCGGTGAGCGGCGGCATCCGCACGCCGGGCGTCGACCGCATCCAGGCGGCCGCCGCCCTAGGGGGCGACGAAGAGCTCGACCGCTCGCTGCGCCCGCGCAGGCTCGCCGACTTCGTCGGCCAGAGCGCGGTCAAGGAGCAGCTCGGCGTGTTCATCGAGGCGGCGAACGCGCGCGGCGAGGCGCTCGATCACGTGCTGCTCGCCGGGCCGCCGGGCCTCGGCAAGACCTCGCTCGCGCAGATCGTGGCCTCGGAGCTCGGCGTGCCGTTCGTGCAGACCGCGGGCCCGGCGCTCGAGCGCAAGGGCGACGTCGCCGCTTTCCTCACGGCGCTCGAGCCGCGCTCAGTCTTCTTCGTCGACGAGATCCACCGCCTCCCGCGCGCGCTCGAGGAGACGTTCTATCCCGCGATGGAGGACCGCAAGCTGCCGATCACGGTGGGCCAGGGGGCGGGCGCGCGCGTGGTCACGCTCGACCTGCCGCAGTTCACGCTGGTCGGCGCCACCACCCGCGCGGGATTGCTCACTACGCCCCTGCGCGACCGCTTCGGTGTCTCGCATCGGCTCGACCTGTACACGCCCGAGGATCTGGCCGAGATCGTCCTGCGCTCGGCCGGCATCCTCGAGGTGGGCATCGACCGGCCCGGCGCGGAGGCGATCGCGCGCCGCTCGCGCGGTACACCGCGCGTGGCCAACCGCCTGCTCAAGCGGGTGCGCGACTACGCCGAGGTGCGCGGCGCGGGCCACATCGACCAGGGCGTGGCCGAGGAGGCGCTCGACCTGCTCGAGGTCGACCACGCCGGCCTCGACCGCCTCGACCGCGACATCCTCGAGACGATCTGCGTGAAGTTCGAGGGCGGGCCGGTCGGGCTCTCCACGCTGGCGGTCGCCGTGGGCGAGGAGGCCGACACGATCGAGGACGTGTACGAGCCCTACCTGCTGCAGCAGGGCTTCATCAAGCGCACGCCGCGCGGCCGCGTCGCGACCGGCGCGGCCTACGAGCATCTGGGGCTCGAGCGCCCGGCCGAGGCCGGGCCGGCGAGCCTCTTCTGATCCGAGCAAGCTCGGGGCGAGTAAGGTGCTCGCCGATGGCCGAAGACTTCAGAGCGGTACTCGTCGTCGAGGGCGAACACGAGGGCCACCGGCTCGCCGGCCGGCTCGGGCGCTGGGACGCGGAGGACGAGCTCGAGGGCCAGCTTCCCGACCGGGTGGTGGTGAGCCACGACGGTCCCGAGCTCTTCCTCTACGCCAACACGCGCGAGGAGCTCGACCGCGCGATCGAGGCCGCACAGCGCGTGCTCGCCAGCTCGAGGGTCGAGCGCGTCGAGCGCTGGCACGACGCCGAGGAGAGCTGGGAGGACGCCGATCGCCCGCTCCCGCAGACGGAGGACGAGATCGAGGAGGAGCAGCGGCGCCTGGCCGAGCGCGAGCGCGCAGAGGCCGAGCGCCGCGGCGAGGTGGACTGGGAAGTGCGCGCAGAGCTGCCCAGTCGCCGTCTGGCGGAGGAGCTCGAGGAATGGCTCGACGCGCAGGGTCATCCGGCCGTTCGTCGCTGGAAGTACGTCTTCGTGCCGGTGCCGAGCGAAGAGGACGGCCGCGAGCTGGCGGAGCTCATCCTGCATTCCGACGCCGGTGAGGCCGCCTCAGTGGACGTCGAGGGCACCGGCGCCGCCACCGCGCGCGGTCGACCCTTCGGCGGCAACGTATTCGCGATTTTCGGCGGCCTCGGTAACTAAAGACGGAATCTCGAGGTCCGGGTTGGCAAACGAACTGGGCCCTCAAGATTCCGTAGGGGCCGAGCAGGTCCGCGCGGCCGGCGGAGTTCTGGTCCGCGACGGCCTGGTACTCCTCGTCCATCGCCCCAAGTACGACGACTGGAGCCTCCCCAAGGGCAAGCTCGATCCCGACGAGAGCTGGGAAGACGCCGCCGTGCGCGAGGTCTACGAAGAAACGGGCTGGCGCACGCACCTCGGCCGCTTCCTCACCGAAACCCACTACAACGACCGCAAGGGGCGCCCGAAGACCGTGCGCTGGTGGGAGATGGAGCCGCTCGAGCACACCGGCTTCGAGCCGAACGACGAGATCGACGATCTGCGCTGGGTGCCGCTCAGCGAAGCGCCCGACGCCCTCCAGTACGACACCGATCGTGCCGTGCTCGAGGCACTGGCGCGAGAGCCCTAAGGGTAAGCTGAGGACACTGGGCGCTTAACAGGGGAGCGCCTAATCTGTGCTGACTGGCATGGCCCACTTCATCTGCCCGAACTGCGGCAACCGCTCAACCTCGAACGATCGCACCGCCGGCTTCAGCCAGCGGCCGAGAGGCTGCTCCAAATGCGGCTTCAGCTTCCTGTTCGAGATGCTCGACGACTACTACCCGGCGCCCAACGCGGCGTTCGTGATCCTCGATCAGAAGGCGAATGTGATCGGGCTCGGCCGGGGAGTGCGGGAACTCACAGGACTGGGTGACGAGGACGCGGTGGGCCGGCCCGTCCGGGACGTGTTCGGCCTGGAGTTCCAGAACGGGGACGATCACATCGGCACGGCGCTCGAGTGGGGAGTGCGAGTGCTCGACAAGCCGGTGACCGTGCACGCGGAAGGCGATCGGCCAGAGCCGGCGAAGGCCGACATCTTCCCCGCGTACGACGACGACGGCGGCCTGCTGCTCGTCCTCACCCCGAGCTAAAACGCAAACTTGAGCAATCCGCGCCGGAACTTCTTCGTAGTCCTATTCATGCTGGGCTTGATCGCGGTCTCGGCCGGGATCATCGCGACGAAGCAGACCCGGCTCGGACTCGATCTGAAGGGCGGCGTGGAGCTGGTTTACGAGGGGCAGCCGACGCCGGCGGTTCCGAAGGTCACGCCGCAGGCCATCGACGACGCGATCTCCACGATCCGCAAGCGCACCGACGTGCTCGGCGTGTCGGAGCCCGAGATCACGCGCTCGGCGGGGAACCAGATCACGATCGGCCTTCCCGACGTGAAGAACGTCGATCGCGCCGAGCAGCAGGTCGGCTCGACCGCGCAGCTCCAGTTCTACGACTGGGAGCCCAACGTCTACCAGGGGCCGAACAAGCTGGTCGACCCGAACACGGCGTCGACCGCGGCGGCCGCCAACAACCCGATTCCCAACCTCTTCCAGGCGGTGAAGCTCGCGTCGGAGTCGAAGCCGCGCGCGGAGGCGACGGACGTGCCCGCCGGCGGCCCGAACGTCGCGGAGCTGCAGCAGCATGGGATCGACCCGAACAATGCGCAGGCCGTCCGCCAGTACTACGACAACAAGAACGACACGACGGGCGACAAGTACTACCTCTTCGGCCCGGGCGTGGGCCTCGACCGCCAGCTGATCACGGGGCCCGACACCAGCTGTGGCTCGCTCCTCTCCGACTACACGGACAAGCTCGTCCCCGGCCAGAAGACCACGCCGCAGAAGGTCACGAAGGACAGCCAGTGCGCCGACCAGCTCGCCAAGCTCGGCACGGCCGGCCCGCCCAAGGGCAGCATCGTGATGAAGGTGCCGAAGGGCGTGATCGTGATCCAGGCCGAGCGCCCGCGGACGCTCGCCAAGAACGTCCCCTTCAACCAGTTCTTCGTGATCGAGGACGACTCCGAGCTGTCCGGCTCGGACATCAAGAACCCGAAGCAGACGACCGACCCGCAGACGGGCGAGCCCATCGTGACGATGGAGTTCACCGACAAGGGCCGCAAGCAGTTCGCCGCCGCCACCAAGCGCGAGGCGCAGCGCGGCGCCCAGCAGATCCCGCAGCCGGGCCAGCCGCAGGACTCGACCTTCCAGCGCTTCGCGATCACGCTGGACAACCAGATCATCTCGCTCGCCACGATCAACTGGCGCGAGAACCCGGAGGGCATCGACGGCCGCACCGGCGCGCAGATCAACGGCATCGGCAACATCCAGGAGACGCAGGACCTCGCCGAGAACCTGCGCATCGGGGCGCTGCCGATCGACCTGAAGCTGATCTCGAAGACGCAGGTCTCCTCGACGCTCGGCAAGCAGGCGCTCCACCAGGGCCTGATCGCGGGCGCGGTCGGTCTCGCGCTCACGCTGATCTTCCTGGTCAGCTTCTACCGCGTGCTCGGGCTCGTGGCCGCGTTGGCGCTGCTCGTCTACGCGGTGATCCTGTTCGCCCTCGTCAAGCTCATACCGATCACGCTCACGCTGCCTGGCATCGCGGGCCTGATCCTCACGCTGGGGGTGGCCGCTGACGCGAACATCGTCATCTTCGAGCGAATAAAGGAAGAGGTGCGCGGCGGCTCGTCCATACCGAGGGCGATCAGCAACGGCTACACCAAGGCGCTCCGCACGATCATCGACGCGAACGTCGTCACGATCGGCGTCGCCTTCATCCTCTTCATGCTCGCCACCGCGGGCATCAAGGGCTTCGCGTTCACGCTGCTCGTCGGCACGCTCGTGTCGCTGTTCACGGCCGTGCTCGCCACGTCCGCGATCCTCGGCTCGCTGGCGCGCACGCGCCTCATGCGCTCGAAGCACATGCTGGCCGCGGGCAAGGAGCGCATCCGCTGGCACTTCGACTTCATGGGCAAGTCGAAGTGGTTCTTCTCGATGTCCGGCACGATCCTCGTCGCCGGCGCGCTCGCGATCGCGGGCCTTGGGATCAACTTCGGCATCGACTTCGAGTCGGGCACCCGCATCACCACCCCGGTTGAGCGCAAGGCCAGCGTCCAGCAGATCCGCAACGTGCTCAGCCCGCTGGGCTATGGCGACGCAAAGATCCAGTCGGTCCAGAACTCGTCCCTCGGCCCGAACGTCTTCCAGATCACGGTCAAGAAGCTTCAGCCGGACAAGGTGAACGTGGTCCAGCAGAAGCTCGACCAGAACTTCGGCGTCGCCCGCGCGGACTTCACGGCCGACTCGGTCGGCCCGACCTTCGGCGCCCAGATCGCGAAGACGGCGGTGATCGCGATCATCGCGTCGCTCGTCCTGATCTCCCTGTACATCGGGCTCAGGTTCGAGTTCAAGTTCGCGGTGCCGGTGCTGATCGCGCTGGCGCACGACCTCCTGATCACCACCGGCGTGTACGCGCTCTTCCAGCGCGAGGTCACGGCCGACACTGTCGCGGCGCTTCTGACGATCCTCGGTTATTCGCTCTACGACACGATCATCGTGTTC
>DASVXS010000244.1:0-4569 GCA_036392575.1 Thermoleophilaceae bacterium | reverse complement strand
TGAGCGGTGATGCCCTTCAGGTCGCCCACGCCGTCGCCGTTCGAGTCGGCGAAGGAGCGCGGGTAGATCTGGTAGATCGCGCCTCGGCGCCACCAAGCGGTGCGGGCTCGCTCGCCGGATTGCATCCCGGCCCTGCTACCCGCACCCCGTCGGCTAGATGCGCCGTTGTCCTACTTCCGCCCGTACATCAACACCAGCACGCGCTCGAGCATCTTGGTCGTCCGCTTCGAGTACGGGAAGTAGAACGGCTCGCGCTTCATCCCGAAGCGCGTGATCAGCAGCGCCTGTGTGTTGCAGTACTTCTGGATGCCCGAGCCGCTGTGGCGCGTGCCGATGCCGGACTCCTTGACGCCGCCGAACGGCAGCTCCTGCGCTCCGTAGTTGATTACGGCGTCGTTCACGCACGCCGAGCCGGCGTCGATCCGCTCGGCGATCCTGCGGCCCTTCTCCACGTCCTTCGTCCAGACGCTCGAGTTGAGGCCATAGCGGGTGTCGTTCGCGAGCTCGACCGCCTGCTCCACGTCGCGCACCTTCATGATCGGGAGCGCGGGACCGAACGTCTCGTCGCGCATGATCGCCATCGTGTGATCGACGTCGACGAGCACGGTCGGCTCGAAGAAGCGCCCGCCGCCCTCGCGGCGCTTCCCTCCCACGAGCACCTTCGCGCCCTTGTCGACCGCGTCGTTCACGTGACGCTCGATCAGCTCGATCTGCGGCGGGAAGGTGACCGCGCCGATGTCGACCGAGCCGATCTCGCCTGGCGGACCCTGGCGCAGCGCGCTCGCCTTCTCGACGACCTTGGACACGAACTCGTCGTAGACCGGCTCCTCCACGTAAACGCGCTCCACGGCCTGGCAGATCTGGCCGCCGTTCGACATGCCCCAGTACACGGCGGTGTTGGCGGCGCGCTCGAGATCGGCATCGCTCAGCACGATCATCGGGTCCTTGCCGCCGAGCTCGAGCGTGGTGGGGATGAGTCGCTCGGCCGCCCGCGCGGCGACCTTCTTGCCCGTGGCGGTCGAGCCCGTGAAGGCGACCATGTCCACGTGGTCGATCAGCGCCGCGCCGGTTTCTCCTCGGCCGGTGGCGATCAGCAGCACGTCGTCGGGGGCGCCGGCCGCGCGGAAGCCCTCGGCCATCAAGAGCATCGAGAGGGGGGTCACCTCGCTCGGCTTCACGACCGCGGTGTTGCCGGCCATGAGCGCCGGGATCGTGTCGCCGAACGGCAGGGCCATCGGGTAGTTCCAGGGGCCGATGATCCCGATCACGCCGCGCGGCTTGTAGCGCTTCACGAGCTTGCGGCCGAGAAGCGTGGGTGAGTGCGAGCGGATGCGCTCGTCGGCGAGATACTTCTCGGCGTTCTTAGCCCAGAAGCCGAGCGAGTCGGCGACGAAGAACACCTCGGTGAGCTGCGCGTCCTCCGGCGTCTTGCCGGTCTCGGCGACGATCGTGTTGATCATGCGCTCGCGGTTCTGGATCAGCCAGCGGCGGGCCTTGCGCATCACGCGCGCGCGGCCCTCGAAGCCGAGCGCGTTCCAGGCGGGCTGGGCGCGGCGCGCGCGCTCCACTACCTCATGCACCTCGTCGGCGCCCATGTCGGGCACGTGGGCGATGGTCTCGCCCGTGGCCGGGTTCTCGACCGGAATCGCGGCCTCATCGATGTGGCCGTTGCTGCCTGTGACGTCGGTCGTCGTGTCGAGCGTGGACATGCGTGTCTCTCCCTCGGTCGGTGCCCGGCGCGAGTCTAAACCGTTTGGCCGCCCAGCCAAATCAGCTTCGACGGGAGCCCAAAGACACTGAGTGATCGTCGGTGTCGGGCTCCAACTCCTGAGTTTGGTTCCGCATATCAGAACCAAAGTCAGGACTTAGCGGCAGGAGTCCTTTCTCCTGAGCGGGAGCGGTATTGGCACCGCGCAGCGCTCGCCCGAGGCGGACTAGGGTGCCGCCAACTCCACCCGCTCGATGACGGCGTCCTCGACCGGCTTGTCGCGACTGTCTGTGGGCGTCTGCTCGATCGCGTCCACCGACTCCATCCCGCCGGTCACCTCGCCGAACACGGTGTGCTTGCCGTCGAGCCACGGCGCCTCCTGCGTCGTGACGATGAAGAACTGCGAGCCATTCGTGTTCGGTCCGGCGTTGGCCATCGCCAGTGCACCGCGCACGACCTTGTGCTGGTTGAACTCGTCCTCGAACGTGTAGCCGGGACCGCCGGTGCCGGTGCCGGTCGGATCGCCGCCCTGGATCATGAAGTCGGGGATCACCCGGTGGAAGATCACGCCCTCGTAGAAGCCGTCGCCGGCGAGCTTCCGGAAGTTCTCGACCGTTTTCGGCGCGTCCTCGTCGAATAGGTCGACCTCGATGGCGCCGTGGTTCGTGTGGATCGTCGCCTTGCTCATCTGCTTACCACCTCCGCGCGGAGCTCAACGCCCCTGACGTTCGTTCCGTTCACCTTGCTCGCAACCTCCTCGGCGCGGGCCTCGGGCACATGCACGAAGCTGAACCGCTCGAGGACGCGGACGTCACGTACATCCTCGCCGTCGAGATGAGTTGCGTCCACGACCGCGCTCACCACGTCGGCGGGCTCCAGGCCGTGGCTTCGCCCTCCCGACACGATCAGCTTGGCGAGCGGCTCCGAGACCTCGCGGCGCGGCTTGGTGTGGCGCGGCCGGCGCACCTCCTCTTCCGGCTCGGGCGCCGGCTCCGCGGCCGCCTCGGGCTCGGCCGGCTTGCCGTTCGGCGACCACTCGCGGATCTCTGTCTTCGCGTGGTGCTCGATCTCCTCGAGGCTCTTGCGCTGGCGGGGCGTGATCAGCGTGATCGCACGCCCGCTGCGACCCACGCGGCCCGTGCGGCCGATGCGGTGCACGTAGACGTCAGGCGAGTTCGGGATGTCGTAGTTCACGACGTGCGTGACGCCCGAGATGTCGAGCCCGCGCGCGGCGACGTCGGTCGCGACGAGCAGCCGGTCCCGGCCCCCCTTGAACGCGAGCATGACGCCGTCGCGCGAACCCTGGGACATGTCGCCGTGGAGCGCCTTCACGCGCACGCCGCGGTCGTTCAGCGAGCGCGCCAGTCGGTCGGCACCGATCTTCGTGCGCACGAACACGATGGCTTGATCGGGACGCTCCGCCTTTAGAACCTGCGCGAGCGTATCGGCCTTCTCGCGGTCCGGGACCTCGAGATAGAACTGCTCCACCGTGTCGATCGTTAGCTGCGCCGCGCGGACCTTGATCGTGATCGGGTCGAACATGCGCTTCTCGGCGAGCTCCTTGATCGGCGGCGGAATCGTGGCCGAGAAGAGCGCAGTCTGGCGCCCGGACGGCGCGCGCGACAGGATCGTCTCGACGTCCTCGAAGAAGCCGAGGTCGAGCATCTCGTCGGCCTCGTCGAGCACCACGTAGCGCGTGTCGGTGAGCACCAGCTCATGGCGGTTCATCAGGTCCATCACCCGCCCGACGGTGCCGACCGCCACGTGCGCGCCCTTGATCTGCGCCACCTGGCCGCGGATCGGCGCGCCGCCGAACGTGGCCACCACGTTCACTCCCTTGCGCTCGCCGTAGGCGCGGAGCGCCTGGGTCACCTGGATGCACAGCTCGCGCGTCGGAGTGAGCACGAGCGCCTGGATCTCCTCGAGCGAGGGGTCCACGTACTCGATCAGCGGCAGGCCGAACGCGGCGGTCTTGCCGGTGCCGGTCTGGGCCTGGCCGATCACGTCGTGGCCCGCGAGCAGCTCGGGGATCGCCTGCTCCTGAATCGGCGTCGGGCGTTCGTAGCCGAGGTGCGCGAGTGCCTCGAGGGTCACTTCGGACAGGCCGAGGTCGGCGAAGGTCGTCATCGCCGAGGGAGGGTACTCAGGGTGGTCACGCAGACGGGTCGATCAGCAGCTTGCCGCTCGTGCGGCGCGCCTGCATGTCCTCGTGGGCGCGGGCCACGTCGGAGAGCGGATATGTCGTGCCCACCAGCGGCTTCAGCTCCCCGCGAGCGGCGCGCTCGAACAGGTCGGCGAGCGGCTCGCGCAGCATCTCTGGGCGCTGGAACAGGTGGAACAGCCAGAAGCCGACGACGGCCTGCGACTTGCGCATGAGCGTGCCGCTCGACACCTGGTTTGGCTCGCGGCTCGCGATGCCGTAGGTCACCAGGCGGCCGAAGGGGGCGAGCACCGAGAGGCTCTCGTCGAACACGCGGCCGCCCGCCATCTCGAGCACCACGTCGACCTTGTTGCCGCCGTTGGCCTCGCGGAGGGCGTCGCCAAGGTCCGCGCGCGTGACGTCGACGGCGGCGTCGGCGCCGATCTCGAGGGCGGCTTGGCGCTTGTCCTCGGAACTCGCGGTGGCGATCACCCGCCCCGCGCCCATCGCCTTGCCGAGCTGCACGGCGAGGTTGCCCACACCTCCGGCGGCGGCATGCACCACCACGGTCTCGCCAGGCTGGAGCTTCGCGGACGTGCGATAAAGGTGCCAGGCGGTGAGGCCCTGGATCAGCAGCGCGAGCGCCACGCCGTCGCCCACGCCATCCGGGATGGGGAAGGTGCCGATCGGGTTCGCGACCGCGTACTCGGCGTAGGCGCCG
>DASVXS010000243.1:0-2133 GCA_036392575.1 Thermoleophilaceae bacterium | reverse complement strand
TCTGGTCGCCCGCCGCGTACCTGCGCCTGCGGAAGATCCGGGCGGCCTACGACCCGGACGAGCTGTTCCGCGCGAACCACCCGGTGCCTCCGTTCCCGGTGGCAGCGTAGGTAGCACCACGAAGCTAAGCCTCCGCCCCGCAGCGTCCGCGGGGCGGAGGCTTTTTCGTTCAAGTGCCTTCAGCGGCGCCCGGCGCGTCGCAGCTTCACGGCCTGGCGGCTGGTGTATACGCGGCCTTCCGCGCCGCGGAACCAGCCGTGCAGCGAGAGTTTCGCCTGGCGGTGCGAAGCGAGCCAGCCGCGCGCCTGTCTCGTGAGCCGGAGCGTGAAGCGCTTCGATTTCGGCGATATGACGGCCGCTCCGCCAAGCAGCCGGAGCGAGCGGGCGCTCGAGGCGCGAAGGGCGTAGGCGCTCACGCGCAGCCGCCCCGGCGGGTGGCCCGCGGCCAGCGGCACGCTGACGGACCCGCGCTTCGCAAGCTTCGACTCGCCCTGCCGAGCCAGCGCGAGCGCGAGTGCGCGCAGGTCACGCCGCAGCGCGAGGCGCGGGCTCGCCGAGGTGCCGCCAAACGGCGAGCCGCCAGGCGTGGCGAGCGACGCCTGGAGACGCGACGTGTCGTACCGCGCGGTGTAGGTGCCGGACGACGCTGCCTCGATGTCGTGGGCGCGCGCCCCCGAATCGGACCATGAGACGAACGGCAGGCTCACACCGCTCGCGGTCGTGCTGTCGGGCGCGGCGACCGAGTTGATCGACCCCTGGATGACCGTTCGCGTGAACGGCGCGGTGTCGACGCCGCCGTTGAACGCGATCGGCGCACCGGGCGGGTCCGAGGCGAGCGTGACGCTCACCGTCTTCGGATCGAGTCGGATGCTCTGTTCGTCAGTGAGGCCGTACGAGTCCTTCACGGATACCTCGAGTTCGAGATAAGCCGGGTACTCGTGGTCAGGCGCGGTGAACGATCCGCTCTTCACGCCGGCGAAGTCCTGAAGGTGGTGCTCGTGGCAACCGACCGCGGTGCAGTGATGCATCACGACCGACCAGGTGAAGTCCGACGCGGGAAGCGAGCCGTCCTGGGGATCGCTCGCCGAGCCTGAGAAGCGGATGGCGTCGCCCACCGCCCAGGTGAACGACGGGGCCGGCGAGTCGATCGCCACGTTCGGCGGGCTCGCGCCTGCGACCACCGCGACGGACTCCGTGTCGAAGGCGCCGTGAGGGTCGGTCACGCGCACGCGAGCGGTGTGCGAGCCAGGGGCGGTGTAGGTGAACGACGGGCTGGCCGAGCTCGAATCGCCGAAGCTGCCATTGCCGTCGAGATCCCACGAGTAGCTCAGGGCGGCCTGCTCGCCGGGGTCGGGATCGGTCGAGCCGGTTGCATCGAAGTGCACCGTCAGCGGCACGTTCCCGGCCGTGGGTGAGGCGGTTGCGTGCGCGGTCGGAGGCGTGTTACCCGCCGTGTACTCGATGCGGTGAAGCTCGCCGTCGACGAGATCGACGTACCAGACGTTGCCGTCGGGGCCCGTCTCGAGGTCCACGGGGTGGCCCGCCAGCTGCACGAAATCGCCGACCCTCGAGCGATCCGGGAGCCCGTCGGAGCCCGCCGACATGTACCAGATGCAGTTGCGTGCCGCGTCAGCGAAGAAGAGCGCGTTCCGATACAGCGCCGGGTAGGAGTTCGACCCGGTGAAGGTGATGCCCGTGATGGACGAGCCGTCCTCGGTAGAGCAGCCCTCTCCCGGCACGACGGGATCGGCATGGTCGTAGGCGAGGTAGGGCGCCGTGACCGAGCCCGGGGCGGCGTAGAGCGAGCTGCAGATGCCAAAGCCTCCAGCCTGGTAGCCCGGCTGGATCCCAGCGCCCTCGTAGCAGGGCCAGCCGAAGTTGTCCGCGGTCGAGTCCGCGGGGTTCGGCAGGCGATCGATCTCCTCCCAGGTCCTCCACCCCACGTCACCGATCCACAACTCGCTCGTGCCCGGCCGGATCGCGAAGCGGAACGGGTTGCGCAGGCCGTAGGCGACGATCCGCCGCTCGTTCGCGCTGCTGCTCGCCGACAGCGGGTTGCCCGGCGCGCCCGCGCCGGTGGCGGGATCGACGCGGATGATCGAGCCGTTCAGCCCGGTTGGATCGGACCCGGTC
>DASVXS010000242.1:0-24344 GCA_036392575.1 Thermoleophilaceae bacterium | reverse complement strand
AACGAGTAGACCTCGAGCGTGAGGCGGCGCAGCTCCTCGAGCAACGGACGATCGCCGAGGATCTCCGCCGCGCGGTCGAAGTCCACGTTCTCGTCGTGGTCGCCGACGTCGGCCTTGGTCGCCGGCGTGAAGATGGGCTCGGGCAGCCGCTCCGACTCCTGCAGCCCGGCGGGGAGCTCGATACCGCACACCGCGCCGGTCGCAAGGTAGTCCTTCCAGCCCGAGCCGGTGATGTACCCGCGCGCGACGCACTCGACGGGCGCCATGTCGAGCTTCTTCACGAGCAGGGCGCGGCCGCGCACCTCGTCGGGCACGTCCTCGTAGGAGATCAGGTGGTTCGGGACGATGTCGGCCGTCCGCTCGAACCAGAACACGGACAGGCCGGTGAGCACCTGGCCCTTGCCAGGGATCGGCGTCGGGTGGACGACGTCGTAGGTGGAAATGCGGTCGGATGCGACCAGCAGCAGGCGGTCGTCGCCTGCGTCGTAGATCTCGCGGACCTTGCCCTTGGCAACGAGGTCGTAGCCCGCGAGCGGGGCGGCTTGCGTCATGGCTCTGAGGCTAACAACCGCCGGAGTCGACTTTGCCACGGAGAGGCGGTCAGATCCTCGGAGATTGCGGCCTCGCCGCCAGGAGGCACCGGTCAACCCCCGACGCACTCCCTTCTACTCAGGGAACTGATGGGCCGACCCGATCGTCTGCCCGTGCCTCGGCGGTGTCAAGCGACCGAGGAGCGATGCGATCGAGCCGCCCCACGATCTCGTCCGCGTAGCGCACGAAGGCGCTTGGATCGAAGATCGCGTCGAGGTCGAGATCCGGTGCGTCCTGCGCCAGCAGCTCGCGGAACTCGATCCCCTCCTCCCAGGCCCGCTGCGCGTCCTTCTGGACGATCCGGTAGGCCTCGTCACGCGTACGACCCGCCTCTACCAGCGCGAGCAGCGCCCGCTGGGAGAACAGCGCCCCGTGCGTGAGGTTCAGGTTCTCGCGCATGCGGTCCTCGTGTACCACCATGCCGTTCACGACGCGCGTGGCCAGGTGCTGCGCGTAGTCGAGCAGGATCGTGGCGTCCGGCAGATTGACGCGCTCGACCGACGAGTGAGAAATGTCGCGCTCGTGCCATAGCGCGACATCCTCGGTGGCGGCTTGCGCGTAGCCGCGCAGCAGCCGTGCGATGCCGGTGATGCGCTCGGAGACGATCGGATTGCGCTTGTGCGGCATCGCCGATGACCCCTTTTGGGCACCTGCGCGGAACGGCTCCTCCACCTCGCGCACCTCCGTGCGCTGGAGGTGCCGGATCTCGGTGGCGAAGCGCTCGAGCCCCGCGCCGGCGATCGCGATCGCGGAGAGCAGCTGCGCGTGGCGGTCGCGCGCGACGACCTGCGTCGAGACGTCCTCGCGCGCAAGGCCGAGCCGCTCGAGCACGCGCACCTCGAATTCGGGCCCGTTCGATGCGTAGGTGCCGACCGCTCCGGACAGCGCTCCGACCGATGCCTGCTCAACCGCCCGCTCCAGCCGCAGAACGTTGCGGTGCGCCTCGAAGGCAAAGCCCGCGAGCTTCACGCCGAACGTGGTCGGCTCGGCATGCACGCCGTGCGTGCGCCCCACGCAGAGCGTGTGGACGTGCCGGCGCGCGCGCTCGATCAGCGCGTCGCGGAAGTCGCAGGCGCCACCGATGCAGATCATCCCGGCGCGCGAGATCTGGAGACCAAGCGCGGTGTCGAGCACGTCGGAGGAGGTGAGGCCGTGATGCACCCAGCGGCCCGCGTCGCCGCCGACCGACTCGGCGACCACGTCGACGAACGCGGCGACGTCGTGGTCGGTGATCTTCTCTCGCTCCTGGACGGCCTCGACCGTGAACGAGGCCCGGTCGCGGATCTGGTCCACGTCCCCGGGCGGGATCACACCCTGCTCGCCGAGCACCTCGACGGCCGCAAGCTCGACAGCGAGCCACGTCTCGAGCTTCCGATGCTCGGACCAGACCGCGCCGATCTCCGGCCGTGTGTATCGCTCGATCACGCGTCGAGGATCTTGGCAGCCAGAACCGCGGCGTTCTTGGCTCCGTTCACGCCCATGCACGCCACCGGGACGCCGGGCGGCATCTGCGCGATCGCGAGCAGCGCGTCGAGGCCGCCGCCCACGGATGTCGCCGAGGTGAGCGGCACGCCGATCACCGGCAGGTCGGTGTGCGCTGCGACCACGCCGGGGAGCGCTGCGGCGAGGCCGGCGCCCGCGATGATCACCTTGAGCCCGCGCATGCGTGCGTTGACGGCGTAGTCGGCGACCACCTCGGGGTCGCGGTGCGCGCTCATCACGCGGATCTCGTACCGGATGCCGCGCTCCTCGAGCTCGTTGCCGGCCTTCTCCATCACCGGCATGTCGCTCTTGGATCCCATCACGATCCCGACGAGCGGCGCATCAACGTCGAGCTCGTCGAAAGCGCTCTCCACCGCGGTCTCGGTTGCGGGCGCGGGCGCGCCCGAGGTCTCCTCCGTCACGCATTCACCTCCTCGGCAACCCGCGCCGCGATGTCACGTCGGAGCTGCTTGCCGTCGAATTCGATCTTGTCGGCCGCCGCGTAGGCGCGGGCACGCGCCTCAGCCACGGTCGGCCCCATCCCCGTCACGTTCAGCACGCGCCCGCCGGCGGTCACGATGCGGCCGTTTTCCTCGGCGGTGCCTGCGTGCAGGACCTCGGCGTCGAGCGAGGCGACCTGCTCGAGGCCCGTGATCACGTCGCCCTTCGAAGAGGACTCGGGATACCCGCGCGAGGCGAGCACGACCGTGACCGCCCACGAGGGCGACCACTCCAGCTCGACACCCTCGAGCCCACCGGGGCGCGAGGCGCGGTCGAACAGTTCGAGCACGTCCGACTGTAGCCGCGGCAGGATCGCCTGCGTCTCTGGATCGCCGAAGCGCGCGTTGTACTCGAGCACCTTCGGCCCCTCCGCGGTCATCATCAGGCCCGCGTAGAGCACGCCGTGGTAGGGCGTGCCGCGGCTGCGCAGCTCATCCACGATCGGCTGGTGCACCGCGCGCGCGAGCGCGCGCGCGTGGTCGGAGTCGATCCCGGGCACCGGCGAGAAGCTGCCCATGCCGCCCGTGTTCGGGCCCTGATCACCCTCGAAGATGCGCTTGAAGTCGCGCGCCGGTGCCATCGGAACCGCGCGAATGCCGTCGCAGAGCGCGAGCAGCGAGAGCTCCTCGCCCTCGAGGAACTCCTCGGCGACCACCGTCGTGCGGCCGAAGCGCTCCTGCAGGAAGAACTCGTCGAGCGCGGCGCGCGCCTCCTGCTCGTCGGTGCAGATGATCACGCCCTTGCCGGCCGCCAGCACGTCCGCCTTCAGCACGAGCGGGTAGGCCGCGCCGGCGATGTGCTCCTCCGCCTCCTCGCGGCTCTTCAGCACGGCGTACTCGGCCGTGGGGACGCCGACCTGGCGCATCAGCTCCTTCGAGTAGGTCTTCGACCCCTCGATCCGCGCGGCCGCCGCGCTCGGGCCGAACGCGCGCACACCCGAGTTGGCGAGCACGTCGACGAGGCCCGCCACGAGCGGCGCCTCCGGCCCGACCACGACGAGGTCCACACGCTCCTCACGAGCCGCCGCCACGAGCGCGCTCACGTCCTCGGCGCCCACCGGCAACAAACGAATTCCGTCCCGCGCGATTCCGGCGTTGCCCGGAGCGGCGAGGATCTCCGGCTGCTGAGGGCTGCGCATGAGTGCACGGACGAGCGCGTGTTCGCGCCCGCCGCCGCCTACGACGAGGACCTTCAAATCAGAGCGCCGCGATGAAGTCGTCGACGGGGATTGCCACGAGCGACTCATACTTGGACGTGCCGCGCGACCCAAGCTCGAGCGAGACGCGCGCGATCGTCTGCTCGTCGGGCGCCTCCACGATGTTCACGAAGTCGAAGCGGCCGAGCGTGGCCCACTGCGCCACTACCTTTGCGCCCAGCTGCTCAACCTCCTTGTTGACCTCCTTGATCCGCGTCGGGTTGTTCTTCACGGTCTGAACGCCTTCTGGAGTGAGCGTGCTGAGCAGCACGAACGTGGGCATGGCCGTCCTTTCGCTCCGGATCCAAGTGCCTGGGTTTGTCGCATCTTTCCGGATCCGATGCAAGGACGCGCCGAGGCGCGTCGGCGCGGTAGGGTCGGCCCCATGCCAAGCAAGCTTGCCGAGAACACATGGGGACGGGTATTCGCAGCGGTCTATGACCGCCTGCAGAAAGGCGCCGAGGAGGCCGGCGTGCGCGAGATGCGCCGCGGGCTGGTCTCGCAGGCGTCCGGCCGGGTCCTCGAGGTGGGCGCCGGCACGGGCCTCAACCTCGACCACTACGGCGACGTGGAGGAGCTCGTGCTGGCGGAGCCGAGCCCCCACATGGCGTCCAAGCTCGAGCACAAGGTCGCCGCGTCCGGGCGCGCCGCTCAGGTCGTGCAGGCGCCTGCAGAACGCCTCCCGTTCCCAGACAACACGTTCGACACCGTCGTCGTGACGCTCGTGCTCTGCACGGTCCCCGACCAGAGCGACGCGCTCACCGAGATCCACCGCGTACTGAAGCCCGGCGGCCGCATGCTGTTCATGGAGCACGTGCGCTCCGAGGACGCGAAGATCGCGCGCTGGCAGGATCGCGTCGAGCGCCCGTGGGGCTGGTTCGCGTGTGGCTGCCACCCGAACCGCGACACGCTCGCAACCATCCAGCGCTCGCCGCTCGAACTCGAGTTCAGCGCGCGCGAGAAGGCACCCAAGGTGCCCCGCCTCGTGAACGAGGGCGTCGCCGGCGCCGCTCGCAAGCCCGCGTAGCGGAAGGTAGGTTCTCCGTAGGAGAGCCGCATTGGCCACTGCCCGAGGCCCAGGAAGCGACCGACCGCCCTCCGAACACACATCGCGGGGTGAAGACGCCATGCGCCGGGGCGACTGGAGCGAGGCGCGGCGCGAGTTCGAGGCAGCGGTCGCGGAGGAGCCGTCCGTCGCCGCGTTCGACCGCGTCGGCGAGGCGTGCCGGCGCCTCTACGACAGCCGCGCGGCCGCCGAGGCGTACCAGGCCGGCTACAGCCTCGCGCGCGAGAACGACGACAGCCGTGGCGCTGCCTGGATGGCGCTGTGGATCGCCAACTGCGCATACGACATGGGCCAGGGCACGGCGGTGGCACTCGGTTGGCTCGAGCGCGCCCGCGCACTGCTCGACGGCGCGGGCGACGTGCGCGAGCTTGCGTGGGTGGAGGGCTTCGAAGCGCACATCCTGCTGCTGCGCGGCGGCGACAATGCGCGCGCGCTCGAACTCGCACGAAGCGCCCACCAGATCGGGCGCGAGAACGGCGACCTCGACATTCAGATGCTGGGCAACGCGCTCGAGGGCCTCATCCTCGTGAGCGACGGCGACGTCGCGCAGGGCATGCGCCGGCTCGACGAGGCGACCGCCGCCGCGCTGGCGGGGGAGCTCAGGAGCGTGGACGCCATCGCAACCGTGTGCTGCTACCTGATCGACGCGTGCAAGCGCGTGCGCGACTTCGAGCGCGCCGAGCAGTGGTGCGCGCGCGTGACCGAGATGTCCGAGCGGTGGTCGGACCAGCTGCTGTTCGCCATCTGTCGCACTCACTACGCCGACGTGCTCACCTGGCGCGGCGACTGGGCCGAGGCCGAGAGCGAACTTGACCAGGTGGTGCGCGCGGTGGGTGCCACGCCCGGCGCGCACGAGCACGACGCGGTCGCGCGAATCGGCGAGCTGCGTCGCCGCCAGGGGCGCCTCGACGAGGCGGAGCGGCTGCTCGCACAGGCGGACTCGCACGCGATGGGCGCGCTCGGGCTCGCCTGGCTCGCGCTCGACCGGGGCGATCCGGCCGCCGCGGCGACGCGTGCGGCGCGCTTCCTGCGCCGGGTCTCGCCGCTCGATCGCACGCAGCGTGTGCCGGGCCTCGAGGTGCTCGTGCGCTCGCGCCTGGCGCTCGGCGAAATGACTGGGGCGGGTGAGGCGGCGCGCGAGCTACGGGCGATCGCCGACGCTATCGGCACCGACCCGCTCGCTGCGGCGGCCGCGCTGTCGGAGGGCCTCGTGGCGGTAGCGTCGGGCGAGGACGAGCGCGGACGTGCGTTCCTCGAGGACGCAGTCGACCTCTACGAGCGAAGCGGCTCGCCCTACGAGGCGGGGCGGGCGCGGCTCGAGCTGGCGGCCGCGCTCGGAACCGGCGCGGAAGCTGCCGCCGAGGCGCGCCGCGCGCGCGAGACGCTCTTGCACGTGGGAGCGCGGCTCGACGCCGAGCGCGCCGCGGCGCTCGCGAGGGCCGCCGCCGAGTCGCCGTCCGACCCCGCGGGGCTGAGCCGGCGCGAGGTCGAGGTGCTGCGGCTGCTCGCCGACGGCCTCTCGAACGAGGAGATCGCCGCCGCGCTCGTGCTCAGCGTCCGTACCGTCGAGCGGCACGTGTCGAACATCTATCTCAAGCTCGGAGTCTCGGGACCCTCCGCGCGCGCGAGCGCGACCGCCTACGCGCTGTCGCGCGCGGCGCGCATCTCGTGATGGACATCGAGATCCGCCGTCTCGGCCCCGGCGACGAGGACGCGCTGACCGCTGCCGGCTCGCTCTTCGACAGCGCTCCACTGGAAGACGCGACGCGGCGCTTTCTCGAGGACCCCAACCACCACCTGCTGATCGCCTACGACGACTCCGATCAGCCAGTCGGATTCGTGTCCGGCGTGGAGCTGACGCATCCGGACAAGGGCACGGAGATGTTCGTCTACGAGGTGAGCGTGCAGGAGCCGTCGCGGCGGCGCGGCATCGGCGCAGGCTCGTGGAGGCGCTCGCGGTGCTCGCGCGCGAGCGCGGGTGCTACGGCATGTGGACGCTCACCGACCACGACAACGAAGCCGGCCAGGCCACCTACGAAAGCGCGGGCGCCCAGATCTCGTCGTCCCACCCGATGCCGGAGTGGGACTTCCGCCGCTGAGCTCTACGTGTGCGGTTACGTGTGGGCCCCGATGCGCGCGACCCCGCGCGCGGGAGAGGCTTGCGGCACCCCAATCAAAGGAGAGCCGCATGGCAACCGAGCAGATCGATACCACACGCGCCGAGGAGTTCGCGGGCCAGATGATCGGGATCCTGAACGGCGGCATGACGTCGCTCCTCGTGAGCATCGGCCACCGGCTCGGCCTGTTCGACAGCCTCGCAGAGCTGCCCCCGTCTACCAGCGCCGAGATCGCCGAGGCAACCGGGCTCGACGAGCGCTACATCCGCGAGTGGGCAAACGGCCTGACCGTGGCCGGTGTGCTCGTTCACGACAGCGAGTCCAACACGTACGCGCTCCCTCCCGAGCACGCGGCGGCGATCACTCGAGCGGCCGGGCCTGACAACGTCGCCACGCTCGCGCAGTACGTCGGCCTGCTCGCCGAAGTGGAGGAGCCGGTGATCCAGTGCTTCCGCAACGGCGGCGGCGTGCCTTATTCCGCGTATCCGCGCTTCCAGGCCCTTCAGGCCGAGGAGACAGCTCAGGTGTACGACGCGGCGCTCGTGCACGGTGTGGTTCCGCTGGTGCCCGGGCTGACGGAGCGCCTCGAGCAGGGCATCGACGCGATCGATGTCGGCTGCGGACAGGGCCACGCCGTGAACGTCCTGGCCAGGGCATTCCCGAACAGCCGCTTCACCGGCCGCGACATCTCCGAAGAGGGGATCGCCGCAGGCCGCGAGGAGGCGAACGCCCTCGGGCTCACGAATGCCCGTTTCGAGCAGGCGAGTGTGACGGACATCGAGGGCGAGTACGACCTGATTACCGCATTTGACGTGATCCACGACCTCGCCGACCCCGCGGGCGCACTCGCTGCGATCTCACGCTCGCTGAAGCCCGGCGGCACCTACCTGATGGTCGACATCGCCGGCTCGAGCGACGTGGACCGCAACGCCGACCACCCTCTGGGCCCGGCGCTGTACACCGTGTCGCTCATGCACTGCATGACGGTGTCCCTGGCCCAGCACGGAGCCGGTCTGGGCACCATGTGGGGCGAGGAGCTGGCGCAGCAGATGCTCGCGGACGCCGGCTTCGCCAAGGTCTCGGTGCAGCGCGTGGACGGCGATTTCTTCAACGTCTACTACGTCTGCTCCAAGGACTGACGCCGCTCGCGCTCTACCTCCGGACGTACCCAGCAGCCTGCGGCGTGATCGTTCACCACGCCGCAGGCCTGCATGGAGGCGTACACGGTCGTCGGGCCCACGAAGCGGAAGCCGCGGCGCTTCAGCTCCTTGGCGAGCGCCTCCGACTCGGGCGTGGTCGCCGGAACGTCGCCCCAGGTGCGCGGAGCCCTCTGGCGTCCGCGCGGGCGATGCGACCAGAACAGCTCTGACAGCAACTCGCCGCGAGCGTGCATCTCCGCCGCCGCGTGCGCGTTCGCCATCACCGCCTCGACCTTCAGCCTGTTGCGGACGATGCCCGCGTCGTTCATGAGGCGGTCGAAATCGGCGGGCCCGAACGCCGCGATGCACTCGATCGAGAAGCCCGCGAACGCGCGCCGGAAGTTGCCGCGCTTGCGCAGGATGGTGAGCCACGACAGGCCGCTCTGGAACGCCTCGAGCGAGAGCCGCTCGAATAGCTCGTCCTCGCCCGTCACCGGTCGGCCCCACTCCTCGTCGTGGTAGGCGAGGTAGTCGGGCGTGCCGAGTGCCCATCGGCAGCGCCGGCGTCCGTCTTCGCCGCGGGCCGCGATCTGCTCGTCCGGATCCACCACGGCCACCGATCCTCCCATGGGCACAAGTCATCTCGCCGAGGCGCGCGCGTAGCGACGACGCGGCCGGGTAGATCAAGAGGCTCGGAGAATCGCTTGACAGATCTAGGTGGAGGAGGAGACCCGATGACACGCTTCGTTGCGGCGGACCGCCAGCAGCCGGCTGGTGAGGCGGGCCCACAAGGCGGCTTGGAACCGGTTGTGCGACAGAACATCGGGGAGCGAATCGAGCGGCTCGCGAGCCTCGACGCCCTGGCTGACCCATTGCAAAAAGGAGTGCGGGCTGCCGTGCCCGAGGACTCCAAGCTGAAGGATCTTCTCAGCGGGACCTGGCTGGGGCACCCCCTTCATCCGCCGCTCACCGACGTGGTCGTTGGGGCGTGGACGAGCGCCCTGCTCCTCGATCTGTTCGGCGGTGACGGTGCCGAGTCATCAGCTGACGGGCTCGTGGGCGTGGGAGTCCTGGCAGCCGTCCCGACCGCGACGGCGGGCCTCTCGGACGCTGCGGAGCTGCGCGGCGGGCCCCGCCGAGTCGCCATCGTCCACGCGACCGGCAACGTGACCGCAATCGTGTTGCATACGTTCTCTTGGGCGGCGCGCAGACGGGGTGAGCGAGGCCGCGGCATCGCGCTGTCGGCGCTCGGTTACGGCTTCGCAACGTTCTCGGCCTTGCTCGGCGGCCACCTCTCGTTCGGGCTCGGCGTCGGCGTCAATGAGACGGCGTTCGAGGACGCACCATCAGACTGGACACCGGTGATCGAGGAGGGAGCGCTCGAGGAAGGGAAGCTGATTGGCGCGCGGGCCAACGGCCTCGGGGTCCTGCTCGTGCGCAACCACGGGCGCATCCATGCGCTCGCCGATCGGTGCTCACATCGTGGCTGCTCGCTCCATGAGGGCCGGCTGAACGACGACAACACCGTGACGTGCCCCTGCCACGGGAGCACCTTCCGCCTCGATGGATCGGTCGTCAAGGGCCCCGCTACTGGACCGCAGCCGACTTTCGCCATCCGCACGAATCAGGGAACGGTCGAACTGAAGCAAGCCGAGGCAGCCTGAGGTCTTCGGCGGTGCCCCGAAAGGGCGCATAGAACATCCGTCCGGGGGGTCCCTGCACCATTCGGTGACCGGTTACAAAGGAACCGGCCAGACTCGCCCAACCCTGGAGGACTCGATGAGGAAGATCTCGCGCGCCACGCTGGGCGCGATCGCAGCGCTGCTGGTGTTCGCCGCTTCCGCGAACGCGAGCATCATCTTTCCCGACGGCGACATCACCAAGGAAACCGGGCCAAGCGGGCTGGCCGTCCCGGTGAGCTACACACTCCCGACGACTTCGACCGAGGGGCCTCTCATAGGACCAGCCACATGCACTCCGGTACCGGGCGCCACCTTCGTGGTCGGGACGACTCCGGTTAGCTGCATAGGGCTCGTGATGCAACCGTGTTCGGTCATCGTCGACCCGACCTGCATCGGGGGATTCAAGTTCCTATCGCCGAACGGGACGTTCACCGTAACCGTGACTCCCGGGCAGGGCCCGGCTCTTCCCGTGAGCGACAAGACCGTCGAGACGAACGGCGACAACGCCGTGATCTTCTACGACCTCCCGGCCGCCACCGACCCCTCGGGCGTCGAGCCGGGCTCCGTGGCGTGCACGCCGGGCTCGGGAAGCACGTTCCCAGTTGGTGCGACGAAGGTGACATGCACGGCCAAGGACACAGTCGGCAACGCGTCGAGCGCCGCCTTCACGGTGAACGTCGTGAAGAAGGCGACAAGCAGCGGCACGGCGACGCCGATGCCCGTTGCTTTCACTGCCGGCAACGGGACGGTCTCCGGCAACTACGCGTACGTGCCGCTCGGCTGCCCGGCCGCAAGCAGCGTCGACTGCGCGGGCACGCTGACGCTCACCACCTCGTCGAACGCCGCCAAGACGATCAAGGCCGGCACGGCCAAGTTCAAGATCGCCAAGGGCAAGTCCGCCAAGGTGAAGGTGAAGCTCACCAAGCAGGCGCGGAAAATCCTCGCGCGCAAGAAGAAGCTGCGCGTGAAGGCGAAGGCGACCACCGGGTCGCTGCAGTCCACGCGCAGCCTCACGCTGAAGCTCGCGAAGAAGAAGTAGCGCGGGGCGAGCCCGCCGCGGTCGCTCTTACGCGACGGCGGCGGGCGCTACCGCGCCGGCCTTGCTGAACTTGAGCTCGCCGTCCTCGGCGTCGACGAGAACCCTGTCGCCTGCGGCGAACTCGCCCTCGAGCAGTGCCAGCGCGAGCTTGTCCACGAGCTGCTTTTGGATCACCCGCTTCAGCGGGCGGGCGCCGTAGGTCGGGTCATAGCCCAGGTTGCCGATCAGCATGGTCGCGTCGTCGGTGAGCTCGATCTCGATGCCCTTCTCGGCCAGCCGGGCGGAGAGCTTCGCGACCTGCATCTCCACGATCGAGCCGATCTCCTCGCGGGTGAGCTGGTGGAACTGGACGATCTCGTCGAGCCGGTTGATGAACTCGGGCTTGAAGGTCGCCTCCACGCCCGCCATTCCGCCGGGCACGTTCGAGGTCATGATCAGCACGGTGTTCTTGAAGTCCACTGTGCGACCCTGGCCATCCGTGAGCCGACCGTCGTCCATCACCTGCAGCAGCACGTTGAACACGTCGGGGTGTGCCTTCTCGATCTCGTCGAGTAGCACGACCGAGTAGGGCCGGCGGCGCACCGCCTCGGTGAGCTGACCGCCCTCGTCGTAGCCGACGTAGCCCGGAGGCGCGCCCACGAGCCGCGACACCGCGTGCTTCTCCATGTACTCCGACATGTCGATGCGCACCATCGCCTGCTCCGAGTCGAACATGAACTCTGCGAGTGCCCGCGCCAGCTCGGTCTTGCCGACGCCGGTCGGGCCGAGGAACAGGAAGGTGCCGATCGGCCGGTTCGGGTCCTGAAGGCCCGCACGTGAGCGCCGCAGCGCGTTCGACACGGCCTCGACCGCGTCGTCCTGCCCGACCACGCGCTCGTGGAGGCGATCCTCCATGTGGACCAGCTTCTCGACCTCGCCCTCCATCAACTTGGAGACGGGGATGCCGGTCCACTTCGCGACGACCTCGGCGACGTCCTCGTCGTCGACTTCCTGCTTGAAGAACTTGCGCTCGCCCTCGACCGTGTGCTCGGCTTCCTCGAGCGCCTTCTCGAGCTCGGGGATCTCGCCGTAGCGAAGCTTCGCTGCCTGCTCGAGGTCGGCGTCGCGCTCAGCGCGCTCCACCTCACGGTGGGCCTCGTCGAGTCGCTTCTTGAGGTCGGCGATCGCGTCGACAGCGCCCTTCTCGCGCTGCCACTCGGCCTTCATCGCGTTCGTCTGCTCGCGCAGGTCGGCGAGCTCTCGCTCGATGGCCTCGCGGCGGGCGACCGACGCCTCGTCCTCCTCCTTCGACAGAGCCTGCTGCTCGATCTCGAGCTGCATGACGCGGCGCTCGACCTCGTCGATCTCGGTCGGGACCGAGTCGATCTCGATGCGCACGCGCGAGGCGGCCTCGTCGATGAGGTCGATCGCCTTGTCGGGCAGGAAGCGGTCCGCGATGTAGCGCTGCGAGAGCAGCGCAGCCGCGACGATCGCGGAGTCCTGGATGCGCACGTTGTGGTGCACCTCGTAGCGCTCCTTGAGCCCGCGAAGGATCGCGATCGCGTCCTCGACGCTCGGCTCGTCGATCATCACCGGCTGGAAGCGGCGCTCGAGTGCGGCGTCCTTCTCGATGTGCTTGCGGTACTCGTCGAGCGTGGTCGCGCCCACCGCGCGCAGCTCGCCGCGGGCGAGCATCGGCTTGAGCAGGTTCGCGGCATCGACCGCGCCCTCGGCAGCGCCCGCGCCGACGATCGTGTGCAGCTCGTCCATGAAGAGGATCACGCGGCCCTCGGCCTCCTGGACCTCCTTGAGGACGGCCTTGAGCCGGTCCTCGAACTCGCCGCGGTACTTCGAGCCGGCGATCAGCGCGCCGATGTCGAGCGCGATCACGCGGCGGTCGCGCAGCGACTCGGGCACGTCGCCCGACACGATGCGCTGGGCGAGACCCTCCGCGATGGCGGTCTTGCCGACGCCCGGCTCGCCAATGAGCACCGGGTTGTTCTTGGTGCGGCGCGAGAGCACCTGGATCACGCGACGGATCTCGTCGTCGCGGCCGATCACCGGGTCGAGCTTGCCCTCCTCCGCCGCGGCGGTGAGGTCACGGCCGAACTTCTCGAGGGCCTGGTACTTGTCCTCGGGGTTCTGGTCGGTGACGCGGTGTGGCCCGCGAACCGCCTGGATGGCGTCGGCGAGCTGGTCGCGCGTCGCGCCGGCGTCGATGTTCGGGTCGGACGCAAGCGCGAGGAGCAGGTGCTCGGTGGAGACGTACTCGTCGCCGAAGCCGCGGGCCTCCTCGTCCGCCTTCTGAAGCGTGTCGATCGTGGCTTGGCTGAGCGACGGCGCCTGGGTGGCGTCCCCGGAGACCGTGGGGAAGCCGTCGAGCTTCTCGTTGTTGCGGCGCCGGACGCCTTCGACGTCCGCGCCCGCCCGGCGGAGAACCGGGACCACGATGCTGCCCTCCTGCTCGAGCAGCGCCGCGAACAGGTGCTGCGGCGCGACCTGGGGATTGCGCCGCGCGCCCGCAAGGCGCTGAGCGGCCTGGAGGGCCTCCTGTGATTTGATTGTGAAGCGGTCTACGTTCATAAAATCTAAGTGCGAGTGTAGTAGATCTATGCAGGCTTGCCCACCAGCGCGGCGAGTCCCTCCTCGCGGTCGAAAAAGCCCTGCACACGCCGAACTTGGCCGTCCTCGATGTCGATCACGTGCATCACGCGCATCTCGGTCTCGTAGCCGCTCGCGGCGCCGCGCAGCTCGATGCACAGCTGCGCCCCCACGCGCCCGCCGGCGCCGTGGAACTCCTCGATCACGATGTTCACCACGCCCCACGCCTCAACGAAGTTCTCCAGATAGGAGATCACCGCCTCGCGGCCCATGTAGTGGTCGGCGCCCGGGAACTCCACCGGGTCGATGAACTCCGCGTCGGGGTGGATGTAGTCGGCGACGGCGCGGACCCCGCCCGTGTTGAACGCGTCATAGACACGGGTCAGGAGCTGCGCGTCGCCGAGCACCGTCAGCGGGCGCCGTCGCGGCGCGTGATCGGTATGCGCACGCCCTTGGCGGCTTCCTTCGCCGGGATGAGGGCGTGGCCCGGCTCCTCGTACGGCACCAACTCGAACTTGAAGGAGCGCTGCACGCGCTCGATCTCGAGCTTGAGCTCCTCTTGCATTTGCTCGGCCTCGCGCTCGAGCTTGAGCATCTTGTCCTGCATGCGCTCGAGCTGCTCCTCGAGCTCGAACACGCGCTCGACGCCGGCGAGGTTCATGCCCATCTCCGAGGTGAGCTCCTGGATGCGGCGTAGGCGCTCGACGTCTGTCTGCGAATACAGGCGGGTGTTGCCCTGCGAGCGCTTGGGCGTGATCAGCCCGCGCGACTCGTAGATGCGGAGCGTCTGCGGGTGCATGCCCGCCAGCTGCGCGGCCACGGAGATCATGTACACGCCCTGGCGAGGATCGAGCTGCTTGCGGCGCGCCATCAGCGATCCCTCCCTGCGAAGAGCCGCTCACGCGGATTGCCGTTGAGGACCTCGGCGAGCCCGTCGACCGCGTCCTCCTGCTGCTTGCTGAGCGAGCGGGGCACGTCGATCACAAGGCGGTAGTGAATGTCGCCGCGGCCCTTGCCGTTGAGGCGCGCAGGGCCCTCGCCGCGCAGCCGCTGCACGGTGCCGTGCTGCGTGCCCGCCGGCACACGGATTCGCTTCGAGCCGTTCAGTGTCGGCACCTCCACGGTCGCACCGCGGATCGCCTCGACGATCGTGATCGGCACGTCCACCTCGAGGTTGTCGCCCTTGCGCTTGAAGATCGAGGACTCCTCCACCCGCGTGACCACGTAGAGGTCGCCGGGCGGCCCTCCGCGCCGGCCGGCCTCGCCCTTGCCGGCGAGCCGAACGCGGCTGCCGTCGCGCACGCCCGCGGGGATGTTCGCGCGGTAGCGCTTGGTCTGCGGCGTCTGGCCGCGGCCGTGGCAGGTGGGGCAGGGATCGCTGATCTGCGTGCCGGTGCCACCGCAGAGCGAGCACGGCTGGGAGATCGAGAACAGACCCTGGCCCTGGGACTCGATGCCGCGACCCTGACACCTCGGGCAGACGGTTGGGCTCGTGCCCGGCCGTGCGCCCGTGCCGTGACAGGTCGGACACGGCGACGGGATAGTGGCGACGATCGGCACCTGAGCGCCCTTCATCGCCTGGTCGAACGAAATGTGCACCTCGGTCTCGAGGTCGCGGCCGCGCTCCGGCTGCTGGGCCCGCGGGCCGCCGGCACCACCGCCGCCGAAGAGGTCGGAGAGGATGTCGCCGATGCCGCCGAAACCACCACCGCCGCCGCCGGTGCGGAACGAGCCCGGGTCGAACCCGCCGGCGCCGAAGCCGCCGAAGATGCCGCCGCCCTGGTCGTACTGCTTGCGCTTCTCGGGATCGGACAGCACCGAGTAGGCCTCCTGGACCTCCTTGAAGCGCTCCTCCGCGTGCGGGTCTTCCGGGTTCTGGTCCGGGTGGTACTGCCGCGCGAGCTTGCGGTAGGCCTTCTTGATCTCGTCCTGCGAGGCCTTCTTGTCGACGCCGAGCGTCTTGTATGGATCCCGGACGGCTGCCATCGCTACGCGGACACCACGACTCGGGCGGGACGCAGCACGGTGTCGTTGAGGCGGTAGCCCTTCTCGACCACGTCGAGCACCGTCCCTGGGTGGACGCCGTCCTCCGCGGGACGGGTCGTGAGCGCCTCGTGCACGGTCGGGTCGAACGCCTCGCCGGCCGGGTCGAACGCCTCTACGCCGGCACGCTGCAGCACGCCGACCAGATCGGCGTGCACGAGCTTCACACCCTGGGCGACCACGTCGTCCGGGGAGTTGGCGCTGGCGAGCGCACGCTCGAGGTTGTCGAGCACGGGCAGGAGCTCGCGCACGAGCCCCGCCTTCGCCCGCTCGCCCGCACCCGCGGCCTCCTTGGCCGCGCGCTTGCGGTAGTTCTCGAAGTCGGCCTGCGTGCGCTGCGCGAGCGACAGGTACTCGTCGCGCTCGCGCTGCGCGCGCGTCAGGTCGTCCCCGCCCTCGTCGACGGGGCGCTCAGTCGCCTCCTCCAGCTCCTGCTCGGCCGACTCGTCGTCCGCGCCGGCGGGCTCGCCCTCTTCGGGCTGCTGAGTCGGGAGCGGCTCGTCGTTGAGCCGCTCCCGCTCGTCCTGTCGCTGCTGCTCGTGGATGCTCACGACTTCGAATCACCATCCACGACCTCGGCGTCCACGACCTCCTCCTCGTCCGAGGAGTCAGTCGTCGCGCCGTTGGCTGCGCCGTCGCCCTGGGGCTGCTGCGCCTGAGCCGCCTGCGCGTACATCTGCTCGGAGACGCGGTGGAAGGCCTCCTGCAGCGAGGCGGTCTTCTGCCGGATCTCGTCTGCGTTATCAGACGTGAGCGAGTCGCGCACGTCCTTGATCGCAGCGTCGATCTGCTCCTTCGCCGAGCTGTCGACCTGCTCGCCCATGTCGGCCAGCTGACGCTCGGCCTGGTAGGCGGCGTTCTCGCCGGTGTTGCGGGCCTCCGCGAGCTCGCGCTGGCGGCGGTCCTCCTCGGCGTGCGCCTCGGCGTCGGTCACCATCCGCTTGATCTCGTCCTCGGACAGGCCGGAGCCCGCCTTGATTTCGATCTTCTGCTCCTTGCTCGTGCCGAGGTCCTTGGCGGACACGTTGAGGATGCCGTTCGCGTCGATGTCGAACGTCACCTCGATCTGCGGCACGCCCCGGGGCGCCGGCGGAATGCCGGTGAGCTGGAACTTGCCGAGCGACTTGTTGCCGATGGCCATCTCGCGCTCACCCTGGAGCACGTGGACCTCGACGCTCGGCTGGTTGTCCTCGGCCGTCGAGAACACCTCCGACTTGCGCGTCGGGATGGTGGTGTTGCGCTCGATCAGCTTCGTCATGACGCCGCCCTTGGTCTCGATGCCGAGGGTGAGCGGGGTCACGTCGAGGAGCAGGACGTCCTTCACGTCGCCGGCCAGCACGCCCGCCTGGATGGCGGCGCCCACGGCCACGACCTCGTCCGGGTTCACACCGCGGTGCGGGTCCTTGCCGGTGAGCTCCTTCACCTTCTCCTGGACGGCCGGCATGCGGGTCATGCCGCCGACGAGCACCACGTGCGCGATGTCGCCCGGCGTGATGCCTGCGTCCTGCAGCGCCTGCTTGGTCGGACCGACGGTGCGGTCGAGCAGGTCAGACGTGAGCTCGTTGAGCTTCGAGCGAGTGAGGCGCATGTCGAGATGCTTCGGCCCCGACTGGTCAGCCGTGACGAACGGCAGGTTGATCTGCGTCTCCTGTGTGGAGGACAGCTCGACCTTGGCCTTCTCGGCCGCCTCGTAGAGGCGCTGCAGGGCCATGCGGTCCTGCGAGAGGTCAATGCCCTGTGACGCCTTGAACTCCTTGACCATCCAGTCGACGATCGCCTTGTCGAAGTTGTCGCCGCCGAGGTGGTTGTCACCCGCGGTCGCCTTGACCTCGAAGACGCCGTCGCCGATCTCGAGCACCGACACGTCGAACGTGCCGCCGCCGAGGTCGAAGACGAGGATGGTGTGGTCGGACTCCTCCTTGTCGAGCCCGTAGGCAAGCGCGGCCGCGGTCGGCTCGTTGATGATGCGCTTGACGTCGAGTCCGGCGACCTTGCCGGCGTCCTTGGTGGCCTGGCGCTGGTCGTCGTTGAAGTACGCCGGGACGGTAATGACCGCGCTGTCGACCGTGTCACCGAGGTACGCCTCGGCGTCGGCCTTCAGCTTCTGGAGGATCATCGCGCTGATCTCCGGCGGGGAGTACTGCTTGCCGCCCGCGTCCACGCGGACGTCGCCATTCGGGCCTGCCTCGACCTTGTACGGAACGATCGACTCCTCCTCGCGCACCTCGGCCTCCTTGCGGCCCATGAAGCGCTTGATGGAGAAGACGGTGTTCTCGGGGTTCGTGACAGCCTGGCGCTTTGCGACAGTGCCGACAAGTCGCTCGCCGCCGGCGGTGAACGCGACGACCGATGGGGTCGTGCGGCCGCCTTCGGCGTTTTCTACGACGGTCGGCTCGCCGCCCTCGAGCACGGCCATCGCACTGTTGGTCGTACCGAGGTCGATGCCTATCGTCTTACCCATAGTTGAAGTTTTCCTCCTGTAGTGCTTTCTCGCTGGTGCGGAAAGAAATCTGAGTCCGATTGTGGCAGATCTTTCGCGGGTTGCCCACCCCGGTGAGCAGCGGCCGGTCGGGC
The DNA here is from genome assembly GCA_036392575.1 of Thermoleophilaceae bacterium. Lineage (GTDB taxonomy): Bacteria > Actinomycetota > Thermoleophilia > Solirubrobacterales > Thermoleophilaceae > JADGHQ01. The sequence continues at coordinate 6,335 of DASVXS010000242.1, read as the reverse complement.
GAAAAAGCAGCGATAAAGGGCGGGAGGGTGGGTGACTTTGGGGTCGCTATTCGACCCAAAGGTCACCCACGTCCGGGCCAGGCCGTCAAACGAGCAGCAGCAGGAACCACACGAGCATGCTGCCGGCCGCGAACCACGTGGCCGGTTTCACGCGGGCCGGCACCGGGCGCTGAAGCGCGCCATAGCTCCAGAGCCCTGAGGCGACCACGCCGACGGCCGCGATGCTGAGGATGCCCGGCGTCATTCGTAGCGCCAGCACTGCGCCCGTCGAGGAGACCGCCATCGCGCCGGCGCCCACGAGCCGGAGCAGGAACAGGTCGAACAGGTAGAGGCCCATGGCCGCGAAGCGAGCCAGATCCCTCATGCCGCGCACCATTGCGCGCGAGCGGGCGCGGGTCAACCCTCGGGCAAAGGCCGCGGCGGCCTGAAGCGCGGCACGACCTCGACCGCGAGGATCGCCGCCATGATCAGCAGGGCGCCGAACCAGGAGACGAGCGAGAGCGTCTCGCCGCCGATCGCCCAGCCGAAGAAGCCGGCGAAGGCCGGCTCGCTCGCCATGATCAGCGCCGTTCGGGCCGGCGGGGCGTGCTGCTGTGCGTAGCTCTGGACGAAGAAGCCGAGCGCGCTCGCCACGAGCGAGGTGACGACCAGCGCCGACCAGACGGTGCCGCCGCGCGGAACCTCGAGGTCGCCGGCAGCCGCGGCGGCGATCAGGCACACGACGCCGCAGAACGTGAGCTGAATCGTGAGCAGCGCGCCGACGTCGTGGGCACGAACGCCGCGAGCCGTGACGATGATGTGCGCGGCGAACGCGACAGCGCACCCGAGCACGAGCAGGTCGCCCTCGTTGAACCCGTGCGTCGCGCCCGCGAGCAGGTAGAGGCCGAGCGCCGAGAGCGCCGCTGCCCCCCAGGCGAGCGCGCCGATCCGCTCGCGCAGGAACACTGCCGCGAGCACCGGCGTGAACACCACGAACAGTCCGGTGATGAAGCCGGCGTTCGACGCGCTCGTGTGCTCGAGCCCGATGGTCTGGAAGATGTATCCGGCGGTGAGGAACACTCCCATCGCAAGCCCGGCCAGCCAGCCCGCGCGCCCTAGGCCGCGCAACGCGCGGCGCGCGAAGAGCGCCACGATCAGCCCGGCTGGCACGAAGCGGTAGGCGAGGAACGCCAGCGAGGGCAGCTGCTCGATCGCGTCCTGCACCATCACGAACGTGAGCCCCCAGACCGCCGCGATCCCGACCAGCGCCGCCTCGGCGCGGTGCTGCTCGGTCACCGAACTCGCGCTTTCCCGTACGGGCAGAGCGACAGCAGCGGGCATTCGCGGCAGCGCGGGTTGCGTGCGGTGCAGATGCGGCGCCCGTGGCGGATCAGCCCGACATGGATCTCGTACGCGTCCTCGGGATCCGTCAGCCGCAGCATCTCGTCGTGCGCCTCGTCGAACGACGCGCCGGGCCTGAAGAGGCCGAGCCGGGTACCGACGCGGTAGACGTGCGTGTCGACCGGGACGTCCGGGCGCCCGTACGAGAAGAGCAGCACGCAAGCGGCCGTCTTGCGGCCCACTCCCGGCAGCGAGCAGAGGTAGTCGCGCGCTTCGTCGAGAGGATCGGTCTCGAGGTGGGTCAGGTCGTCGTCGCCCAGCGACCGGAGGATTTCCTGGATCCGCCTCGCCTTCACGCGCGAGATGCCCCCCGGCCGGATCGCCTCCTCGACGGCGTCCTCGGGCGCGTTCCCCACCGCGTCCCAGTCGGGCAATGGGGAGCCATCGCGCCTCGGGAAGCGCTGGCGCAGCCGCCCGTACGCGACGTCGCGGTTGCGGTCGTTGGTGTTCTGCGAGAGGACGGTGAGGATGAGCTCGTCGATGGGCGCCCGGTGCGGCCGCGGCTCGGGCTTGCCGTAGGCCTTGCGCAGGCGGTCGCGGATGGCGATCAGCTTGCGCTTGGTGGGTGGCTTCCAGTCGCTCTTCTTGGTCGCGGTCAACGCGGGGAGATTAGGCACGGAGCGCCGGGGTCCGGTAAGAAGCGCACATGCAGACGACCGTGCAGGAGAAGCAGGGCCAGATTGCCGGACTCGACACGTTCTGGCGCGAGGCGCCGCCGCGCGAGGGACACGCGCCGGTGCTCTACGTGCACGGCGTGCCGACGAGCTCCGACGACTGGGTGGATTTCCTCGAGCGCACCGGTGGCCTCGCCCCGGACCTTCCCGGCTTCGGCCGCTCGGCGAAGCCGGCTCAATTCGACTATTCGATCGACGGCTACAGCGACTGGCTCGACGCCTTCCTCGCCGACCGCGGCGCGGAGCGCTATTCGCTCGTGGTGCACGACTGGGGCGGCGCCGCGCTCGGACTCGCGCAGCGTGCCCCCGAGCGGCTCGAGCGGCTCGTGATCATGAACGCCGCGCCACTGCTCCCCGGGTACAGCTGGCACCGCATCGCGCGCGTCTGGCGCACGCCGCTGGCAGGCGAGCTCTTCATGGGGCTCTCCACGCGCTGGGGTTTCAGGCAACTGTCGCGCGAGGCGACGGTGGCACCGGGCCCCGCATCCGACGAGTTCATCGACCGCATCTGGAAGTACTTCGACCACGGCACCCAGCGGGCGATCCTGAAGCTCTACCGCTCGGCTCCCGCCGATTCGCTCGCCGCGGCGGGCCAGCGGCTCGGTGAGATACGCGCGCCGGCGCTGATCCTCTGGGGTGCCCAGGACCCCTACATCGACGCGCCGCGCTTCGCCCGGGCGTACGCGGAAACCCTTGGCGGTGAGACCCGTCTCGAGCTGCTCGAGGACGCGAGTCATTGGCCGTGGATCGATCGGCCGGACGTGGTCGAGACGGTCTCGAGTTTCCTCCTGGAAACGGGCTAGAGCAGTACTCTTCAGAGCCGTGCCGCCGCCACTCCCGTCCAGCAGTTCGGGCGGAGCCGCGGACGCCGCGTTCGAAAGCCGCTCCGCTCGGGCACGCGGAGCTGTGGCTCGACTGGCGGCGCGTGGTCCCGCTCGGCTTGCGCCAGTGATCGTCACCGCGCTCGGCGCGGCCGTCTATGTGGCAGTGCACCCGCCCGTCGGCGACATGGCGGCGCACGTCTTCCGCACCGACCTGTTCGGCGCGCACGGCCTCGCGATCTGGAACGACCAGTGGTACGGCGGCCATCACGTGCCCGCCTACAGCGTGCTGTTCCCGCCGCTCGCCTGGCTGCTCGGGCCGTTTGCCGTGGGAGCGCTGTCGGCCGTCGGCGCAACAGCCGGGTTCGAGGCAATCGTGCACCAGCACTTCGGCGAGCGCAGTCGCTACGGCGCTCTCTGGTTCGGAGTGGCGGTGCTCACGCTGCTGCTGACCGGCCGCCTGCCATTCGCGTTCGGCGTGGCGATCGGGCTTGCCGCCCTGCTGGCGCTGCAGCGGCGGCGGCGTGCCCTCGCGATCGCACTGGCCGCGTTCACGCCGCTCGCGAGCCCGGTCGCGGGCGCCTTCCTCGGCATGGCGGGAGCCGCCCACGCGCTCCAGGGCCGCCGCGAGCGGTCCGAGGCCTGGACGGAGGGGCTCGCCGTGGCTGCCGCCGCGCTGCTGCCGCCGCTGATCCTCTCGGCCGCCTTCCCGGAGGGTGGGCATCAGCCGTTCGCCGTGACGGCGTACCTGCCGGCCCCGCTCGCCGCGCTCGGCTTCCTCGTGCTGCTGCCACGCCGCGAGTCGACGTTGCGGATCGCCGCGATGCTCTATCTGATCTCCGCGACCGCGGCCTTCGTGTTGGCGACACCCATGGGCAGCAACACCGCCCGCCTCGGCGCCCTGTTCGCGGGCCCGCTGGCCGCCTGCGTGCTAGCCGGCGCGCCGCCCGGGCGCTCGCGCACCGCCGCGATCGTGGCGCTCACCGCGCTGCTCGTGCCGCTTGCCTACTGGCAATGGTCGCCCGCCGTCCGCGCTGTCAGCGAGACCGTCGGCGACCACTCGCGAAACCCCGCCTACTACGCGCCGCTCCTGCGCTTCCTCGACCGCCATCGCGAGGACGCACCGGCGCGCGTGGAGATCGTCTTCACCGAGGGGCACTACGAGGCCGCCGACGTGGCGCGGCGGTTCCCGCTCGCGCGCGGCTGGGAGCGCCAGGTCGATGTCGGCCGCAACGACATCTTCTACTCGCGCCAGAAGCTCACCCCGGATCGCTACGAGCACTGGCTCTCGAGCCAGGCGGTCCGCTGGGTCGCGGTGCCCGACGCGAAGCTCGACTACAGCTCGGTGCACGAGCGCGCACTGATCAACTCGGGGCTGCCGTATCTCAAGCTCGTGTGGCGCAACAAGCACTGGCGTGTGTACGAGTTCACGGGCCCGCATCCGTTCGTGATCCCCGACGGCGTACGCCGCGGAAGCCCCGCACGGATCCAGGCGGTGGACGTCGGTCCCGCGCACGTGGACCTCCGGGTACGCCGCCCCGGCTCCGCCGTCGTGCGGGTCCGCTGGACGCCGTACTGGCGCGCGCACAAAGCCTGCGTCGAGCCGGCCGGCAACTGGACGCGCGTGATCGCCGACCGGCGTGGCTGGGTGCGCCTGAACGTGAGCTTCGCGGTGTCCCGCGTCTTCTCGCGCGGGCTGAGGTGTGGGTAGCCCGGCTGGTGCCGACTAAGGCGGCTGGCTAAGCTCCACCGGTGGCTCGTCGCGTCCTCGATATGAGCCGACAGTGGCTCCCCCAAGGCTGGCTTGACGCGCTCAGGCAGCTGCTGATCTTCGCGATCGCGTACTACGCCTACCGCCTCGTGCGCGGCGCGGTCGACGGCCAGGTGGCCTCCGCCTTCGCGCACGCGCGCGACGTGATCGCGATCGAGCGCAGCGTGCACCTGTTCTTCGAGGCGCAGCTGCAGGACTGGGTCAACCGCGTCGGCTGGCTCGAGGACGTGGCGGACTTCATGTACGTGAACTCGCAGTTCGTCGTCACGACCACCTTCATCGTCTGGCTCTACCTGGCGCGGAACGAGTCCTTCTACTACGTCCGCAACATGTTCGCCGTGGCGATGGTGCTCGCGCTGATCGGCTACATCGTGTTCCCGACGGCGCCGCCGCGGTACATGCCCGAGTGGGGTTTCCACGACTCGGTCTCTGACTTCGTGGGGGACGGCGCCGCAAACAGCGCCGCGGCCCTGTACAACCCCTTTGCAGCTGTGCCCAGCATGCATGTCGCGTTCGCGCTCATGGTCGGCATCCCATGTGCCGTGTTGGTGCGCTCGCGCGCGCTGAAGGTGCTGTGGTGCCTGTATCCGCTGCTCATCTCGTTCGTCGTGATCGCCACCGCCAACCACTTCTGGTTCGACGCCGTCACCGGCGCGCTCGTGGCCGGCATGTCGGCCGCCACGGCGCACGCCGCGCTCGCGCGTGCCCGCCCGGACGCTTGGAGCTTCCGGCGGCCGCTCGGGGCTGAGGCACCGCTGTGAGCCTCGATCCAGGTCGCGACGCGCCCCCGCGCACGCGTGGTGGGCGCCAACGCACGCGCCGTGACGGCGGCGAGCCGCTCACCGTCGCCGAGGTGCGCACGCTCGCCCGCAACCGGCTGATCGAGTCGCGCCTCACGCCCAATGCGATCTCGCTCACGGGGCTCGTGCTGAACATCGCCGCGGCGGTGCTCGTGACCCAGCACTACTGGTTCCTCGCCGGCATCACCTTCATCGTCGGCTCGATCATGGACACGCTCGACGGGCGCTACTCGCGCATGTCGGGCAAGGGCACGCCCTTCGGGGCATTCCTCGACTCCACCCTCGACCGCATGGAGGAGGCGATCGTGCTGACCGCGGTCGCCGCGTACTTCGCGAGCAACGGGCAGGACTTCGCGACTGCGGCGACGGCGTGGACCGTCGGTGCGTCGCTGCTGGTGAGCTACACGCGTGCCCGTGCCGAGGCTCTGGGCGTGGAATGCAAGGTAGGTCTGGCGGACCGCGCGACGCGCGTCGTGATCCTGTCAGCAGGGTTGCTCTTCGCGAAAGGCGCTGGTCTGGGAGACTTCTCGCTGCTCAAGCCGGCCATATACGTCATGGCGGTCCTCACGACCATCACGGTGCTCCAGCGCGTCCTTCACGTGCGGCGGGAGCTGAACCGGGCCGCCGCGTAACCGATCAGCCGGCGCGGAGTTCATTTAGCGGCCCGCCACCCGGGGTTTGGCGGCCATGGAAACAGGAGGCAGTACTTGAGCGGAACCGGACTAACAAACGGCGCTTCGCGCTACCAGACCGAGAAGGTCCGGGTGGCGATCGTTGGCGTCGGCAACTGCGCCTCTGCGTTCGTGCAGGGCGTGCAGTACTACAAGGACGCAGACCCGGCCAAGAGCGTGCCGGGCCTGATGCACGTGGACCTAGGCGGCTACCACGT
>DASVXS010000241.1:0-11579 GCA_036392575.1 Thermoleophilaceae bacterium | reverse complement strand
ATCGCCCTCGCGCTCGGCGGCGCCGCCACGGTGCTCGCGGTGGGAACGAACTGGGCAACCGGGATCGTGAAGGTCATCCCACCGCTGCTGCACGCATACGTCGATGTCATCGCGACAGTCGCTCTGATCGTGCTGCCATTCGCCGTCGGCTTCTCATACCGCACGAACGCGCTTCTCTTCTACGTAATCGTCGGCGGAGGCGGTTTGCTGGCGACCCTCGCGACACGCTTTCCGGTGACGCGCGGCATGTCGGCCGAGAGCGCGGTGATGTTCCCTGAGGCGGCGTAGCGCGCTGCGATGCCGTCCCGCCACGCTCGTCGTAGGTGGCGGGACGGCGAGGTCGCCGCGTCCATCACCCGCCGGGCTCTGATCGCTCAGGCCTATCGCCGTTCGCATAAAGGTGTTGTTGGACGAAGGCGCAGGACGCATCGTTGGGTGCGCATGAGCTGAACCGCGTAGCGCCTGAGCTGCGCGCACCCAATACAGAAAGGCACTCGCATGTCCTCTACAGAACCTGTCCCGACCGGCCCGGGCGCCGGGCGCTCGGTCGACGTGCTCGATTCGGTCCAGGAGTTCGGTGTCTTCGCGTCCACGACCGAGGCGTTAACCGTCACGATCCTGACTGAGCTGGTACGGCGCACGAGCCTGCATCCCGAGGTGCCGAGCTCGGTGCCGGTCATCTTTGACGGCGTCTACGCCGCCGAGCGGGACCATTGGCAGTTCATACGCAAGCTCTACCGCCCGACCACGACGCGGTTCTGGATTCCGGACGCCTTCTTCGGCGGCGCGGGCGATGCTCTCGACCTAACTGCGGTCGGCCAGGGGGTCGCGGCTGGCGAGCACCTTTTCGTCAACACATATCTGGTCGGCGTCACTACGTGTGCGGCCGCCGGGCGCCCGGAGCTCGCGCGCTACTCGGCGGAGCTGGCGGCGGTCGAGTCCGAGCACCGCGTGCTTGGGCAAACGCTGGCCGGCGCAAGCCCGCCCAATGATCTCGGATTCGCAGTGTTCGAGTTTGATCGCATCAGTCAGATCAAGACCGCGCTCATGAGCGCCGGGTTCGGATTGGGGGAGCAGGGCAAGAGCGCTGGGCGCTTCTACGATCTCCCGCAGCCGCCGACCGCGCCCCGGGTGCCGATCAGCTCAAACGAACCGCAATAACGCGGCTTGCCGTTCTCGGTTGCGAAGAACGGGGCGCGGGATCCATAAGGCGGGCTCGCCTGTCGGCGTACTCTGTGGTCGCAGGAAGCCGATGAACGGGAACGCCCTCGAGTGGCCGCTCACACGGAGGCAGGTGCTCGCCGCCGCCTTTGCAGCAGGCGCCAGCGTCGTAGTGGGCTGCGGCTCAGCGGATAAGGATGCGGCAGGCTGGACCTTCGTCGACGATCGGAAGCAAACGGTGAGGTTGAGCAAGCGCCCGACGCGGATCGTCGCCTACACCACGGCGGCCGCCGCGCTTCACCAGTGGGGCGTGACGCCTGTCGGCGTGTTCGGCGACAACCCGGAAGAAGATCCGGTACTCGCTGGGTTCCCATGGGCCGAGTCGGAGATCATCGGCTCCGTCTACGGCGAGATAGATGCCGCGAAGCTGGCCTTGCTAAAGGCCGAGTTGATCGTCTCGCGGTGGTACCCGCCGCCCGCCGACTCACCGCTCTTCGGGTTCAAGGACCTCGCGCAGCAGAAGCGGATCGGCTCGCGGGTGCCAATCGTCGGGTTCAGCGGCCATGTGATCGCGACGAAGCAGATCGATCGCTTCGGCGATCTCGTCCGTGAGCTCGGTTCGGACACGATGGGGGGCGCGAATGGGCGGGCGCGCGCGGCGTTTCTCAGAGCCGCAGCGAGCTTGTCCCAGATCGCAAGGCGCAAATCGAATTTGCGGATCATCGCCATCTCGGGGGACCAGAGCACGATGTACGTTGCGAAGGTGGTCGACTCAGGCGAGCTCGCTTTCTACAGGAGCCGCGGCGTGCCACTCATCTCGGCGGAGACATCGGAGGCCTACTGGGACCGGTTCAGTTGGGACCATGCCGCCAAGTACCCGGCGGACGGGATCCTCTACGACGCGCGGTCACTCTTTCTGCCGCTCAGGCAGGCGAAGCAGATCCCGGCCTTCGCAGCACTGCCGGCGGTGCGGGCGAACCAGCTCGGCAGGTGGTTGGTGGACACGCCGCCGTCCTACCAGGCATACACGGCGGCGATGGACGACCTCGCGGCGAAGATCGCCGGCTGGCACAGGATCACTTGAGAGCTCCGCCCTCTGGTCGAGCCCGCCTTGTCCCGGCGATTCCGGAGGGTCACAATCGCTAAGAACGCGGAGGTTCGCTCTTGCGGCCGCGACAGATCGCAGCGGTGGCACTGGTTCTCGGGCTGACGGTCGCGGGTTTCATCGTCGCCCGCGTACTCGCCGAGCGGGATGCGAAGCACGGCTCTGAGCGGCGTATCGAGATCGCGGCGGCGCAGATCCGCAGTCGCGTGGAGGTGGCGACGACGCTCACCGACAGCCTGAGCCGGTTCATGTCAGACGAAGGTGCCAGAGGCGTCACGAACACCGAGTTCACGAGGAACGCATCGAGGTGGCTCAGCCCCGCCGACCTCCCGGCCGCTGCGTGGGCCCAGGAGGTCGGGGCCGCTGATCGCTCGGCGTACGAGCGGCGTATCGGCCGGCGCATTGTCGCACCGGACGAGCGGCGCAAATCCGTGCCGACAAGCTCCTCGTACCTGCCGGCGACGCTGATCTCCGGTTTCCCGCCCATGAACTCGCCCGGCATCGATCTGAGGCGTGAACTCGGAATTCCCGCGGCGCTGGATAGCGCGATTCAGCCAGGTGGCGTGGGGGCCACGCCTATCGCCGCCCGGAGAGACGGGACGCGCGGCCTCTTCCTCGTCGCGCCCGCGCCGAATCTGATCGATGGGGTGCTCCGCCCCGGGGCCGTGGTGGTGTTCCTATCCGAGGCGACTCTGCGCGCGGCGGCGAGGAACCCCGCGGGCTTGCGGTTCGTGCCGGCCGGCCGTTCGTCGGGAAACCGCGCCGGCGGCGACACCGTTCGCGAGGGGTTCACGGTCGCGGGACAGCAGTTCGCGGTGCTCATGCCGAAGGAATCGGTCAGCGGCCCCGGCGCGGTTCTGCCTTGGATCCTCCTCGCCGGCGGCCTCGTCGTCGCCGCCTTCGCGGCGGCGCTCGCTGTCAATACCGCGCGGCGCGCCAAGGCGCAGCAAGACTTCGACCGCATCTTCAACCTCTCCCCGGATCTCGTGGCCGTCGCCAACTTCGACGGATATCTCACGCGCGTCAACCCTGCCGCCGAGCAGGTTCTCGGCTACACCGACGAAGAGCTCCTCGCTCGGCCATATCTCGACTTCGTCCACCCGGACGACCGCGAGAAGACCGCGGCCGAGGCGGCCGACGTCGGTCAGGGAAAGACGACGCTGTCGTTCGAGAACCGCTTCTTTCGCAAAGACGGGTCTCTGAGGGTGCTCGAGTGGACGGCGGCGCCCGTCGTAGAGGACGGCGTCATGTACGGGGTAGCGCGCGACGTGACGGACCGCCGGCGGGCCGAGACCGAGTCCCAACGGTTGGCGGACGAACAGTCCGCGCTGCGGCGCGTAGCCGAGCTGGTCGCCAGGCACGCGGCGCCCGAGCGGGTGTTCGCCGCGGTAACCGAGCAGCTCAGCCACCTTCTGGGGATCGACTTGATCGGGGCGGTCCGCTTTGAGCCGGACGGCAGCGCCACGGTACTGGCTGAACGCGGGAGGACCGACGACCGGACAGCCCCGGGCACGAAGGTGCCTCTCTCGGGGGGAGGCGTACTCGAAGCGATGTTTCGCACCGGCCGTCCCGTTCGCATCGAGGACTATGCGAAGGTCCCGGGTCCGTTCTCCGCCATCGTGCGCGAGGAGGGGGTGCGCTGCGCGGTCGGAGGGCCCATTGTCGTTGACGGGCGGCTTTGGGGCGCTCTGGTCGCGGGGTCCCAGACGGCTGAGGCGTTGCCCCCCGGAAGCGAGGACCGTGTCGCGCAGTTTGCCGAGCTTGTGTCCACGGCGATCTCGAATATCGAGTCGCGATTGCAGGTGGAGCGTCTTGCCGCCGAGCAGTCCGCTCTGAGGCGCGTGGCAACGCTCGTCGCCGAAGGTGCCACTCCGAACCGCGTGTTCGACGCCGTGCGAGACGAGGTCGAGCAGATGTTCGGGATCCCGAACACAATCCTGATGCGCTTCGATCCCGGCGACATCGCAACCTTGCTCGCAACGCCCGGCAAGTACCTCGGGCCCGTCGGCAGACAGTGGGCCCTCGAGGGCGACGACAGCGCCGTCGCGCGTGTGTACCGCAGCGGCCAGGCAGCACGCGCCGACTACACGGCGGGCGCGCAAGGGCCGCTCGCGGAAGCTGCGCGGCTTGGGGGAACGCTTTTTCCGGTCGCGGTCCCCGTAGTGGTCGATGGTGCTCCATGGGGGGCAATGTCTGTGGGCTCGCGCGGGCCGAAGCCGCCGCCGCCTGACCTCGAAAGCCGTCTCGCGAAGTTCACGGAGCTACTAGGCACGGCGATCGCGAACGCCGAAAGCCGCGCTGACCTTGCCGCCTCCGAAGCACGAGCCCGCGAGCTCGCCAGCGAGCAAGCCGCGCTCCGTCGGGTGGCCGAGCTGGTCGCTGCGCAACCGCCACCGGAGCAGGTGTTCGCCCTCGTCACAGAGGAGCTGAGCGGCCTCCTGGGCGCCGACCTGATGGTGGTGACTGCCCGGTTCGAGGCAGACGGCACCGCCACAACCCTTGCCGGACACGGCATGCCGAAGTACATGGCCCCGACCCCCGGCACCAACGTGCCCCTCCCGGAGGGAAGCGTGGTCGGCAAGGTGCTCCGCACCGGACGTCCGGCCCGCGTCGACGACTATTCGCGGGTACCCGGTCCGCTTGGCGACTCCGTGCGCGAGCAGGGCGTCCGCGCTGCGGTCGCGGGTCCGATCGTTGTCGACGGGCGCCTATGGGGCGCGATGGCGGTGGGGTCCGAGAGAAGCTTGCCGCCCGGGACTGAACACCGCGTCGCGCAGTTCGCCGAGCTCGTATCCACGGCGATCTCGAATATCGAGTCCCGCGCGAAGGTCGAGCGGCTTGCCGCCGAGCAGTCCGCACTGCGGCGCGTGGCGACGTTGGTGGCGAGCGAGCACTCTCCCGACGACCTTTTCGCGACGCTGGTCGAGGAGGTGCGAGTACTCCTGGGCGTGGATGCCTCGGAGATCCTGCGCTATGAGGCGGACGCGACCGTGACGGTGGTCGCCGCCTGGAGCGATGCGGCGATCAGTCTTCCCGTGGGCGAGCGGCTCCCGCTCGAAGGGGAGAACCTGGCTAGCGAAGTGAAGAGCACCGGGGTGCCCGGGCGCAAGGAGGACTACAGCGACGCGCCGGGGGCGATCGCTGCCCTCTCGCGCGAGATCGGCATCCGTTCTGCTGTCGCAACCCCGATCGTCGTCGAGGGGGCGACCTGGGGGATGATCGCCGTCGCGTCCCGTAGACCGGACCCGCTGCCGGCCGATACCGAGGCGCGCCTAGCAGAGTTCAGCCGGGTCGCCGGCATGGCCGTGGCCAATGCGAAGAGCCGCTCCGATCTGGCGCAATCGCGAGCACGCATCGTGAGGGCGGGGGATGAGGCACGTCGGCGGTTTGAGCGCGACCTCCATGACGGCGCGCAGCAACGGCTCGTGTCGTTGGGGCTCGAACTGCGCGCAGCTGAGACGACCGTGCCGCCCGAGCTGCACGATCTCCGGCGCGTCCTCTCGCACCTCGGGACGGGGCTCGCCGATGTTCTCGACGGCCTGCGCGAGCTGTCACGGGGCCTCCATCCCGCGGTCCTATCCGAGGGCGGACTCAGGTCGGCGCTGCGCTCGCTCGCGCGCCGGTCCGCGGTGCCCGTCGACCTGCGCCTCGACCTCGACGCTCAGCGGTTCGAGGAGCCCGTCGAGGTGGCCGCCTATTACGTCGTCTCGGAGACGCTGGCCAACACCGCCAAGCACGCGCACGCGTCACGTGCCGAGCTCAGGGTCCGGCAGCGCAATGGTTGGCTCGAGCTGATCGTCAGCGACGACGGAAGGGGCGGAGCGGACGCGTCGGACGGCTCCGGGCTCACCGGCCTGGTCGACCGAGTTGAGGCGATCGGGGGCACGATCCGGATCGACAGCTCTCCGGACGCTGGAACAGCTGTCCACGTCAGGTTGCCGACGAGCGCGAGACACCGAGCAGCGCTCCAGGACGGTGGTCGCTTTCCAGGTAGCAGGAAGGGATAGATTCCAGCGAGCCTGGTCGCGCGAATGGGGTTGGCAGTGCAGACAAGTCGCCGGCCTGGAGGGACCATTCGCTCATGTATCGGATTGGGACCACACGTTCCATCCATGACCGGCCCGCGAACGGGAGTCCCAGCCCCCCCAGCGCGGGCGCGCTCGGCAAGCCGCCAGCCGGACCTGACGCAGCCTCACGACAGTGGGTCGAGCAACTTCGGGTCGGGCACCCGCGGCACCACCAGGCCGTCGGCAGCCTTCACGATCTGCTGCGGCGGGTCGCCATATCCGAGTTGTCGCGGCGGCGCCCCCAGCTGCAGTCGGTCACCGGCCCGGAGTTTGATGACCTCGCGCAGCAGGCCGCCGACGACGCACTCGTCAAAGTCCTGGACAGGATCGATGACTTCCGGGGGCTCAGCCGATTCACCACCTGGGCGTACAAGTTCGTCATCTTCGAGGTCTCTGCCACGGTCGCCCGGCACGCGTGGCGCCGACAACCGCCGGGCGTGGAGGAGCTCGCCTGGGACCAGCTCCCCGATCCGCTGGCGCCCCGACCCGAGGACCGGATGGAGCAGCGTGCGCAACTCGACGCACTGTCGCAGGCCCTCGCGAAGCTGACCGATCGCCAGCGCGAGGTGTTCGTCGCGATCGCTCTCAACGAAGTCCCGATCGACATCGTGGCGCTGAAGCTCGGCACCAACCGCGGTGCGGTCTACAAGAACCTCTTCGACGCCAGGCGTAATCTCCGGGCGCGAATGGCTGCCGCGGGACACCCGTGAGGCAGGCGGAGCTAGCGCGAAATTGCAGCTAGCGGTAATAGGCGGCTGGGTGCTCGTGCGGCATGCTCGGCGAAATGACGCTGCGGTGCGTAATCGTGGATGACAGCCCAGCTGTGCTGCGAGCCGCAAGCGATCTCCTCGAGCGCGAGGGCGTCGCGGTCGTTGGCGTTGCCCGAACCGTCCAGGAGGCCGTGTCGCTGGTGGAGGAGCGTAAGCCGGACGTCGTGCTCGTTGATATCGATCTCGGCCGCGAAAGCGGCTTCGACGTGGCGCGCCGTCTCGTCCAAAGCCTCGACAGCGCGGAGTCGCGCACGATCCTGATTTCAACACACGACGAGGCAGACTTCGCGGACCTGATCGCGGTGAGCCCGGCGATCGGTTTTTTGCCCAAATCAGATCTGTCGGCGACCGCGATCCGCCGCCTTCTGGCCCATCCTCGGGACGAGGGACGCTAGTGAGCGTCGCGGAACATCGCTCGCAGCCGCGCCATCGCGAGTGACTATCGGTCATCGCCAACTGGGCTGGTGTGCGGCGCCCCGGGCCACAGACTGTGGTGCATGGCAAGTTTTGATGTGGTGGTCGTCGCCGGTGGGCCTTCTGGCGAGGAGGCGTCGGCGAGGCTCACAGATCACGGGTTGGCGGTTGCGCTGGTAGAGGATCAGCTCGTCGGCGGCGAGTGCGTGCATTGGGCGTGCATGCCGTCGAAGGCCTTGTGGCGCTGCACGCCGCGACGGTCGCGGTGGTCGGCGAGATTCCGCTCGAGCGCCTCCGCCACGCCGTCCCGCCCTTCCCGACACGCAGCGAACTGTGGCTCTCGCTGCTCGAGCAAGCCGGCGTCTGAAGGCAGCAGGAGGTAAGAAATGACGCAAGCGAGTCTGTACGAACGGCTTGGTGGCGCATTCGCCATCGCAGCGGTGATTGAGCACTTCAGCGATGCTGTCGTGCGTAACCGAATCGCCGGCCAGGAATCGGAGAACCCCGAGCTACGGGAATGGAGCACCGACGATCCGGGCAGGCTTCCAGGCCTCAAGTTCATGCGCACCCTGTGGGTCTGCGACATTGCTGGTGGACCTCAGCAATATGCAGCCACGAAGCCGGGCCATGATCGTCTTGCCCTGGAAGAGGCCCATCGCCGGCTGAAGATCTCTCCCGCCGTGTTCGACGAGGTCGCGGCTGAGCTTGCGCGATCGCTTGACTTCTTCAAGGTGCCCGAGCCCGAGAAGGGGGAGGTTCTGGCTGCATTTGCTGCACACAAGGGCGAGGTGACCGAGGGATACCCCCGGTAGCCCCGGCGGCGGGCACGATCTCGTTCGGTGGACTAGCGATCGTCGCGGCGGCGGCGCTGGCGGCTCCGCTCGTCCTCGGACTCTTCCCGAGGATCCGGTTGCCGGCGATCGTGCTGGAGATCGTGCTCGGGATTGTGATCGGACCTCAAGCGTTGGGCTGGGTTTCGATCGACACGCCGATCCAGGTCCTGAGCCTATTGGGGCTCGCCTTTCTGCTTCTGCTCGCAGGTCTGGAAGTCGAGTACGAGCGCTTTCGCGGCCGCCCGCTCCGACTCACCGCGCTCGGCTACGCGATCTCGTTCGGACTTGCGCTGCTAATCGGTCTCGGCCTCCACGCAAGCGGCCTCGTCAAGTCGCCGCTTCTGATTGGCATCGCACTGTCCGCCACCTCGCTGGGCATTGTGACTCCGGTCCTGAAGGACGCCGGTCAGGTTGGTACGCCGTTTGGACAACTCGTCGTCGCGGGCTCCTCGATCGCCGAGATTGCGCCCATTGTGTTGCTCTCGCTCTTCTTCTCGGGGGAGGCCAGCAGCTTCAGCGCGAAGTTGCTGTTGCTCGGGCTGTTCGGACTGTTCGTGGTCGCCGTCGGGATCGCGGTTTTCGGCGCCGAGCACTCGATGCGCATCTCGGCGACGCTGCTGCGCCTGCAGGACACGACAGCCGAAATTCGCATCCGCGGGTCGTTCCTCCTGCTTGTGGTCTTCGCCGTGCTCGCCGAGCGTCTCGGGTTGGAGGCGATTCTCGGCGCCTTCCTCGCCGGTGCGACCCTCAAGCTCGTCGATCGCGACCAGATGCTGACGCACCCGCAGTTCCGCCAGAAGCTCGAGGCGGTCGGGTACGGCGTGTTCGTTCCAGCCTTCTTCGTCGCGACTGGCGTGAGGTTCGAGCTGAACGCGCTGTTCGCGAGCGCCACGAATCTCGCGCGCGTGCCGATCTTTCTCGCAGCCTTGCTCGTTGCACGCGGGCTGCCTGCGCTTATCTACAAATCGCTTGCTACCCGCAGACAGACGCTCGCAGCCGCGCTGCTACAGGCGACGTCGCTCAGTTCCTTGGTCGTCGCTGGCCAGATCGGTGTACAGCTGGATCTGATTCGTCCCGCGGCGTTCGCGGCGCTCGTCGCCGCCGGCCTCCTATCGGTGCTGCTCTCCCCGCTGACAGCGCTGACGCTCCTCCGGGGGGCAGGGCAAAAGCCAGAAGATCTCCTCGAGCCCGCCCGCTGACAGTTATCCCTTGCGAAGATTCGGCGCCGGCGTGCCGAGCAGTTCGAGGCGCCCCGCGCTCCAGGCCGTCCTCAGCGCACTATGCACTGCCTTCGAGCTGCGCCCGAGCAACTTGACCGCCGCGCCGGAGCGGTTCGGCAGCTCGCTCACTCCGGCGAGCACGTCGCGGCAGGCGGCGAGCGCGATTCGGAGCAGCGCGACCATGTCGGCCGGGTCGGTTCGCCGCGAGACGAGGTAGAGAGCGGCTATGACGTCGTGCGCGCCGAGCAGACCGATCGACGTCGGGCTCTCGCCCGCGCTCGGGTGCAAGCGCAGCACATCGGTGAACAGCAGCGATCCGTCCGGGCGTCGGACCTCGGTTTCGGACCAGTAGAGGTCGTACACGTGCGCCTCGTCGTGGGCGACGCGCCCGGGCAGCAGAGTCTCACCGAGGATCAGCGTGGCCTCGGGATCGACCGTGACGCAAGTTCTCTGGAAGAGGCGCGATCCGCGGAAGGGCACGACTGGGTCGGGCAAGTACTCCAACACCGCGCCGCCGGCGACCCGCAGGTTGACCAGCTGCGTGGCGAAGTTCTGGCGCGCCCTGAAAACGTTGGTGGCGGCTTGGGTGGTGATGTGCGTCGCAGAGCCAGGTCCGCAGTCAACGTCGATGCGGTAGCGGTCTCCCTGAACCAAGCCGTCCCCGAACTGCTGCACGAACAGGAAGGCCATGTCGGCCCGGCCGGCGTCGAGGTAGATGGGCCGATAGAGGTGAAGGGGCGCCCGCTGGTAGTGCCGCCGCACACGGGTTACGCCGCCGTGGCGGCTCACGGCGAGATCGAGCAGACCGACCTTCCCGGCCGCGCCCACGTCGAGCGCGCCGTTTAGCGAGTCGTCAAAGGCCATGACCTCTTCCGGCAGGGTCGACGGCGTGTACCACTCGGGGTCCTCCCTCAGCGCGATCGGCTCCGTCACGGTGTGGCTCTGATCGACGACGCCGGCCGATACAAATTCATGACCGGCGAGATTTCGTGGATGACCTGGGCCAATCCATCGCCGGTGAAGCAGTTCGTGAGCACGAAGGGCCGTCCGCCGCGGACCGCGCGGGCGTCGCGCTCCATCACGTCCAAGCTCGCCCGCACATACGGGGCCAGGTCGATCTTGTTGATCACCAGCAGGTCGGAGCTGGTCACGCCCGGGCCGCGCTTGCGGGGGATCTTGTCGCCCTCCGCCACGTCGATCACGAAGATGAAGTAGTCGGCAAGCGCGGAACTGAACGTCAGCGTCAGGTTGTCGCCACCCGATTCGACCAGCACGACGTCGGCGTCCGGAAATCGGTCGGTCAACTCCTCGATGGCGTCGAGGTTCATGCTGGGGTCGTCGCGGACGGCGGTGTGCGGGCACGAACCGGTCTCGACGCCGACGACACGCTGGGGATCGAGCACGTCCGCAAGGGTGGCGCGGACGTGCTCGGCGTCCTCGCGGGTGAAGATGTCGTTGGTCACGACCAGCGGGCGATGGCCGGCTACGAGGAGCCGCGGGACTAGAGCCTCGATGAGCGCAGTCTTCCCGGAGCCGACTGGTCCGCCGATTCCTATTCGCGCGACGCCAGGCGCACGGACGTTGCCGAGCGGCGGAGCATGGGCATTGTCATGGACGTGCGAATGCGTGTGCCTGGGTTCAGTCACTGGGAACCCGTCCTTTCTCAGCTTGCGAAGAGCCGGAGCTCGGCTTGCTCATGACGCATCGCCATCACGTCCAGGAAGGGGGTGCAGCTGGAGATCCGGCTGGCGTCCCGATCGTTCACCTCCAGCGCCGTGGTGGCGATTACGGGGCGCGCCTGGTGCAGCAGCGCTTGAGCACCCCGGTGGTCCACCAAGCCGAGCCGCATGGCCGCACCGACCCAACTCGACGAGAACGCGTACAGCTCGCCGACGACTGCGTCGAGACATGCGACGCTCAACGAGGCGCTCAGCAGCCCGACCACGACCGCGTGGTTTCCGGGTGCGGCTCCGCTTTTCACGCGCTCGGCGTAGTCGTGCAGCGCGGTC
>DASVXS010000240.1:0-8919 GCA_036392575.1 Thermoleophilaceae bacterium | reverse complement strand
TAGCCATCGCCGTGACAGTCCTGAAGCCGGTCCGTTCGCCGGCGGAGGCCCAGCTCATGCGCGCCGAGCCGGAGTGCTCCGAGGCGGTATAGGAAGGAGTCACGATGGGACGACTGACCTTTGAGATCTCGATGTCTGTGGACGGCTACGTGGCCGGCCCGAACGCCGATCTCGAGGATCCGCTGGGGCAGGGCGGCGAGCTCCTGCACGAGTGGATCTTCGGGACCCAGGCGTGGCGCGAGAGCCACGGCGAGGAAGGCGGCGTGCACGATGCCGACTCCGAGCTCGTCGCGGAGGCGATCGCGAACAGAGGCGCGACGATCATGGGCAGGCGGATGTTCAGCGGGGGAGAAGGGCCCTGGGAGCAGGACCCCAACGCGAGCGGCTGGTGGGGCGATGACCCGCCCTTCCGCCACCCCGTATTCATACTCACGCACCACGAGCGCGAGCCGGTGGAGTTTCCGAACGGCACGAGCTTCAACTTCGTGACCGGTGGGATCGAGGCCGCGCTCGAGCAGGCCCGTGCGGCAGCCGGCGACAAGGATGTCGGCATAGGCGGCGGAGCGGACGTGGCGCAGCAGTACCTCCGAGCGGGACTCATCGACGAGATGACCCTCCACGTGGTGCCACGACTGATGGGCGCCGGCGTGCGCCTCTTCGACGGGCACTTGAGCGGCGGCGGTCCGCAGCTCGAGCGCACGCGCGTACTCGACTCTCCGAACGTAACGCACCTCAGATACCGTGTCGTGAAGTGAGTCGGGAGGAAGCGCGAATCGAGGAGACCGACGCGGGGAAGGTCCCCGCGGACGACGGGTGGTTCATCCTCAACCTCTCGGAGATCGCCTGGGACACCGTGCCCGGCGGCGGCACCTGGTGCACCTTCGAGTCGCCCAACGCGCGGTCGCCGGTGCTCGGTATCGGCGTGCACGTGCTCGAGCCCGGCGAGCCGAACGGGATGTACCACGGTGAGAGCAACCAGGAGGGCTTCCTCGTGCTCTCGGGCGAGTGCCTGCTGATCGTGGAGGGCCAGGAACGGCGGATGCGTCAGTGGGACTACTTCCACTGCCCGCCGTTCACCGAGCACATCACGATCGGCGCGGGCGACGGGCCCTGCGCGATCCTGATGGTGGGTCTGCGCTCGCCCGACGAGAAGATCAACTACCCGGCCGAGCCGGCTGCCCAGAAGTACGGCGCCGCAGTCCAGAAGGCGACCCACTCGCCGAAGGAGGCCTACGCGGGGCGGCCTCCGTTTTCGCCCGCGCGCTCGCCGTTTCCGTAGCGCTCAGCGACGAGGCTCGCGCCTGCGCAGTGTTCTGAAGGTGATCGAGTAGCGCGTCTCCTTCGTCGGCGGGATCGAGTGCTCCCAGAACCTGCGCGCCTCGCCCGCGAGCAGGTAGCCCGAGCGCGGCTCGAGTATCACCTCGAAGACGCGCCGCGCGTCGCGCTTGCCGCGCTGGAAGCGCAGCCGGCTCGAGCCGCCGAGCGAGATGCCAACGACTTTGTCGAAGGCAGGGGCGTCACGATGCCAGCCGATTGTCGAACCGGGCGGGTAGCGCTGAACGAGGATCTCGACGAGCTCGTCGGGCTCGACTGCCGCGAGTTCCGCCGCCCGCGCTCGCACCGGCAGCAGCCAGTCCGGAACCGGCTCGCCGGGCTGCGGCGTCCTCGACTCGTAGTCGTAGCTCAGGCCGTAGTGGCGCGCCGTGCGGCGCGCCGCCTGGCCGCGGATCACGATCGGGTCGAAGCGCAGATCCTCGAAGCGCTCGAGCAGCCCGGCCTCGTCCTCGGGCGAGAGGACGTCGGGCTCGTAGACGAGCCCTTCGGGTCGCTCAGTGGGCGCTCGCGCCATTCCGCCTCACACATGCCCGCTCGGATCGGGCCGGTAACGCGCTCGCCGGCGCAGCTAGCCGAAGCGCTCTTCGAGCCACTCCACGGCGAACGCCGTGAGCTCGGCGGCGGGGAAGAGATGGCTCTGTGCCTGCCCCACGAGGCCTCGCACGCCGATGCCCGCGTCGAGCGCGGCTCGCGCGATCACGGCGAACTCGTCGTCTCCGAGCCCGAGATCGCCGTACGGGAACGCGCCAGTCGAGGTGTCGATGTCGTTGTAGGTGCGCACCGTCACCCCGCCGCCCTCCACGACCGGGATCGTGTACCTGACGCGCTTCTTGCCGGGAGCGTTGGCGATCGCCTCCGCGTGATGCAGCAGCGTGACCGTCTCGAGCGGCGCGCCCAGCATCAGAACCTGTCCGTGCGCCTCAACGAGCTTCGCGAACGGGCTGCCTTTCCCGTACGCGTCGTCCTGCGGATGATCGGATGTCAGCCAGTTCGCGCGGCTACCGACCGCCACGACGCTGGCCTCGGGATGCGCGCTGCGCTCAGCGCCGGGCCAGGTCCGGATCCGCTCCGGGATGCGGCCGTTGTCACGCGTCGCCTCGCCGGTCGCGCGATCGAACACCGGCGGATCGGCGAGGTACGCCTCGCGGTGAGTCTCGGGCCAATCGGTCGTGTGGTACACGTGCTCCTGCCAAGAGGCGTAGCCGGCCAGCGTCCCGTCGGGCCCGAGCGCCTCGAGCAGCGCGCGCACGACCGTCTCGCTGCCACCGATTACCCAGCCGATCGCGCTCATGCGGGTGTGCACCATCACGATGCCGCCCAACTGCAGACCCAGGCGCCTCAGATCGGCTACGAGGCGCGGGCGAGCGACGGCCTCGGGCTGTTGTGCACGGCTGCCTTCCATCGCTGCCGCGGCACTTCATCAGTTCGCATATCGCCACGCTTGATCGCCTTGACGGGTTGCGCGAACCTTGGACCCGATGGCGGCGCTGCCAGCCCCGGTCGACGCGGCAATCCGCGCCGCGAACGACCACGACACCGACGCGTTCCTCGCATGCTTCTCGCCGGACGGTGTGGTCGACGATTGGGGGCGCGAGTTTCCAGGGCCCGACCGGATCCGCGAGTGGAGCGACTCCGAGTTCATCGGGGTGGACGTGACGCTCTCCGTAACGGATGTCAACCAGAGTGGGGACGAGACCGTGGTCAACGCCGAGGTCGGCGGGCGAGGATTCAACGGGCCGAGCCACTTCTCGTTCCGGCTGGACGGCGACCGCGTGTCGCGGATGACGATCCGGGCCTGACTCTCAGCAGCAGGCGCAGCCTTCGCCACGCCAGGTCTCGCGACCCTCGCGCACGGCGACACCTGCGATGAAGAGCGCGGCGAGGGGATCGAGCCACCAAAGCCCGAAGAGCGCATTGCCGATCAGGCCGACGAGCACAGCGCCGGCGAGGTACGCGCAGAGGAGGTTCTGGTTTCCCTCACCCTTGGTCGCGGCCGATTCGAGCTGGTGGGCGAGCCGGATCTTCGCCGCCCCGAGCAGCGGCATCCCTATGACGCTCGACGCGGTGAGGGCGATGCCGAGCCACGACGTGCTCGGATGCTCGGCCGTGACGAGCTTGTGGATCGCCTCCGTCGCGACGTATGGCGCGAGCAGGAAGAACTGCACGGCCACGAGCTTCTGCGCGCGCCGCTCGGCCGCATGCGAGTGAATGCGCGCGCCGGTGAATCGCCACACGATGATCGCGCTGGCGAAGCCCTCGATCGCCGAATCGATGCCGAAGCCGATCAATGCGATCGACCCGGCCAGGATGCCGGCGATGATCGCGATCGTGCCCTCGGCGCCCATCCACACGAGGCTCAGCCACGACAGGAGCTTCACGCGGCGCACCGCCTGGTGGAACGCGGGGTCTCGCTGCGGCAGGACTAGGAGTTCGGGCGTGGTCATGCAAGATCCAGGATGCACGATGCGGACGAACCATGTCTTTGCGGGGATCGCCGTCGGCGATCTGACGGTCGCGCGCGCCTGGTACGAGCGGCTGTTCGGTCGCGGGCCGGACCTGATTCCGAACGACTCAGAGGTCGCCTGGCAGCTGAACGACTCCGGCTGGGTGTACGTCGTCGAGGACGCGGAGCGGTCGGGCACCGCGCTGCTCACGCTGCTGGTGGACGACCTCGAGACGGTTCACGGGACGCTCTCCGAGCGCGGGATCGAGGTCGGCTCGATCGAGAAGATCCCGGGCGCCGCCGTGCAGCGGATGGTCCTCGTGGATCCGGACGGCAACCGGATCACGCTCGGCGAGCCCGTGGCTGCGCCGGAGGCCTGAGGCCGCTAGGACCTATCGAACGTCGCGGTGTGGGGTACGCCCGGCGGGTACTCGGCCGGCGCGGACAGGGGCGGAAGCGTGACCGGCGCAGCGCCCGGCGGCGTCGCCACCGAGACCTGCCCGACCTCGACGTCGTCGCGCTCGCGCGCTCGCTCGAGTACGTCGTCGAGGATCGAACCCGCCCCCGCGAGCGAGCCTGCTTGAAACGTGAGGAGCACCGTGGCTTGAACCTTCATCTTCGCCACCTTCAAACGATTGACCGTCACCGATGAGTTTCCCATCCTGGGGCGGTCTCCAGATCGAACCCCGCGAAAGGAGCCGGACATGCGAGAGCTCATCGTGAACACCTTCCTGACCCTCGACGGCGTCATGCAGGCCCCCGGCGGCCCCGAGGAGGATCCGAGCGAGGGCTTCGAGCATGGGGGCTGGTCGTTCGGCTACTGGGACGGCCAGATGGAGAAGTCGATGGAGGAGACGATGTCGAAGCCGTTCGACCTCGTTCTCGGCCGCACGACGTACGAGATCTTCGCGGCGTACTGGCCACGCGCGGAGGGGCCCGCCGCCGAGCCGCTCAACAAGGCGACCAAGCACGTCGCCTCAACCACGCTGAAGGAGCTCGACTGGCAGAACTCGAAGCTGATCGAGGGCGACCTGCCCGCGGGCGTTCGCGCGCTCAAGGAAGAGGACGGGCCCGAGCTTCAGGTGCACGGCAGCGCGAACCTGATTCAGACGCTGCTCGAACACGGGCTCATCGACGAGTTCCGCCTCTACATCTTCCCCGTCGTGCTCGGCAAGGGAAAGCGCCTGTTTGACGGCGGCGCGGTGCCCGCGGGCCTGGAGCTCACGCACTCGGACGTTTCGTCCACCGGCGTGATCATGGCCATCTACCGAACCGGCGCCGACATCAAGTACGGCTCCTTCGCCGACGAGGCAGCGAGCGAGACCGGCGCTTGACGCCGGAGAGCCGCATAAGGCGGCTCTCGTCGATACTCCCGCCATGGGCTGGGGCACCGGTGGCCGAACACGTCGCGCGAGGGTGCTCGCCGCGCTCGGGGCACTGGCGCTTGCCGCCGCGCTCGCCGGCTGCGGCGGCAATGGCGGCTCCGAAGCCGGCGGGCGCGTGGTCGTCGCGCTCGACTTCACGCCCAACGCCGCACACGCGCCGATCTACCTGGCTCGACACGAGGGATTCGACGAGCGCCATGGCGTTCGACTGTCGATCCGCAAGCCGGGCTCGGGACCGGACTCGCTGAAGCTGCTCGCGGCCGGGCGCGCGGACATCGCCGTTCTCGACATCAACGACCTCGGCTTGGCACGCGAACGCGGTGAGGACCTCGTCGGCGTCGCTGCGCTCGTCCAGCGGCCGCTCGCAGCGATCATCGCCCAACCGTCGATCCGCCGCCCGCGCGACCTCGAGGGCAAGCGCGTAGGCGTGTCGGGGCTCCCTTCCGATCCGGCGTTCCTCCGCGCGGTGCTCTCGCGAGACGGCGGGAACCTCGCGAAGGTGCGCCAGGTCACGATTGGCTTCGGCGCAGTCGCCAACATGGTCACCCGGAAGATCGCCGCAGTTCCGGCGTTCTGGAACGCAGAGGGCGTCGAGCTGCGGCAGCGGGGGATCAACGTGCGCGAGTTCCGCGTCGACGACTACGGCGCCCCGCGCTACCCCGAGGTGTTGCTGGTCACCACCCGGCGCACGCTCGAGCGGCGCGGTGACGCCATCAAGCGTGCGCTCGCAGCAGTCGCTGAGGGAGTGAACGCAACCGTGTCGAACCGCCCGCTTGCGACCTCCGTGATCGCCGCTGCGGCCGGAAACGCGGATCCGCGGCTCGTCCGCGCTCAGGTCGACGCCATCGCGCCCGCTCTGCTGCCTCCGCTGCGCCTGCGGCGGCGGACGCTCGAGGAATGGGCGGCGTTCGATGCTCGCACGGGCCTCCTGCCGCGCAAGCTCGACGTAGCTTCGGCGTTCGACTTCACCGTCGCCCCGTAACACACGCGCCGGGCCGTACCTGCCGCTCGCACGTTGCGCTGCGCCGGTCGGGCGCGCTCATCCGAACCTGAGCGCGACCTCGACTCGACGGGTCATACACCCGCGCTGCGCCCGAAGATGGTGTCTGGCGCCCATACGCCGCGTGTCGCCGGCTGCTCATAGTCCGGGCATGGACACGGCAGCCGCCGACCGAGGCAACAACGCCAACGGCAAGCGCTTCATCCTGAGTGCGGAGGCGCTCGAGGCGATCACCGCAGAGCTCGACGAGCTGCGCTCCACGGGCCGTAGTGAGATCGCGCAGCGAATGCGGGAGGCCAGGTCCTTCGGCGACGGCGTGGAGAGTGGCGAGTCGTTCGCCGTGAGTGCGGACGCATCGCTGCTCGAGGCGCGAATCGCCCGGCTCGAAGAGCTGGTCGCGAACGCCCGCGTGGTTGACTCCGGCGTCCGCGGACGGGGCACCGTCGGCGTGGGCTCGCGCGTGCGCGTGAAGGACGCGGCCACGGGCCGGGTTGCGGACTATCGCGTGGTGCCATTCGACGGCACGGCGCTCTCGAACGGAACGGTCTCGGTGAGCTCGCCGGTGGGCCAGGCGCTGATGGGCGCGAGAGCCGGCGACCTCGTACGCGTCGAGCTGCCGTCCGGGCGCCACAACACGCTCCGGGTGCTCGCCGTCTCGCGCCGCTAGAGCGTGTTTCTCGATCTGCTTAGCTCGTCGATATGAACGGGTTGCGTCACTCGCCCTCGCTCTTCTGGACCGTGTTCGCGGTCAACGCCGCCGCGCTCACAGTCGCCGCGCTGCTGCTGCTGGTGACCCCGGTCACGATCGATGCGCCGGTGTCGGTCACCCAGGCGCTCATTCTCGTGACCGGTCTCGTGCTGATGCTCGCGCTGAACCTCGTGTTCCTCCGCCGGGCCTTCCGGCCGCTCAACCGGCTCGAGGCGAGCATGCGTAGCGTGGACCCGCTGCGCCCCGGGCGCCGCATGGCGGCGGGATCGCCCGTCGCCGAGGTCTCGTCGCTCATCCACTCGTTCAACGACATGGCGCACCGGCTCGAGACCGAGCGCCGCGAGAGCGCGCGGCGCGCGCTCGCCGCGCAAGAAGGCGAGCGCCGGCGCCTCGGGCGCGAGCTCCACGACCAGATCGGCCAGACGCTGACCGCCGTGATGCTGCAGGTCGAGCAAGCCAAGCGAGCGCTCGCTCAGCGTCGTGGCGGTCCCGGCTACCCGGTCGAGACGCAGCTGTCCGAAGCGGTGGAGTTCGTGCGCTCGAGCCTCGAAGACGTGCGCCGGATAGCCCGCGAGCTACGACCCGAGGCGCTCGACGACCTCGGCCTGGCGAGCGCCTTGACGGCACTCTGCGTCCGTTTCTCGCAGGGCGGCCTGCGCGTGTCGCGCTCGATCGAGGCGGACCTGGGGCAACTCGACGCCGACGTGGAGCTGGTGACCTACCGAGTGGCGCAGGAGGCACTGACCAACGTGGCGCGACATGCGGGCACCTCCGAGGCCGAGTTGCGTCTCCGGCGGCGTGACGGAGCACTCGTGCTGCTCGTGCGCGACCTGGGCAGGGGACTGCCGCCCGAAGCGCTCGATTCGCGCGCGGGAATCGGTGGAATGCGGGAGCGCGCGTTGCTCGTAGGTGCGCAGCTCGCGATCCGTTCCGAGCCGGAGGAGGGCACGGAGGTGGAGCTGACAGTCCCGCTCGAGGCAAAGCGGTGACGACCCCGCTGAAGACCAAAGTCCTCCTGGCCGACGATCACACGGTGGTGCGGCGCGGTCTGCGCATGGTGCTCGATGCCGAGCCGGACCTCGAGGTGGTGGCTGAGGCGGGGGATGGGGCGGAGGCGGTCGAGCTCGGCGTGTCCGAGCCCGTCGACCTCGCGGTGCTCGACGTGTCGATGCCGCGCATGACAGGTCTCCAAGCCGCCGCAGAGCTGAATCGGCGCCGGCCTGGAGTGCGCGTGCTGATGCTCTCCATGCACGACAACGAGCAGTACCTCTTCGAGGCGCTCAAGGCGGGTGCCGCGGGCTACGTGCTGAAGTCGGCGGCGGACCGCGACCTGGTCGATGCGTGTCGCGCGACGATGCGCGGCGAGCCGTTCCTCTACCCGGCGGCCATCGCCGTCCTGATCCGTGACTACCTCGACCGCGCTGCCGCCGGGGACGACGTGCCCGACGATCCGCTCACTCCGCGAGAGCTCGAGATCGTGAAGCTGATCGCCGAAGGGCACACCAGCGGTGAGATCGCCGACTTGCTCGTGATCAGCCCCAAGACCGTGGACCGCCATCGCGCGAACGTGCTCGAGAAGCTCGGCATGCGCGACCGGGTCGAGCTGACCCGGTACGCGATCCGCCGGGGCCTGGTGGAGCCCTAGAGTCCGACAACTGCAGATCCGCTCGGCCGTGAAATGGGTGGCTCAACCCATGGCTCAGCAGGACGACGCAGTCCAGCATGCGTGGCGTGAGCGCAGCGGTTTGGATCATGATGGGCGTCGCCGTCTGGCACTTCGCGGTGTTCGTGCCGGACCGCTTCTACGGAGGGATCGTCGGAGCGCTGTTGGCGGCCGTTGCGGGCGCCATGGCCGGGGGCTACCTCGCGAGCGGTCTCGAGGTGCCGACCGATAATCCGCCGGGCGTCCGTCAGGCGCTCTTGGCGACGCCGGGCGCTGTCTTCGGCCTCGGGCTGAGCTACGCGACGGGGTCGAGGTAGGGGCGATGCCGATCACGACGCCCGATAACCGCCTCTACGACAGTGCCTGCGGGCTCCTCGAGGCATC
>DASVXS010000239.1:0-4818 GCA_036392575.1 Thermoleophilaceae bacterium | reverse complement strand
CGATCTCCTCGTCGGAATAGCCCGCCGCGGCAAGCACCTCGCGCGTGTGCTCGCCGAGCGCGGGGCCGGGGCCTGCCGGCCCGCCGGGCGTGCGACGCAGCTTCATCGGCACGCCGAGCTGCCGCACCGCACCTTCGACACCGGGCTGGTCGAGCTCCACGACCATCTCGCGCGCCCGCACGAGCTCCGATTCGAGCGCCTCATCGAGGCCGAGCACAGGCTCGAGGCAGCAGTCGTGCTCGCCGGCGAACGCCCGCCACTCGTCGCGCGTGCGCTCCAGGAAGATGCGCTCCACCTCGGCGTGCGTCTCGGAGCCGGGGCGCTCGAACTGCTTCTCGATCAGGTCTTCGCGCCCCACTCCGCGGCACCACGCCTGCCAGAACTTCGGCTCGAGCGCGCCAAGCGTGACCCAGCCGTCCTTGCACGCGTAGGGCCGGTAGCAGACGATCGATCCCGCGAGCTCGAGGTCGCCGCGCCGTGGCGCAACTCCCTCAGCGAAGTAGCGGCCGGCCACCAACGCGAGCCACGAGAGCGCGCCGTCCGCCATCGACACGTCCACGAACTGGCCCTCGCCGGAGCGGTCGCGCTCGCGCAGCGCGGCGAGGATCCCGAACGCCGCCATGAGCGCGCCGCCGCCGATGTCGGCGATCTGACCCGCCGCCTGCACAGGCGGCCCGTCGCGCTCGCCGGTCAGTCCCAGAAGTCCGACCAGTCCGAGGTAATTCATGTCGTGGCCCGAACGGTCGCGGTAGGGCCCGTCCTGGCCGTAGCCCGAGATCGCGCAGTACACGAGCCCTGGGTTCTCCTTGCGCAGCCGCTCGTATCCCACGCCCAGGCGGTCGAGCACGCCCGGGCGGAACGACTCGAGCAGCACGTCGGCGTCGCGCACGAGGCGCAGCAGCACCTCTCGCCCGCGCTCCTCCTTCAGGTTCACGCGGATTGAGCGCTTGCCGCGGTTGAGCGCGAGGTAGAGCGCGGACTTCGCGGAATCGTCGGCGCCCTCGTAGTAGGGCGGCGCCCAGCGCACGTAGTCCCCCATGCCGGTGTCCTCGACCTTGAGCACGTCGGCGCCGAAGTCCGCGAGGAGCAGCGAGCAGAAGCCGCCCGGCAGGAGCCGCGACAGGTCGAGGACGCCGATGCCCTCGAGCGCTCCCATGGTCAGGCCGCCGCGCGCTTGGGCGTGCCGAGGAGCTCGCGCGCCTCCGCCACGGTGGCCGGCCGCCGGCCCACGTCCTCGGTCATCTGGCGCGCCTTCGCGATCAGGTCGCCGTTCGAGCGCGCCATCTCACCGTCCGGGAGGTAGAAATTGTCCTCCAGCCCCACGCGGATGTTGCCGCCGAGCGCAAGCGCTGCCGCGCACAGCCGCCACTGGTCGCGGCTGATGCCGATCACGCCCCAGTTGTTCGGGCCGTCGGCTCCGCCCGAAATCTGCTCGGACATGTGCGCGAGGTTGCGCGCCGTCGGGCGGATGCCGCCGGTCACGCCCATCACACACGAGATCTGGAGCGGCTCCGCTAGCAGCCCCATGTCGAGCAGCGGGTCGAGGTTGGCGATGTGCCCCGAGTCGAAGCACTCGTGCTCGGGGCGGATGCCGAGCTCACGCATCGGCTCGAGCAGCGCGATGATCGTGTCGAAGCTGTTCTCGAACACGGCCTTGAACACGAAGTCTTTGCGGCGCCTCGAGTACTTCGCGTAGTTCATCGAGCCCATGTTCAGCGCGGCGACGTCGGGGCGCAGCTCGCGCAGGTACTCGATGCGCTTCTCGACCGGCACGCCGATCGCGCCGGTGGAGTAGTTGATGATCACGTCGTCGACCTCGGCGAGGATCGCCTCGGTGATCGCACGGAAGTCCTCGACCTCGTAGCTCGGCGTGCCGTCAGGCGTGCGGGCGTGGATATGGATCATCGACCCGCCCTCGTCCACGATCCGCCGCGCCTCCGCCGCGTACTCCTCCGGCGTGTAGGGGATCGCCGGGCACTGGTCGCGGTTGGCGACCGCGCCCGAGATCGAGCAGGTGATGATGACGGGGTCCTCGACGCTCACCCGTTGATCCCCGCCCCCGTCGTGACGCCCTTCAGCTTGTAGTTCTCGTTCTTGTAGATGCTGAGCGCGTCGCGCAGCTTCGCGAGCGTGGCCTTGCTCGGAATCGTGCCTGACGCCGCGAGCTTGAACGCCTTCTTCTTCTCGCCCTTCTTGGCGAGGTCGATCAGCGGCTGCTCCTCGCTGGCGTAGGCGCGCAGGCCCGAGACGAGCTCGGTGTGTGCCTTCGTGACCTCCTTCGGCGCCTTGATCGGCTCGATCGAGTCGGCGAGCTGCTTCACGTACGTCTGGCGCGCCTCGAGCGCCTTCGCCTGGTCCGCGAGCTTGCTCGACTTCGGCTGCGTCGAGCCGGCGGTCTTCTGCGCCTTGTCGATCGCGGCGTTGAACTGCTTCTCGTAGTCCTTTTGCGTGGGACCGCTGCTTCCGCCGCCGCAGCCTGCGACGGCGAGCGCGGCGGCCACCGCGAGGGCCAACGCGGAACGTCTCATACGGGCATCACTCCATGCTTCTTCCAGGGCCGCTCGACACGCTTCGAGGCGGCCATCTCGAGGGCCTTGATCACGACCGGCCGCGTCTCACGGGGATCGATGATGTCGTCGATCATCCCGTTTTTCGCCGCGATGTAGGGGTCGATGATCTCGCGGATGCCCTGTACGAGCTCGGCCCGCTTCGCATCCGGATCCTCGGCCTGCTCGATCTGCTTGCGGAAGATGATGTTGACGGCGCCCTCGGGACCCATCACCGAGATCTCCGCGGTCGGCCACGCGACGATCAGGTCGGGCTCGTACGCCTTGCCGCACATGACGTAGTAGCCGGCGCCGTAGGCCTTGCGCACGATCACGGTGACCTTCGGCACCGTCGCGCGCGAGACCGCGTAGAGCATCTTCGCGCCGTGGCGGATGATGCCCTCCTGCTCCACCTTCGTGCCGACCATGAAGCCGGGCACGTCCTGCAGGAACAGCAGCGGGATCCCGAACGCGTCGCAGAGGTTGATGAAGCGCGCCGCCTTGTCGGCGGAGTCGTTCTCGAGGATGCCGCCGAGGTGCTTCGGCTGGTTCGCGACGATGCCGACCGGGCGGCCGCCCATGCGCGCGAAGCAGGTGATGATCGTCTTCGCGAACTGTGGCTTCATGTCGAAGTAGAAGCCGTCGTCCACGATCCGGCGGATCACGTCGTACATGTCGTAGGGCTTCCGCGCCGTCTCCGGCAGCACGTCGAGCAGCTCGTCGTCCATGCGCTCGGCCGGGTCGGCGCTCGGCGTGACGGGCGGCGTCTGCTCGCAGTTCTGCGGGAAGAAGGACAGGTACTCCTTGATGCGCTGGATGCACTCCTCGTCGGACTTCACCTCGAGGTCGCCGACCCCCGACACGCGGCAGTGCACGCGCGAGCCGCCGAGCTCCTCCTGCGTCACGTCCTCGCCGGTCACGGCCTTCGTGAGGTGCGGGCCGGCGAGCGCCATCGAGCCGCGCCCCTTCACCATCGGCACGAAGTCGGCGAGCCCGGGGATGTACGCGGTGCCCGCCGCGCACGGACCCATCAGCGCGGCGATCTGCGGGATCACGCCGCTCATCACGACCTCCTCCCGGAAGAGGTGGCCGGAGCCGGCGAAGAGCGAGCCGGCCGCCTCCTGGATGCGGGCGCCGGCCGAGTCGAGCAGCCAGATGAACGGGATCCGCTTCTGGAGCGCGAGGTCGCGGAGGCGCGAGACCTTGATCTCGCCTGTCATGCCCATCGCGCCGGCCATCACGGTGAAGTCGTAGGCGCACACGGCGACCAGGCGGCCGTCGACCTTCCCGTAGCCCGTGATGACGCCGTCCGCTGGCGCCTCGACGCCGTCCATCGAGCGCTGCGAGAAGTGAGGACCCGCGTGGATGCCGAGCTCCGTGAACGTGCCCTCGTCGAGCAGCAGGTCCAGCCGCTCGCGGGCCGTGAGCTTGTCGAGCGAGTGCTGGCGCTCGATCTTCTCCGGCCCGCCGCCCAGCCGTGCGCGCTCGCGGCGCTCGTGTAGGTCCTCTACGAGCGGCCTCAGGATCGACTGCTGCGGCGCTTCCGTCGCTGCCATATGGGTGGGCGTCCTCCGTCGAAAGTGGGAAGTGCTACTCCCCACTGTGACGGATCGCCCCGCGGAGCGTCAAGAAACGGCCGTAGGGAAACGCGAACCGGCCCTTTAGGGCGACCCGGCTGTGTGGGGGTGCCCCACTCGGGTTACGACGTGCCGCCGCCCTCGAGGACGTGCCGGTGCCGAGCGACGACCTACGCGGACGCGGCGTTCACCGGAGACACGGGCGGCGTGCAGTCCGTGTTCTTCAAGCACCTAATCGACGGCCACGCGATCTAGCTCGATCGCGTCGAGAAGAGGCTCGAGCACTTGGGCGGCAGTGTCCGCATGGGCCTGCCGCTCGAGCTCGTCCTCGGGCGCCTCGAAGCCGGTTACCTCGAGCCCGACGATCTCGCACTCGCCCGCCACCGCCTCGAGCAGGTCGTAGAGCTTCTCGGGCGCAAGTCCGCCCGGGGCCGGGAAGCCGGCGGGGAACGTCTCGGGGTCGAGCACGTCGAGGTCGAGGTGCACGTAGACGGGCGAGCGGTCGAGCGCGTTTTGCGTGAACACGAGCGTCTCGAGGCTCGCACCCACCACTATCACGTCACTGTGCTCGAGCAGGTCGCGCTCGGCCTCGTCGAGATCGCGCACGCCGACGAGCACCACGCGGCGCGGGTCGATCGGCTGCGCGCCGAGGCCCGCGTCCCACAGGCCGCATGCGCCGGACAGCGGCATGCCGC
>DASVXS010000238.1:0-7924 GCA_036392575.1 Thermoleophilaceae bacterium | reverse complement strand
GTTCCTCGACGGTGCGCGGCGCACGCTCGCTGAGGCCGATCGCGCGGTGGACGATGCCAAGCGAACCGGGGCGGGCGAGCTCGGCCGGCTGCGGCTCGCCTTCTCATGGAGCATGCGATTCGACACGCTGCCCGCAGTCGGCCGGGTGTTGCGCGCAAAGCATCCGGGCATCCAGCTGCTCGTGCAGGAGATGTGGAACGCCAAGATGGCGCCCGCGTTCGCCGACGGCAGCATCGACCTCGCGCTCTCGCTGTGCCCCGAACTCTCGCCTGGGCTCGAGGTCGAGCCGATTCGCCGAGAGCGACTCGTCGCGCTGCTACCGAACAGTCATCGACTCTCGTCGCAGTCCGCACTGCCGCTGTCGGCGCTCGCCGGCGAGGAGTTCGTGCTCTTCCCGCGCGAGGTCGGGCCGCGGCTGCACGACGCGTTCATGGCGGTCTACCGACACGCCGGATTCGAGCCACACATCCGGCCCGAGTCGTTCCACACGGGCTGGGACGTGGGCGGCCTCTCCGAGGTGCCCGCGGTCGCGCTCGCGCCCGAGTCGGTGGTCAGCGGCCTGCCTCCCACGCTGACCGCCGTGAGAGTCAGCGAGCCCGACGACACGCTCGAGACATGCATCGTCTGGCGGGCCGCTGCCCGCTCGCCCGCGATCGACACGTGCATCGCGGCGGCGCACGAGGCGCTCGCGGCCTCGCCGCGGGGCGTCGGCGTCGGTTAGCCGCCCGCCGCCAGCGCCTGCTTCACTGAGTCCGGCTCGCGGAAGAGCTCATGCGCTGCGCCATCGCCGATCGTGAACCCGTAGCGCTCGGCAAGGTCGGCGAGCGCCGCGATGTCCCGAGCGTGGGCGCTGTCGGCGTCGATCACGTCACCGCCGCCGGTCGAGCACGGCTGCGACGCGATGTGCTGCGGCCGCGGCAGATCGGGCACCTCGGCGTTCGGCTTCGCACGCCAGTTGAACGTCTCGCCGATGTTGGTGGTCAGCTGGTCACGCGTCGTGAGGCTGCCGAGCCCGAACCGGTACTCGATCAGCTTGAGGATCGACTCGTGGCCCAGCTGCGCGTGCGCGACCCGTCCGCCGAGCGTGTACGGAGAGACGCACACCGCGGGGATGCGGAACCCCATCTGCCCGAAGTTCTCGTCGAGGTTGGAGCTCTGCCGGGCGTCGGGCACCGACGGCGGTCGCACGTGGTCGAAAAACCCACCCCACTCGTCGTAGATGACGAAGAGTGCCCCACGCCTGAAGTTCGGCGAGTCGATGAACGCGTGCACGACGTCGGCCATGAACGCCTGGCCGAGCCGGACGTCGCCGAGCGGATGCTCGTCGGCCGACATCCCGTCGAAGCCGCCGCCGTCGCGGAAGGGCGGATCGACGATCGTGATGTTCGGCAGCGTGCCGGCCGCGCAGTCGGCGTAGTACTCGCTGATCGGGCGCGTCCAGGAAACGCCGCGCGGCCCCCACACGGCGGAGAACGGGAGATCGGAGTTGTAGTAGCGAGCCGTGATCAGCCCGGGGCCCGTCGCGTTGGCCGGGTTGTTCTTGAGCGCCCGGTCGAAGATCGTCTCCCACTGGTTTCCAAGCGTGTCGGCCGGCGGCGAGTTGTCCTTCTTCCCGCCGGACTGGGCCGACCACTTGCAGTAGCGGTTCGGCCAAGTCGGGCCGAGCAGCGAGCAGAAGTAGCGGTCGTAGAGCGTGAACGCCTTCGCCGCCGGCTGGATGAAGCCGAGGTCGCCCTCTTCGTAATAGGAGAGGGCGAACTCGTCGTTGCCGCTGCCGTCTGCGAGGAAGCCGCCGCGTAGCTGGGCGCGGCCGGCGTCCCAGCCGTGGCCCGGATCAGGGTGGCCGCAGCCCTGCCACTGCGCGCGACCGAGATCCGCAGCGTGGAAGGTGCTGTGCGAGACGCCCTGAGGATCCTCGTAGGTCTGCAGCTGGCTGCCGTCGGCGCCCGGGAACCAGCCGAAGTAGTGGTCGAACGAGCGGTTCTCCATCATCAGGATCACGAAGTGATCGATGGGCAGCTCGGATGGCGCGGGCAACCGGTTCGCCTTCGCCGTGGCGCTCGCCGTCTCCGCCAGGATCGTGCTGGCCGGCAGCGACGCGGCGACAGCCGCCGCTCCGAGCGTGGACGCGCTGCGCAGCAGCATTTCGCGGCGGCTCAGGTGAGCCTCGAGCGCCCGACCCGACAGCTCCTCCGGCACGCCGTGCCAGTCCCGCTCGAAGCGAGAGTTCCCGTTCAAGACTGCCTCCTGTCTCGTGGGCGGGCTTTGCCGCTCGCGGCTCGTCCCGCCTCCCCTGCCTGGCAGTGCGTTATTACCAGACCGCCGCGGCGCTGGCGTCACTTGGTTGTTATCGCGGTCGTTCAGCGTCCAGCGACGGCACGCCTGGCTCACGTTCGAGCGACGCGCGGCCGATCAACCGCGCATGAGGCCCGCCAAGATTGCCGTGACCGCCGTGCTCGCGCTTGCGGCGCTCGCCCTTCCCGCGAGCGCCACCGCGAAGAGTCACGGCACCCGTGCGAAGCTCGACCGCAATCGTGACTCGCTGCCCGACAAGTGGGAGAAGCGCTACGGCCTCTCGCTGAAGGTGAAGCAGGCCAAGAAGGACCAGGACCGCGACGGCCTCAACAACCGTCAGGAGTACAAGGCCGGAACGAATCCGCGGAGGGCGGACACCGACGGCGACGGATTGAAGGACGGCGATGAGCTCAAGGAGGGCCTGAACCCTCTGAGCGACGACACCGACGACGACGGTTTCAGCGATGGCGAGGACGCCGACCCGACTACCGCCGACGACGGCTCGGGCGATGACGATCTCAGCGACGAGGACGTCGGGGACGACGACTCAGGCGACGACCTGAGCGACGACCCGGCCGACGATCCAGCGGACGAGTAGGGTCAGGCCGCCGCGCGGGCGGCGACCACGCAGAGGTCGTCCGGCAGGTGGCCACCGGAGAACTCCTCGGCGGCGTTGCGGAGCCGGCTCACGACCTCGCTCGGTGACTGCCCGCTGAGCCCGGATACGACCGTGGTGATGCGGTCGGTGCCGAAAAGCTCGCCGCCCGCACGGCGCGCCTCGCTGAGGCCGTCGGTGAACATGAGGAAGCCGCGGCCCGGCTCGACCGACATCTCTCCAGGCTCGCACACGAGATCCGGCTCGACGCCGAGCGGGAAGGACGGGCGCAGGCTGGCGAGCGGCGAGCCGCAGTCGAGCCACATCGGCGGCGGATGCCCCGCGAGCGCCCAGCGCACCCTGTGCTCGGCCGGCGAGTAGACGAGGCAGGCGGCCGTGACGAGCTCCTCGGTCGGCTCTGCACGCTCGAGCAGGGCCGTGTTCGCGAGCGACAGCAGCTTGCAGGGATCGTCGGTGTAGGGCGCCGACGTGGCGAGCGTGGTGCGCACGAACGCGGCGCGCTTCGCCGCCGAGAGGCCGTGGCCTGCCACGTCGCCTACAACCATTACCGTCGTGTCGCCCGGGCCCGGAGCCACCAGGTAGAAGTCACCGGCTGCTCCCTCCTCCGCCGGGACGTACACGCTCGCGAGGTCGAGCGCCGGACGCGGCGGCGCCTCCGGCGGCGCGAGCGCCGCCTGCACCTCGCGCAGCTCGACGAGCTCGCGGGCCTGGGTCGCGACCATTTCGGAGAGCATCGCGCGCTGCTCGTAGAGGCGCCCGATCAAGTAGCCCACGCCCGCGTAGAGCAG
Source organism: Thermoleophilaceae bacterium (assembly GCA_036392575.1). Classification (GTDB taxonomy): domain Bacteria; phylum Actinomycetota; class Thermoleophilia; order Solirubrobacterales; family Thermoleophilaceae; genus JADGHQ01. The sequence goes on along the minus strand of DASVXS010000238.1, from coordinate 4,225 downwards.
CACGCGCACGAAAGTCGCGACCACGAGGTCGACGACCTCCTGCGGTGCCTCGACCGCGCGCGCGCCCGCGTACACGAAGGCAGCGATCAGCCCGACGGAGACCCCGCCGATCCGCCCGAACCACTGCGCGCCGAGCACGAGCGGAACGAGGAAGAGCGGACCGGGCTCGACGACGACGTTCGCGCGCACGAAGAAGATGCCGGCGAGCAGCGCGCCGATGATCGCCAGGCGAGCAATGGTCGTGCGTGGATAGAGGCGCTCAAGGGCGCGCACGTCGCGAGTCCCCCTCAATGAAACAGCCGTCACTTCGATCCTAAACCCGGCTTCGGCGTCTGCGCCAGCAACGCTGCCCGATAGCCTCCGCCGCCGTATGAAGGACGTTCTTCAAGAGCTGATGGCGGCAGCGGCCGGCATCGTGGACTACGCCGATGCGCGCTACGTGAGCTCGTCCTCGGAACGCCTCGGCGTGCGCAACGGCCGCGTGCTCGAGCTCGCGCGTTCGGACGGGGAGGGCTTCGGCGTGCGCGTCCGCATGCACGGCGCGTGGGGCTTTGCGGCCGCGCGCGGCAGCGACCGTGCCGCCGCCGAGAGCGCGCTTGCGCGCGCGATCGCGATCGCCGAGTCGCAGCCCTCGCCCGGCGATGCGCCGGCGCTCGCGCCCGAGGAGCCGGCGCTGGGCAGCCACTCGTCACCTTCCGATCGCGACCCCTTCGACGTGTCGTTCGAGGACAAGCTCTCAGTTCTGACCGCGGCGGAGGAGCAGCTCCGGGACGACCCGCGCATCACCGTGTCGACCGCCCACTACGTGGCCTTCCAGGATCGCAAGGCGTTCGCGTCGACCGAGGGCGCGTCGTACGACCAGACGACCACCGAGTGTGGCGGCGGCGTCGTCGCCACCGCGGTCGACTCAGGCGAGACGCAGGTGCGCTCGTATCCCGCCTCGTTTCGCGGCGACGTGGCGCAGCGCGGCTTCGAGCACTTCACGGAGCTCGACCTCGTCGGCCACGCACCGCGCGTGCGCGACGAGGCACTCGCGCTGCTGAGCGCGCCGGCCTGCCCGTCGCAGCGCACGACTCTGATCCTCGACGGCGAGCAGCTCGCCCTCCAGGTGCACGAGTCGGTCGGGCACGCGGTGGAGCTCGACCGCGTGCTCGGCCTGGAGGCCTCGTACGCGGGCACGAGCTGGGTCGAGGTGACAGGGCTCGGCTCTCTGCGCTACGGCTCCGAGCTGATGAACGTGACCGCCGACGCCACCACGCCCGAAGGCCTCGGCAGCTTCGCTTGGGACGACGAGGGCGTGGCCGCACACCGCGTGCCGATCGTGCGCGACGGGGTGCTGCGCGGCTTCCTCTCCTCGCGCGAGACCGCGGGCGAGGTCGGCCTCGAGCGCTCCGGGGGCGCGATGCGCGCCGACGGCTTCGCGCGCCAGCCGATCGTGCGCATGACCAACGTGCACCTCGAGCCGGGCGATGCCGGCTCGCTCGAAGACCTGATCGCCTCCACCGACCGAGGCATCCTGATGGAGACCAACCGCTCCTGGTCGATCGATCAGCGTCGCTGGCAGTTCCAGTTCGGCACCGAGATCGCCTGGGAGATCGTCGACGGCCGGCGCGGGCGCATGCTGCGCAACCCGAGCTACGCGGGCGTGACCCCGGAGTTCTGGGGCAGCCTCGACGCCGTCTGCTCCGCGCCGGAGTGGCGGCTATGGGGCGTGCTCAACTGCGGCAAGGGCGAGCCAGGCCAGTCGATGCACGTCTCGCACGGAACCGCTCCAGCGCGCTTCCGCGACGTGCAGGTGGGCATCGCGTGAGCGAGCCCGCGCTCGACATCGCGGAGCGCGCTCTCGGTGCGGTCCGCGAGGGCGACGGTGCGCAGGCGACGGTGGTGGCCGAGCGCTCGCTCGTGCTGCGCTTCGCCCGCTCTCGTCCCACGCAGTCGACGGCGGTCGACGACGTGACCGTCGAGCTGAGCGTGCTGCGCGAAGGCCACCTCGGGAGCGCCACCACGAACCGCACCGACAGCGAGTCGCTCGAGCAGTGCGCACGCTCGGCCGAGGCGGCCGCCGAGGCGACGGCGCGCAGCCGCGGCGCGGGCGACTATCCCGGTTTCCCGCCACCGCGCAAGTGCCGCCCGCACCGCGGCTTCGATCCCGACACGGCGGCCCTCGATCCGGCGCCGGGCGGCCACGCCTTGCGCACGGTCTTTGAGGCCGCCAACGATCACGGCGTCGAGGCCCACGGAGTGTGGACCGACGGCGACGTGACGACCGCGATCGCCTCCTCCACCGGCACCGCCCTGAACGACCGCGTGACCGACGCGTTCATGAAGGTCGTCTGCATCAGCCCGAGCGGCCGCAGCGGCTTCGCAACGGCGAGCGGCGTGCGCCTGTCCGCAATCGACCCAGCCGAGCTCGCATTCAAGGCCGCCGCAAAGGCCACGGTGCCCGGTGAGCCGGCCAGGCTCGAGCCCGGCGAGTACCCGGTGGTGCTCGAGGTTCCGGCCGCGGCTGAGCTGCTCACCTGGCTCGGGCACGTGGCGTTCAATGGCCTCGCTTACGCTGAAGACCGCAGCCCGCTGAACGGCTCGCTCGGCGCGCTTGTCAGCGCCCCCTCGATCAACCTCTCCGACTCGCCGCGCTATCGCCGCACCATCCCGCGGGCTTTCGACTTCGAGGGCGTGCCGAAGGCACCACTGCCGCTGATCCAGGACGGCGTGGCGCATCGGGTGGTGCACGACACGCGTAGCGCGGCGCTCACCGGCGACGGGGCGACCTCGACCGGGCACGCGCTTGCGCCTGGCGGTGACGACTGGGGGCCGATCCCGACCAACCTCGTGCTGATAGGCGGCGGCGCGGCCGATGAGGCCGAGCTGTGCCTGCCGATCGAGCTCGGCGTCTATGTGACGCGCGTCTGGTACACGAACATGCTGCGGCCGAAGGAGACGCTCCTCACCGGCGTCACGCGCGACGGCACCTTCCTGATCGAGGACGGCCGCGTGACGCGCCCGCTCGAGGACATGCGCTTCACCGACAGCGTCCTGCGCGTGTTCGAGGGCACGCAGGCCCTCACCTCACGGACGCGGCTGTGGAGCGAGGGCGAGTTCTACGGTCGCCGTTTCGCGACCGGCGTGGTGACGCCGTCGGTCCGCTCAGCGTCGATGCGCTTCACGGCCTAGTCGACCTTCAGCAGCACGATCACGTTCACTACGAACACGATCGCGAAGAAGATCGTCCAGCGGTCGAGGTTGCGCTCGACCAGCGAGCCGCCACCGAAGGGTCCGCCGCCCGTGCCGACTCCGAACGCGCCGGAGAGCCCGGCGTCCTTCCCGGAATGCATGAGCACCAGCATGATCAGGACGATCGAGACGAACACCTGAAGACCGCTGAGAATGCCTACGACCATGGCGGTGAGCTTAGCGGCCGGCTGACGTGGCGGGCGGGCGCTCGTCTCCCTCGGCGCCCTCGAGCTCGTCGATCTGGCGCAGGATCTCGATTGCCTGGCCGCGCAGCTCGCGGTCCACGGCCCGGTGGTCGGCCTCCGAGAGCTTGCCCATCTGGAAGTCAAGCTCGGCGTCGCGGATCTCGCGGTACTTGGCCTCCTTCGCGGCCTCGAGCGCGGCGCGCCGCTCGTCCTCGCGGCGGTCGGACTCGGCGCCGCGCCGCAGCGGTCCGGCCACGATGAAGGCGACCACGACCACGAGCACGATCACCACGAGCACGAGATCCATGACGCCCTACGCGCGCGACAGGTCGCGGCCGAGCCGAGCCGCGTACAGGCTCGTGACCCGCCGCCGGCGCGCCTCAGGCGAAGGCCAGCCGGCCATCAGCGCACCGAGGATCGCGATCGCGCCCCCGATCCAGATCCACGACACCATCGGCGAGACGATCAGGCGGAACGTGGCGGGCGGGGCCTTGCTCGCGTAGCTCTCGGTGATCGCCGCGAGGATCAGCCCCTGCTCGTCGGGGCTCGACTTCGAGAACTTCTTGTTGGCCACGGCGATCGGCTTCATGAGGGGCGAGATGTCCGGCGTGACGGCCGCCCAGAAGTTCTTCGAGAGGCCCCACGTCATCGCGATCTCGGAGTTGGCCTCGCCCTCGAAGAAGCGCCCGAAGGTGCCGCCCTGTGCGAGGTCCTGCGACGGGTAGTAGTTGCGCGAGGGATGCGCGATAAAGGTCTTGTCTCCGTGCTTCACGCGCAGCACCGCGCCGAGCGTGATCGGCGCTCCC
>DASVXS010000237.1:0-17797 GCA_036392575.1 Thermoleophilaceae bacterium | reverse complement strand
CCGAGAACGTCGCGTATGTGCAGACGCTCCTCGGCAACCTGCTCTTCGACACCGGGCGCCTCGGCGCCGCGCGCGAGGCATACCGGACCGCGCTCGCTCGCTTCCCGGGCTACGTGCCGGCGAGCGCCGGGCTCGCGCGTGTGGAGGCGGCGCGCGGCGACCTCGGTGCCGCGATACGCCGATACAGCTCCGCGGTCGCGCGGCTGCCGCTGCCCGAATACGTGGTGGGCCTCGGCGAGACGGAGCAGGCCGCGGGGCGGCGTGCGCAGGCGCGCCACGACCTCGCCCTCGTGCGAGCTGAGGAGCGGCTGCTGCAGGCGAACGGCGTGAACACCGACGTGGATCTCGCGCTGTTCGAGGCGAGCCACGGCAGCCCTAAGCGGGCCGTCATGCTGGCGCGGCGCGCTTGGAGTGAGGCGTCGAGCGTGCGCTCCGCCGACGCACTCGGCTGGGCGTACACGCGCGCGGGGCGACCGGGCGCCGGGCTTCGCTGGGCACAGCGCGCGCTGCGGCTCGGCTCGCGCGATCCGATGTTCCTGTTCCACGCCGGCATGGCGGCGCGGGCGGCGGGCCGGCTTGACTGCGCTCGCGCCTACCTCGCCCGCTCGCTCGAGCTCAACCCGCGGTTCAACCCGCTTTACGCACGCCAAGCGCAGGAGGCTCTCCGGTGAGGCGCATCCTGCTCGTCCTGGTCGCTCTCGCGCTCCTCGGGCTCGCCCCGGCGGCGGCGCACGCGCACCCGCTCGGCAACTTCAGCATCAACCACCTCGACCAGGTGAGGGTGTCTGCCGACCAGGTGCAGGTTCGCTACATCCTCGACCAGGCAGAGATCCCGACGTTCCAGGAACGCGGGCTCGCACCCGCCGAGGTGCTCGCGCGAAAGCGCACGGAGGTGATGCGCGGCGTCGAGCTGACGGTGGACGGCCGCCGCCTGCCGCTCGAGCTGCAGCCCGGAGCGTCGATCAGCTTCCCACCCGGACAGGGCGGGCTGAAGTTGACGCGGGTGGAGATTCCCCTCTCCGCCCGCGTGGCCGGCGCGCGCTCGGTACACATCCACGACGGCACCTTCGAGGGCAGGGTGGGCTGGAAGGCGATCGTGATCCAGCCGGGGTGGGGTACGGCCGTGACTTCGAGCGTGCCGGCAGCCGACCCGACCGGTGGGCTGCGCGCCTACCCGAAGGACACGCTGTCGTCGCCGCTCGACCAGCGCAGCGCTCGGTTCAGCGCGAAGCCGGGGCACGGCACGGTGAGCGCACCGCCCAGCCCGTTCGCGAGCGCGCAGGTGACGCATGACCGGTCCGGCGACGGCTTCACGAAGGTGCTCGACGATGCCATCGCCGGGCACGGTGTGCTGGTGTTCCTGCTGCTTGCTGCGTTCGCCTGGGGCGCGGTGCACGCGCTCTCGCCGGGCCACGGCAAGGCGATGGTCGCGGCCTATCTCGTCGGCGCGCGCGGCCGGCCGCGGCACGCCGTGGCGCTCGGCGCCACCGTCACTGTCACCCACACGATCGGCGTGTTCGCCCTCGGCGTAGTCACTCTGCTGCTGTCGCAGTTCATCGTGCCTGAGGACCTCTACCCCTGGCTGAACCTCGCCTCCGGCCTGCTCGTCGTGAGCATCGGAGCCGCGGTGCTGCGCTCGCGGTTGCGGGCACGCTCCCGCGCGCATCCGCATCGTCACCACGATCACGACCATCACCACGATCACGATCACCACCACCCGCCCGATGAGATCAGCTGGAAGGGGCTGCTCGGGATGGGGGCGTCCGCGGGCCTCATCCCCTGCCCGTCCGCGCTCGTGGTGCTGCTCGGCGCAATCTCCCAGCACGAGGTCGCGCTCGGGCTGCTCCTGATCCTCGCCTTCAGCTTCGGCCTCGCCGGCACGCTCACGGCCCTGGGCCTCGCCGTGGTCTACGCGCGGCGGGCGCTGACGCGCGTGAGCTTCTTCGGCGGCGGCGTCGTGAAGGCGCTGCCGGCGGTGTCGGCCCTCGTGATCGTGTGTGCGGGAGCGGTGCTCACGGCACAGGCCGTGCCGCGGCTCGTCTGAGCCTGCCTAGTAGAGCGGAACGTCGGCGGCGCTGCGTACCTCGACCGCTTCCTCGATCTCGCGCGCCAGCCCGGTGAACGTGTACATCGCCGCCGCGGTCTCGAGTACCTCGGGCCAGTCGCCGAGCGGCACGTCCTCCAGCGTCTTCAGCGCGGCGCGGCGCGCCAGTTCGAGCGCGCGATGATGGCGGGCGATGGCCGCCTGGCGCTCCACTGAGCCGATCAGCTCGAGTGCTTCGCCGAGCGTGACTGAGATGAGGGAGCCGCGCAGCCGCCACCCCGACGGCTCGAGATCGCAGAGCACCGGCCGGCCGTTGCGCCGTCCCTCGAAGCTCGCGATGCGCTCTTCGTCCTCGAACTCGGTGTCGCCCCGATCTCTCCAGACGCGACCATCTCCTCCACTCGGCGCCGTCGCCGCGCGCGCCCTTCGTGATCCACCACCTCGTCGAGATCGCGCCGCAGCACCTGCATGCGGTCGGCGGCGAGCTCGATCGCGCCCACCTCCTCGGCCCCGATGAACGAGCCGGGTGGCAGCGAGCGGAGCAGCTCCTTCGCGGCTGCGCGCACGGCCTCGAGCTTGTCGCGGTGCGAGGACAGCGCCCACGCCGCCTTCTCACTCGTGAGCCACTCCAGCACGTGCACAAGCGGGCGCTTGAAGCTGGCGACTGCCTCCCCATCCGGCGTCTTGCGGGTCTCGATGAGCCAGCCGCCGTCGCCCGGGCGCATCGCCAGGTACACGCCGAGGTACTCCTCGTAGAGCACGAACTCGCTGGGGGCTGACTCGTGGGTGGCTTCGGCGGGCGTCATCGCCTCGGTGATCGGCAGACCGGACACCGGCTGCAGGGCGATGTTGCGCCCGCAGAGCCCGCCGTTGGATACTCACCGACGCCCGGCGAGAGGAGGAGCTTGGAGATGAGGATTCGCGCGGCTGTGCTCGAGGAGTTCGGTGCCCCGCTCGAGGTTCAGGAGCTGGATCTGGCAGAGCCGAAGGCGGGCGAGGTGCTGGTCCGCCTCGAGGCGTGCGGGGTCTGCCACACCGATCTCTACACGGCCTCCGGCGCGGATCCCTCCGGGTATGCGCCCACCGTGCTCGGGCACGAGGGCGCGGGTGTGGTGGAGAAGATCGGTGATGGCGTGACCTCGCTCTCGCCAGGCGACCACGTGGTCACGCTCTTCTCGCCGCAGTGCCGGGAGTGCGTCCACTGCCTGAGCGACAGGACGAATCTGTGCCTGGCGATTCGCGAGCAGCAGAACAGTGGCTTCCTGCCCGACGGCACCGCCCGCCTCTCGCGCAACGGTGAGCCGGTCCGGCACTTCATGGGCACTTCCACGTTCGCGGAGTACACCGTCATGCCCGAGATCGCGCTCGCCAGGGTGAATCCGGATGCGCCGGTTGACCGCGCCTGCCTGTTCGCGTGCGGCCTCTCGACCGGCCTCGGCGCCGCGATTAACACCGCCGAGGTCGAACCCGGCTCGACGTGCATCGTCTTCGGCGCGGGCATGGTCGGCCTCGGCGCCGTGGCGGGCTGCCGTCTCCAGGGCGCCGACCGGATCGTGTGCGTGGACCTCTCCGACGACCGGCTCGAGCTCGCGCGCGGCCAGGGTGCCACGGACGTCATGCAGGGCGGCCCGGACGTGGTGGAACGCATCCTCGAGATGACGGGCGGCTTCGGCGCCGACTACACCTTCGAGGCCACGGGCAACGTCGCCGTGATGCGCCAGGCCGTCCAGGCCGCGCGCATGGGTTGGGGACTGTGCACGGTCGCCGGGGTGGCAGGCAAGGGTGAGACGCTCGACATCGTCCCGCGCCTGCTGATCACCGGCCGCCGCGTGGCCGGGTCCTCCTTCGGCGGCGTGAAGGGCCGGGACCAGGTGCCCGAGTTCGTGGAGAGCTACCTTGCCGGCGACATCGACGTCGATCCGTTCGTGTCGCACCGCATCCGGCTCGACGACGTGAACCGCGGCTTCGAGCTGATGGAGGCGCAGGACGGGATTCGCTCGGTAATCGAGTTCGCATGAGCTCGTCCCGCCCCGCTCGCGTCTAGGTGCTGCCGGATCCCTGTTGCGGGGATGCGGCGTTGTGGTGGCACGGGGGTCTCGAGGAGTTGGATCCCGAGCCGCCCCGGGATTGACCATTCGACGCCGCCGGGGCAGTCGTCGTCGGGGTCGTGTCGGTGTTCGCCCCGGCGGCGCCTGAGAGCAGGCCGCTTCCGAGAGCGCCGCCGGCCGTCAGGAGCCCGGCCGCCGCCGTGATGGCAGCGGCGCGGCGAAGGCGGTTCACCGATCCTCCTTTCCGTCCGTGCCGATCACTCGCCCAATCCAACCATCCGACCTTCAGCGGAGCGTGTGAGGCGCGTATGAAACTCCGAAGAATCGGCCTTGTCAGGAGTTCACGATGCCGCGCGTTATGAGGAACGCTCCGAGCACGGCACTCAGGACGACCGCGATGGTGCGGCTGTTCGCCAAAAACCAGGCATTGACGCGCTTCACTCGCGCCACCGTCTGCTCTGGGGCGAAGATCAACCCGAGCAGCGGGATTTCTGCCAGCAGGAACATGATGAGGTTGAAGCCGACGACGAGAGCGATATCCACGCTGGTCGGGTGGTGCGCCGCGGCGATGTCCTTGAGCGCGACGAGGTATGCGGCACCCGGCAGATTGAGCGCCAGCGCGGCAATGAGCACCGTTGGGACCGAGCCGCGCGCGAGCACGCGTTGCGAGAGCGGCTCCTTCTTCTCCTCGTCGGCGTCGACGGGTTTCGCCGGACGAGTGGACCGGCGTCGCTCCCGGAAGCGCACATCGGCCCGGGTGGCGAGCGCGACAGCGAGGAGCATCGCCAGCCCGCCGACGGCCAGGTCCATGACCCAGCTCAAGCCCGAATGGCTGCTGTCCACCGCTTTCGAGTCCTTCAGCGCAGCGACGATTCCGAGGCCGAGGCCGATGCTGATCGTGAGCCCGCCGGCGAGGTAGGCGGTCAGCAGCGGACGCCGCCTTGGCTGTGAGAGCAGGACCACAACAGCCGCGAGGAGCGTCGGGTACAGCGCCGCGTCAAGGGCCAGCACGAGAAGTTGCAGCGGCACGGCGAACGTCTTAGCGCATCCGGCGCGCCCGCATCCTTCCGAAGGTTGTGTCCGGCCGCGGCCGTACGTTTACCCGCTCCATGCGCCTGATCGTCGCTCGCTGTGAAGTCCGCTACTCGGGCCGCCTGAGCGCGGTGCTGCCTGAGGCGCTGCGGCTGCTGCTCATCAAGTCGGACGGCTCGGTGATGGTCCACTCGGACGCCGGGGGTTACAAGCCGGAAAATTGGATGACGCCCCCGTGCGTGGTCGAAGAGACGGGCGAGGGGCTCGAGGTGCGCAAGGTGGGCGCGGACGATCGGCTCGAGATCCGCTTCGCCGAGGTAGTGTCCGACGTGACTCACGACATGGGCGAGGCTGCCGCGCTCCAGAAGGACGGCGTGGAGCGCCACCTTCAGGAGCTCTTGGCGGAGTCGCCTGAGTGGTGCGGCGAGGGCTTTCGGCTCGTGAAGCGCGAATGGGCCACCGACATCGGCCCCGTCGACCTCATGTGCCGCGACTCCGCGGACTGCTGGGTGGCCGTGGAGATCAAGCGCATCGGGACCATCCAGGCGGTCGAGCAGCTCACGCGGTACCTGGAGCGCATCCGCCAGGAGCCCGGCATGTCCCGCTGCCGGGGCGTCCTGGCGGCGCAGGTGGTGAAGCCTCAGGCACGCGTGCTGGCCGAGTCGCGCGGCATCGGCTGGGTCGAGGTGGACCTCGACGTGCTCCGCGGCGAGCGAGAGCCGGACCTCACTCTTTTCGCGGCCTAGTCGTTCAGGTCGCGCGTGTAGTCCCCGCTTTCGGGCGGCACCGGCCGATAGCGGGAACGCACTTGGTCGATGAAGGCGCTGAGCCGCTCCGCAAGCCCGGCGTCGCGGATCTCGAGCACGTTCTCGGCGTTCTGCTCCCCGGAGTGCGAGAGGTTGAAGCTGCCGGCGAAGACGATGTCGTCGGCGACCGTGACCTTCGCGTGCATGTAGTCGTGAACGCTGCCCGGCCGGTAGGGCGTCGAGATCTTGCCGGTGAAGGCGCTGCGCTCGAACACCGTCGCGAGCAGCGGCAGCTTCCAGCGGGCGTTGCCGTTGGCGTGCCACTGCTGGCGCACTTGGGCGATCTGCGTCGCGTCGACCACGCCCGCCACGTCGCAGCGCCCGTCGCAGGCGATCTGAGCCAGCGTCGCCAGCACGGGCGCCGACGTGATCACGGGCGATGCGATGCGCACGCGGCGCGCCCGCCCGAGCGCGGCGGCGATCCGGTGCGAGAGGTCCTCCCCCTTTCCAGGGCAGAACCAGGCGCTCACGCGAACGCCGCCGACGTCAACTGCGGCCGGCTCCTCGCGCCCGCTCTTGTCCACCTCGCGCGTGCTCCAGAGCTCCTCGAAATTGCGCGTGTAATTCGCCGCCAGCTCAGGCGAGTCCACGGTGAGCACCACATTCTCCTCGCGCGACCACGAGTCCGCCGTCCAGTTTGTCGATCCCGTCCAGACGCTCTGCCCGTCGCGGATCACATACTTGTGGTGCATCAGGTCGGGCTCGCCGGGAATGCCGCACATCGGCACGCCGAGCGTCTCGAGGAGCGTCGGCTCCGTGCGCGGCGGAGGTGGCAGCGGCTTGGGATGCCGCTCGTTGTCGAGGTTGTACGCGAGCCGCACTTGGACGCCGCGCTGCGCGGCGGCGGTGATCGCGCCCTTCACCACCTCGGCGATCGGAGACGGCAGGCGCACGTCGTAGAGCGCGAGGTCGAGCGTCTCGCGCGCGGGCTCGATGAACGCGGCGACCCGGCGAGCGATCTCCATCGGGTCCTGGCCGCCGTCGGTCAGGGTGGTGACGTCAATGGCGGCCAGGGCTAGACCCGGAAAGGCTTAGATCAGCTGAACGTTGACGGCCTTGGGACCCTTGTCCCCGGGCTCGCTGTCGTACTGCACCTTGGAGTTCTCGGCGAGCGACTTGTACCCGTCGCCGACGATGCCGGTGTGATGGACGAACAGGTCGGCTCCGGGCTCGTCAGGGGTGACGAAGCCAAAGCCCTTCTCGTCGCTGAACCACTTGACTGTGCCTGTTGGCATGTGCTTCCTCCTGTGCTCTTGCGGCGACGCGGGAAGAAGCTCTGTGGCGACAACCAACGGGCGCTGTGCACATCTGAGGTCGGGCGGTGTGCCCAACCGTGGCTGTCAACGCTACAGCAAGGGTGGGAACTCGACGACCTCGTACACCTGCTGGAGCTGGAGCTCCTCGATCTCGTCGCCTCCGTGAGAGCAGCGCGAGTACACCGCGAACGGCTTGTGCGTCCCGAGGTCGAGTATCGCGACGACGAGCTCGCTCGAGAGTGGATCTGGAAGGCCGACCTGCGTGATGCAATCGCGTCCCCCGCGTCGCGCCGAGAGCCGCCAGATGCGTCGGTCGCGCGGAACGTGGCCGGTGCTCACAGTGATTGTTTTGCGGATCGTCGTGTACGCGGCCTCGGCCTCTGCCGGCTCGTCGTCGTGTCCGGGTACGAAGAACGCCGGCTCGACCGCCTTCATTGATGGCCCGCCGCGTTGTGGCGACTCTTGGAGATTGCCGTTATGCGTCCGTTCTGGCGCAAGGCCTCGCGGTACACCGCGTCCTGCAGGCCTTCCAGCTGCGCCTCGAGCCGGTCCAGCCGCGCGAGCAGAGCGTCAAGTGTTGTGCCCTCCTCGGAGAGCGCGTCGCCCGGCTCTGTGGGGCGCCCGGAATCCGATCGCTGGTGCGCGATCGCCCGCGCGATGATGTTCTTTCTGTGGGCCATGTCCGACCCTTTCCTCCCTCGTTGGGAAGCGCGGCGGTGAGGGTGTCCGGTCTGCCGGCGCTTTCTACGAGTGTAGGCCGCAAACTCGCGCCTGACGCCAGGTCAGGCGCCGGGCACTGGCTCCGCGGAGGCCGTCTCGCCCGAACGCAGCGCCGCGGCGAAGATGCGGTGGCTCTCGAACGCCTCGTGCGGCGTGGCGCAGCCGAAGCGATCGCCGAGCGCGCCCGCACGCTCCGCGAGGAACGACGCCCACATCTGGAGGATTGCGTCGGCGAAGCCGAACTCGAAGATGCCGCCGGTGATCGTCGGAAACGACGACTGGCTGCCGACCTCGAGCTGCTCCCATACCTGACGGCCGTCGCGGATCGCGAAGCGCCGCACCGTCTTCGGCTCGGCCGTGGAGAAGACAACGCCGCCGTCCATGCCGATGGCACTGAGGCGCCAGGTGTTCATGTTCCCCGGCGCGATTCGGTAGGTGCGGAGCGTGAGCGGAAACCCGGCGTCGCAGTAGAGCGACGCGTTGTCGATCGTGTCGCAACGGACCAACTCGCCGTCCGGGCCGGGGCGCTCCTTCACGATGTCCTGCAGCTCAGCGAAGACGGATCGGGGCCGCCATCCCAGCCGGAGCGGTACGTGCGTCACGTGCATGCCGAGATCGCCCATCACGCCGATCGCGCCGCAATAGCGCGCCTGGCGCTTCCAGTTGATCGGCTTGCTGCGATCCAGGTCACTCGAGTGCAAGAACGCGTTCTCGACCTCTACCAGCTCGCCGAGCGCGCCCGAGCGGATCGCCTCGAACGCGAGCTGCGCACCCGGGAAGAAGGGAAACTCGCTCGAGCAGCGCACGAACAGCTCCGGGCTCGCCTCGAGCGCCGCCACGATCCGCGTGGCCGCGTCGAGGTCGATGCCGAACGGCTTCTCCGCGAGGAAGTCCTTGCCCGCCGCGATCGCGTCGAGGTACAGCCGCTCGTGCAGATGGTGCGCCACCGCGATGTAGAGCACGTCGATCTCATCGTCGGCGAGCAGCTCGGTGTAGTCGGCGGCGCGCAGCCGAACGCTCTCGATGCGATCGAACCAGGCGAGAGCCTCGGGGTTCGTGTCACACACGGCCACGAGCTCGGGCCAAATGGGATGCTGCTCGAGCACGGCCCAGCGCCCGATCGCACCCGCCAGCTCCCGGCCCATGAGCCCGCCGCCGATGATGCCGACGCGGACTCGCTCCGTCGTCACCGCGGCGCTCCGGCGAGCGACTCGGCAGCAACCTCCGGCGAGACGCCCTCGTGCACGACGGCGCGCAGCGCAGCGACCATGCCGGCCGGGCTGGCGTGCTGGATGATGTTGCGGCCGTACACGATGCCCGCGGCCCCCTGCTCGAGCACCGCGTGTGTGCGCCGAAGCAGCTCGTCGTCGGGGACGCGGCCACCGCCGCGTACGAGCACCGGCACGCGCGCGACAGTGATTACGCGGTGGTACTGCGAGAGGTCGTCGGCCGGATCGGCCTTGATCAGATCGGCACCGAGCTCGGTCGCTTGCCGCACGAGCGCGAGGATGCGGTCGAGGTCGCCGTCAGAGTCATAACCGCTCGCGCCCGGCTTCATCACGAGCGGCTCCACCATGAGCGGTATGCCGGTGCGGTCGCATGCTGTCCGCAGCGCCGCGATGTTCTCGACGCACTGGCGCCGCAGGCCGTCCATGCCGGGGATGTCCAGGAGGTTCACGCAGACGCAGGCGGCATCGAGGCGCACCGCGTGGCCGACCGCGTCGTCGACCACGGAGCTGAACGGCTCCGACGGCGGCTCCGGGCCGTAGATGTTGGCCACGTCCACGCGCAGCACGAGCGCCGGCTTCTCGCGACCAGGCTTCGACTGCAGCAGCGGCGCCTGGCCGACCGTGAGCTGGATGGCATCCGGGCCTGCCGCGACGAGCGTGTCGATCGCGGCACCCATGTCCTCGATCCCGGCGAGGAACGGCGGCTCACCGAAGAAGCCGTGGTCGACGGCCACGTCGATGCAGCGGCCCGAGCGCGCGTCGAACAGACGGTTCAGACGGTAGTGGCTTGACAACGTTGTCAGATCATAAGCACGATGCTGTCCCAATGCTGATTGCGGGTCCCAACCTCACCATCGATCGCACTCTGACGATCGACGAGCTGCTACCCGGCCATGTGCTGCGGTTCGAGAACGCCGCCATCACGCCGGGCGGCAAGGGCGTTAACGTCGCGCGGGTGGCCCGCGAGCTCGGCGCCCCCGCGCTGCTCGTGGGCTTCACCCCGGGCCACACGGGCCGGGCGGTCGCACGCCTCATCGCCGACGAGGGGCTGAAGCTGCGGCCCGTGGAGGTCGCCGGCGAGCTGCGCGCCGCGATCGTCGTGCTCGAGCGCGGAGGACGCGTGACGGTTCTCAACGAGCCCGGACCCACGCTCGGCGAGGGCGACTGGGACCGCTACGAGGCGGTCGTGGCCGAGGGCTTCGCCGAGCACAGCGTCATGGTGTGCAGCGGCAGCCTCCCGCCCGGCACTCCGCGCGACGCCTACGCGCGCCTCGCGGTGCTCGCCGAGCGCGCTGGTGTGACGGCGATCGTGGACGGCGCGGGCGACGTGCTGGGCGCGGCGCTCGACGCGAACCCTGACGTCGTGACGCCGAACCTGGCGGAGGCCGAGGGGCTGCTTCACGGCCGCGCCGACGAGAGCGTGGAGGCGGGCGACCCGGTCGCGGTGCGCGACCGCGCGGGCACGGCGGCGGCGGAGCTCGTGAGCCGCGGCGCGCGCGCGGCGGTCGTCACCGCCGGCGGTGCCGGCGCCGCCCTGGCCAATCGATCGAACGTGATCTGGCATCCCGCCCCGAACGTGACCGTGCACAACCCGATCGGCGCGGGCGACTCGTTCGCCGGAGGCCTGGCCGCGGCGCTCGAGCGCGGCGAAGATCTGGGCGCGGCGGTGGCCTTCGGGCTCGCCACGGCCGCGGCCAGCGTCGAGTCCGCGACGGCGGGCGTGATCGACCCTGAGCGGGCCGCGGAGCTCGCGTCAAGCGCACCGCCGACCGAGACGTTGCTCAACTGAAGCACAACATTTCCGCTCTTGACAACGTTGTCAGGCACGCTCTACGGTGCCGCACGAGGAAGCCTGGACATCGTTGTCAGGCGTGGGAGATGGAGAGGTCCCATAGGTGGCAAGGCCGACGATGCGAGACGTCGCTAGCACCGCGGGTGTGAGCGTGAAGACCGTGTCGCGGGTTGTGAACGACGAGCCGGGCGTGCGGCCCGATACCGCCGCGCGCGTGGATGCGGCGATCGCGCAGCTCGGCTTCGCGCGGAACGACCTCGCGCGCGGGCTGCGCCGCGGTCGGGCAGGCGCGCTCGGGCTGATCATCGAGGACGTCGCGAACCCCTTCTACTCGGCGGTCGCCCGCGCCGTCGAGGACGTCGCACACGAGCGCGGCCACATCCTGATCACGGGCTCGTGCGAGGAGGATCCGAGTCGCGAGCGCCAGCTGGCGCTCGGGCTTCTCCGGCGCCTGGTCGACGCGCTCCTGATCGTGCCGGCCGGTTCGGATCACCGCTACCTGATGCCTGACCTGCGCGCCGAGACGCCGATCGTCTTCCTCGACCGCCCGCCCGAGGGACTGCCTGCCGACAGCGTGCTCGTGGACAACCACGGCGGCGCGCGCGCCGCGGTCGAGCACCTGGTGCAGCGCGGCCACGAGCGGATCGGCTTCGTCGGCGACCCGCCGGCGCTGTACACCGCCCGCGTGCGGCTCGACGGCTACCGCACCGCGCTCGCGGACGCCGGCATTGCAGTGCGCGAGGAGCTCATTCGGGCCGGCTCGCACGACGCCGTCGCCGCCGAACAATCGGGACGCGAGCTGCTCGCTCTCCCCGAGAGCGATCGTCCCACCGCGCTCTTCTCGTCGAACAACCGCAACACGATCGGCGTCCTGCGCGCGCTGCGCGACGCGCCGCGCCCGGTCGCGCTCGTGGGCTTCGACGATTTCGAGCTCGCCGACATGCTTGCCACGCCTGTGACGGTGGTGCGCAACGCGCCCGAGGAGATGGGCCGCATCGCCGCTGAGCTCGCGTACGCCCGGCTCGACGGGGACGGCGCGCGGCAACCGGTCGAGCGCATCGTGCCGTGCGAGCTCGTGCCACGCGGATCCGGGGAGATCGCGCCGTGAGGCCCGTCGTGCTGCCGCCGAATGGGGTGCCGCGCTTCTACCGCGGAGGCGCGGCCATCGCCGCGCTGCGCGGCAGCGAGCCGGAGGGGGACAACATGCCCGAGGACTGGGTCGGTTCGATGACCACGGTGTTCGGCGAGAAGCAGCTCGGCCTCAGTCGGCTGCCGGACGGCACGCTCCTGAGGGATGCCGCCGGCGCCGACCCCGTCGGCTTCTTCGGCCCCGAGCACGCCGCCACACGCGGCGCGGATCCCGGGCTGCTCGTGAAGCTGCTCGACGCCGGACAGAGGCTGCCCGTGCACGTCCACCCGGACGATTCCTTCGCACGCGCGGAGCTCGGCACGCCATACGGGAAGACCGAGGCCTGGCTCGTGATCGGCGCGGCGCCCGGCGCCAACGTCGGCGTCGGCTTCAGCGAGGACATAGATCCGGAGACGCTCGAGCGCTGGGTGCGCGAGCAGGACACCGAGGCGATGCTCGGCTCGCTCAACCGAGTGGACGTGCGGCCCGGCGACGCGATCTTCGTGCCGGCGGGCGTGGCGCACGCGATCGGCGAGGGCGTGCTCATCGTCGAGCTGCAGGAGCCGACCGACCTGTCCGTGCTGCTCGAGTGGCGCGGCTTCGCCGACGGCGACGGCGACGGCGATGAGGCCACGCTCGGCCTCGGCTGGGACACCGCGCTTCGCTGTGTACAGCTCACGCGCTCGGACCCAAGCGAGCTCGTGAACGGCGGTGATTCAGGACACTCGCTGCTGCCGCGCACGGCTGACGGCTTCTTCCGTGCCGAGCGGCTGGATCCCGATGCGGCCGCCGAGATCGAGCAAGGGTTCGCGATCCTGGTCGTGACCGAGGGGAGTGGCACGCTCGCGTGCGAGAGCGGCGAGCCCCTTCCGGTCCGACGCGGCGATTCCGTGCTGCTGCCGTGGAGCGCGGGGGACTGCCGTCTAGACGGCGAACTCGTGGCGCTCGCCTGCCGCCCGCCCGCACCTGCACAGGAGGCGGCGGCATGAGAGACCTGCTCCTCGGGATCGACGTGGGCACGAGCGTGTCCAAAGCGGCGGTGGTCGACGCCGACGGCCGCGAACTTGCGCACGGCGAGGCGCCGACTCCCTGGCAGCGGGTGGAGACGGGAGCCGAGACCGACCCGCAGGTTCTCTTCGACGCGGCCCTCGCGGCCGCGCGCGGGGCGCTCGCCAACGCCCCCGAGGGACGCGTGCGCGGTGTCGGCGTGACGAGCATGGCGGAGGCTGGCGTATTGCTCGACGCCCGCGGCGAGGTGCTCGCGCCCACGATCGTCTGGCACGACACGCGAGGCGAGGAGGAGGCGGCTCGCATTGCGGCCGACTTCGGGCCCGAGAGGTTCGCCGAGCGCACTGGCCTGCCGGCCACGGCGCTATGCACGCTCGCCAAGTTGCGCTGGCTCGTGCATCATCGCCCAGAGACACGGGCAGGCGCACGTTGGTTCAACGTGGCCGAGTGGGTCGCTCACCGTCTCGGCGCGAGGCACGTGTCCGAGCTGTCGCTCACGTCGCGCACCGGATTGCTCGATCTGAGCACAAAGGCGCCCTTCCACGAGGCCTTCGAATGGGTCGGGCTACCCGAGGAGCTGCAGGGCGAGCTGGTGCTCGCGGGCACGCCGATCGGCACGGTTGACGTTTCGGCGCTGCCGGAGGCGGCGGGCGCTGCCCTCACCGTGGGCGGCCACGACCATCTGTGCGCTGGCGTCGGCGCGGGCGTCGTGGACCCCGGCGACGTGCTCGACTCGAGCGGCACGGCCGAGGCGCTCGTGCGCGTGGCGGCTCCGCTCGACGCCGATCAGGTGCGCCGCTCCGTGGCCGGCGGCGTGACCGTGGGCTGGCACGCGGTCGAGGGGCGCCATGCGCTGCTCGGCGCAGTGTGGAGCGGCCTCGCGCTTACCGAGGTGCTCGGCGCGCTCGGAGTAACGGACGCGGAGCGCGACGCACTCGACTCCGCTGCGATGGCGCTCCCGCCCAGCGACGTGCCAGAAATTCCGCTCGACCTGTACTCGTTCGAGCGCCCGCCTCTCGAGTTGCCGGAAGACCTGCCCGCGGCCGCGATCTGGCGCGGCGCGATCGAATCGGCCGTCTCCGGCGTGGAGCGCGTGCTCGCACACATCGAGGACATCGCAGGCCCCCGCGGGCGCATCGTGTCGACCGGCGGATGGTCGCGCGAGCGCGCGGTGATGGCGGCGAAGGACCGCATCGGGCGCTTCGAGACGCCGGCCGTGGTCCAGGCCGGAGCGCGCGGCGCGGCGCTCCTCGGCGGCGTCGCCGCCGGCCTGTACGAGAGCGCCGACACCCTACCCCCGATCCCAACCCTGGCTGCGGCCGAAAGGAGTTGAGCACCAATGGCTGAGCCTCTACTCGAGGCGCGCGGCATAGTGAAGAACTTCGGTCGAGTTCACGCCCTCCGCGGCGCGAACTTCACCGTCAATTCCGGCGAGGTCGTCGCGCTCGTGGGAGACAACGGCGCAGGCAAGAGCACGCTCGTGAAGACACTCGCCGGCGTGCTGGCTCCGGACGCGGGCGAGATCCTCTTCGAGGGCCGCCCCGTCGCGATCCACACACCTCTCGAGGCGCGCGCGCTCGGAATCGAAACCGTCTACCAGGATCTCGCCCTCGCGGCCGATCTCGATCCAGCCGCAAACCTGTTCATGGGACGCGAGGTGCTGCGCGGCGGCGTGCTCGGCAAGCTCGGATTCCTCGACAAGCGCGAGATGCACCGGCGCGCCGACGAGGCGTTCAAGACGCTCGGGATAGGCCTGCAGGACTCCTCGGCGCCCGTCGCGAACATGTCGGGTGGCCAGCGGCAGGGCGTGGCGGTGAGCCGCGCGGTCACGTGGGCCAGCAAGGTCGTGTTCATGGACGAGCCGACGGCCGCACTCGGCGTGGTGCAGACACGGCACGTGCTCGACCTCATCCGGCGCGTGCGCGAGCAGGGGCTGTCGGTCGTCCTGATCAGCCACAACATGCCCGAGGTGTTCGAGGTGGCGGACCGCATCGAGGTGCTGCGGCTCGGCGAGCGCGTCGCTCAGTTCAAGACCTCCGACACGACCATGGAAGCGGTGGTGGGAGCCATGACCGGGGCGATCGCACAGGAGGCGGCATGAGCGAGACCAGCACAGCACCGCAACAAGAGCCCGCCATCCTCGAAGAGGAGCCGCGCGAGCGGGTGCCCTGGTGGCAGCGCTTCGTGACCGGGTCGAGCACTTGGATCGGCCTCATCCTGGTCGGCCTGATCGTCGTCTTCTCCGCGCTCGAGTACACGAGCTTCGTCTCGTCGTCGAACGCCCGCAACATCGCGACCGACGCAGCTGTGCTGCTCGTGCTCGCCGTCGGCATGACCTACGTGATCATCACCGCGGGCATCGACCTGTCAGTGGGCGCGGTACTCGTGTTCAGCGGCGTGGTGGCCGCCAAGCTGATGAACTCGGTGGGCGGCAACAACTGGGGCACGATTCTTATCGGGCTCGTTGCCTCGCTCGCCGCCGGGCTCGCATGGGGGACGCTGAACGGCTTCCTCGTGGCCAAGGCCAAGATCCCGGCGCTCATCGTCACGCTCGGCACGCTCGGCATGGCGCTCGGCGCGGCGCTGCTCATTACGGGCGGGGTTGACGAGCGGGAGGTACCCACCAAGCTGATCGACACGATCGGCACCGGACGCGTGTTCAACCAGGTGCCGTACCTGGTGATCATCGCGTTCAGCGTGGCGATCGTGTTCGGGATCGTGCTCGCGATGACCCGCTTCGGGCGCAACACCTACGCGATCGGGTCGAACGAGGAGGCGGCACGCCGTGCCGGCATCGCGGTCGACCGGCACCTCATCAAGGTCTACGCGCTCTCAGGAGTGCTCGCAGGCCTGGCTGGATTCATGAACGTCGCGCGCTTCGCGACAACGACGATCGGAGGTCACAACACGGACAACCTTCAGGCCATTGCCGCCGTCGTAATCGGCGGTACCAGCCTGTTCGGCGGCATCGGCACGGTCCTTGGGTCCGTGTTCGGCGTCTTCATCCCGGCGGTCCTGCAGAACGGGTTCGTGATCATCGGCGTTCAGCCGTTCTGGCAGCAGGTCGCGGTCGGCGCGGTGCTGATCGGCGCCGTCTACCTCGACCAGCTCCGCCGACGCTCAGTGCAAAACCGATGAACGAGATCAACTCAATCAGGAGGGAGAGGGACCAGATGTCACGCAAATCCACGCGTGGCCTACGCGTGCTCCTCGCGGCCGGGCTGTCCCTGGCCGTCGCCGTGGGAGCAGGCTGTGGTGGCGGCAACAACAACAACTCGACCAGCGGCGGTGGCGGCAGCGCCCAGGGCAAGAAGCTCACCCTGATCGCCGGCGTGAAGGGCGACGAGTTCTACATCACCATGAACTGCGGAGCGCAGGCCGAGGCCAAGAAGGAGGGCGTGAGCCTGAACTTCCAGGGGCCCGACCAGTTCGACGCCTCGCTTCAGACCCCGATCGTGAACGCGGTCGCGGCCAAGAAGCCGGACGCGATCCTGATCGCGCCGACCGACACGAAGGCGATGTACGCGCCGATCAAGCAGGCCGAGTCGAACGGCTCGAAGATCGTGCTCGTGGACACCACGCTCGACAACGCGAGCGTCGCGGTGTCGCAGATCGCCTCCGACAACCTCGGCGGCGGGAAGACGGCCGCTGACACCCTCGCCAAGCTGATCGGTGGCAAGGGCAAGGTGTTCGTGAACAACGTGAAGCCCGGCATCTCGACCACGGACCTCCGTGCCAAGGGCTTCCAGGAGGGCGCCAAGGCGGCCGGACTGCAGTACATCGGCCAGCAGTACAACCAGGACGACCCGGCCAAAGCTGCATCGATCACCAAGGCGATCATCGCCAAGAACCCGGACCTGAAGGGCATCTTCGCGACGAACCTATTCGGCGCGGAGGGAACCGCGAGCGCGCTCAAGGAAGCCGGCCTGCTCGGGAAGGTCAAGATCGTCGGCTTCGACGCAGGTCCCAAGCAGGTGCGGGACCTGAAGGAAGGGCTCGTGCAGGCGCTGATCGCTCAGCGTCCGGCGCAGATCGGCCAGCTGGGTGTCCAGCAGGCCGTCGCGGCGCTCACGGATAAGCCGGTGAAGTCGAAGATCGCAACGGGCTTCGTGTCCATCACGAAGGACAACCTGTCTCAGAACCAGAACGCGCTCTACAAGGCGAGCTGCTGAGACAGACCCCGGCAGCATGCGCTCGGCGAGACCCCAGGGCGGCGGACTCGCCGAGCGCCGCCGGGCGTTCCTCAGGTCACCACTTGAGCTCGACTTCGAGCTCCCTTTCGTCCTCCTCGATCTCGATCTCGAGCTTGAAGTCCACCTCGTCAGGGACGTTGACCTTGAACGTCACTCCCCCGCGCTCGAACTCGATCTCGTTGTGACGCGCGAGCGCATCAGCGAGCACGTGCAGGCGCGCGGCCGCGTCCTCGCGCCGTAGGCGCTCTCTCTCGGTGACCTCCATCAGGTCCATTCATGCCTCCTTGGTCGTTGGCCTTGCAGGGTCTTCCTGTCCTCGGGCGATGCGGATCAGCTCGACCGTGCCGGCGCGGATTCCCTCGGGCGCCAGCGCTGACGGCGACGCACCCGGATGCTGGCGCGCTATCCGCACGCGGAGCACGCCCGGCAGGATGCGGAAGTGCAGCGGCGGGTCGAGCACCAGCGCCTCGCCGTCGATGCCGGCCGGGATGGGGCGGTCGGAATCGACCTCGAACTCGGGGGCGAACCACTCGCGCCAGG
>DASVXS010000236.1:0-5593 GCA_036392575.1 Thermoleophilaceae bacterium | reverse complement strand
CGAGATCTGCTCGAACTGCCACCCGTTCTACACGGGTCGCCAGAAGCTCGTGGACACGGGCGGTCGCGTCGATCGCTTCCGCCGCCGCGCGGCCAAGGCCTCCTCGAAGTAGCAGCGACATGAGCGCCGCCCCGGCCCGCGTCGCGCCCGAGGGCGACCAGCTCCAAGCCCAGCGCGACGCCCCGGTCGGCGGCCAGGCCGTCCTGGAGGGCGTGATGATGCGCGGCGTCGGCCACTGGGCCGTCGCCGTGCGCAAGCCCGTGCCCGAGGACGCGCCAGACGACGTCGTCCTCGGCGAGATCGCGGTCGAGGAGTTCCCGCTGACCTCGGTGCTCAAGAAGCACCGGCTGCTGCGCCTGCCGATCGTCCGCGGCGTCGTCGCGCTCGTCGAGTCGCTGGGCATCGGCTTCAAGGCCCTCGGCATCTCGGCCAACGCGCAGGTGCCGGAGGGCGAGGAGGAGGTCGGCCGCGGCGCCTGGTTCGGCACCGTGCTGTTTTCGGTGCTGTTCGCGATCGGGCTGTTCTTCATCCTGCCCGCGGGCGTCACCAACCTGTTCAAGGACGCGCTGCCGAACTCGTTCGTGTTCGTGCTGATCGAGAAGCTCATCCGCATCTCGATCTTCGTGCTCTACCTCTGGCTGATCTCGCGCCTAGCCGACCTGCAGCGCGTGTTCGAGTACCACGGCGCCGAGCACAAGACGATCTCGTGCTTCGAGGCCGGCCTGCCGCTCACCCCGCAGAACGCGAAGCGCTTCTCCCGCCTGCACCCGCGCTGCGGCACGAGCTTCCTGCTGATCGTGATGATCGTGGCCTTCTTCGTGTTCGCTCCGCTCGGCACGCCGGTCTGGTACTGGCTGTTCGCGTCGCGCGTGATCGGCATCCCGCTGGTCGCAGGCCTGGCGTTCGAGATCATCAAGCTCTTCGGCAAGAACCGGCAGAAGCGCTGGGCGCGGGCGCTGATGTGGCCCGGGATGCAGCTTCAGAAGCTCACGACACGCGAGCCCGACCTCTCGCAGCTCGCCGTGGCGATCGCTGCCCTCGAGGCCGTGCTCGCGGTCGAGAACCCCGCCGACGCCTCCGACGAGGAGAAGGTCGGCATGGAGGTCGTCGCTTAGCCTGGCCCGCTCCCTGGTGTGCGCTGTAGAGTCGCCGGACGGCAATCACTACTCGGCGATGAGCGACCTCCCAAGCGCGCTCGCCCAGGCTGAGGCGCAGGTCGCGGCCGTACGCGACGATCCGGCGGCGCGCCTTGCATTGATGGGGCGGGTCTTTCACGGGCCGACGGGCCACGCACCGCGACACCTACCGTTCCGACGGGCAGCGCTGTCGTTCATGAGCTGGCAGGCGCGCCGAGGTGTGCTCAACCCGCTCGGCGCGTCGCCGCCGGGCAGCGTGTGGTGGCGGGCGGTCAACGAGCGGCTGCTGCGGGACGGATGCGAAACCGTCGCGCTGCTGGGCGGGTCGGCCGGCGAGCCGTCGTCTCAGGCCGTGCGACTCTGGCTGGAGTTCGGCGAGAGGCCGACGGGGCGCAATTGGTACCGCGCCCATAACGCGAGCGTCGTGGGCGCCTACCTGGAGCACCGGAAACTCGCCGAAGCCGAAAGCTCACCGGAGCGCTTTTTCATGAACGTCGCGCTGGCGCGTGTGCTGTACGCGCACGCACTGAATGCGGCGCCACGGCTGGCGCTGGGAGGCTTGGCTCCTGTCGGCCGCCTGGTCGGTGATCCGCGCCTCGGGATGGCGGGAGTATTTCTCTCACTCCGGCGCGTGCTCCCGGACCGCTATCCGCTCACCCTCGACGTCGAGCGCTATATCGAGGGCGAACAGCGTCTAGGCCGGATGCTCGACTACGCAGTCATCGTGCCGCGCCTGCAGCACCTATACGAATGGTCCGCCGATGAGCTATCCGACCCGCGCGTGCTCGGGCTCGTTCGCGACGGCAACCCGATCTATGCCTGGCCCTTCGAGGAGCGACACGTGTGGCGCTCGCGACACATGCCGTTCGCAGCCCGCGTACTTGAACGTGTGACACGCCCGTTGGCCCAGACGCGCGCGTTCCGCGCGTGATCTGCCCCGACGGCATCGCTCGACTCGGGCCGCGCGGGACGGTAGCGTCCTTACGAAAGGAGGTTCTACGAGCTCGCGCCTGATGCTCGGCCCTGCACCGGCGGCGCCCCGGCAGGGCTCCCAAGTGGCAGTCTGGTCGGCGCGGTACGCCGCCGGCGTGCTGGCGCTCGCGGCCGCCTACTTTCTCGCGGGGCGGGCCAGCCTCGCGCTGCAGTACACCGGGCCGGTCGCCGCCATCTGGCTGCCGGTGGGCGTCGGCGTCGCGACGCTCTACCTGGCAGGACTGCGCTGGTTGCCCGGCGTGCTCATCGGTGACCTAGCCCTGGCCGACGCCTCGCAGCCGCTCGGCACCGTGCTCGGAATCACGGCGGGCAACATGGCCGACATCGTGGTAATCGCGCTGCTGCTGCGGCGTTTGCTCGGCCCGCGGGCCGCGCTGGATCGCCTCCCGCAGGTCGGCGCTCTCCTTGTCGCGATCGGGGCCGGCGCGGCGATCACCGCGACCGTCGCGACGGTCTCCTCGCTAGCGGGCGACCTCTTCGGGTCCTCCGAGATCTCGGTGTTCTGGCGCAGTTGGTTCCTGGCGGATGCGTCGGGCTCGCTGGTCGTTATCCCACTGGCGCTGGCGTGGGCGCAGCCGCGCTCCCCGGCATGGCCGGATCGCTCGGGTCGGGAGGAGGCGCTGACGATCGCGGCGGTTGTTGGGCTCAGCGTGATCGCGCTGTCGAGCGACCTGCCGCTGACCTACATGGTGTTCCCGGCACTGATCTGGGCGGCGTTGCGCTTTGGCCAGCGCGGCGCCACGCTAGCCGTGGCGGTCGCCGCCGTTACGACGGTGTGGATGACGGCCCACGACGTCGGCGCGTTCGTGCAGCACTCGATCACGGATCGCGCGCTGAGTACCCAGCTCTACATTGCGGTCGCGGCGCTCACGACGCTCTGCCTGGCTGCGATCGTCACCGAGCGTCGCCGCGCCGCGCTGGAGCTGGCCAGCTCGCACGCGCGGATCGCGGCGGCGGGCGCGGAGGAGCGCCGGCGGCTGGAGCAGGAGCTGCACGACAGCGCCCAGAACCGTCTCGTCGGCCTGCAGGTCCGGATGCGGCTGACCCAGGAGCAGATAGAGCAGACCGCGCCCGAGGTCGCCGCCAGGCTGGATGAGCTCCTCAAAGACACCGAGGCCGTCAGCGACGAGTTGCGGCGCATCGCGCACGGCCTTTCGCCGGCGCTGCTGGCCACAAGCGGCGTCGTCGGCGCACTGCAAAACGAATGCGCCCACAGCGCGATCAGAGTGCACATCGCCGCCCGCGACATCGGCCGGAGCGCGCCCGAGGTCGAGACCGCGATGTACCTGTCCTGCCTCGAGTCGATCCAGAACGCGGCGAAACACGCCGGCGGTCGCGCCTCGGTGACCGTCACGCTGCGACGCGGAGAGGACGAGCTTGCCTTCAGCGTCCACGACACCGGGCGCGGCTTCGACCCGACGGCCACGGCCCCCGGCGCGGGCCTCACCAGCGTCCGTGACCGCATTGAGACCATTGGCGGGCGCGTCGAGATCACGGCGGCGCCAGGCCGCGGCACTACGGTCGCCGGCGTCGTCCCATGGCCACCCGTCGCGCGCGATTAGTTTCGCCACATCTGGCGGTCTGAGGGGTGTGATCCAAACCCCAGGAGGAACGTCGTGACCCAGACCAAGACTCGCATCAAGAAGGTGGGAACCGTGGTGATTCCGGTCGCCGACCAGGACCGGGAGATCGACTTCTACGTCGACAAGCTGGGCTTCGAGAAGCGCGCCGACGTGCCCTTCGGCAACGGCTACCGCTGGGTCGAGGTGGCACCGGCCGAGGCGGACACCACGATCGCCCTTGCTCCTCCGCCCGAGGGCAAGCCGACCGGCAACGTGGAGACGGGCATCGGTCTCCAGACCGACGACATCGATGCGCTCCACGGCGAACTGAAGGATCGCGGCGTGGACGTCGATCCCGAGGTCAGCCGCATGGGCGACCCCGTCCCGCCTCTTTTCTGGCTCCGCGACCCGGAGGGGAACACCCTCATGGTCGTCGAGGTCAGCTGACCTCCGTTCCTGCTCCGGCCTCGGGCGCGGCTGCTGCACCGAGCCCGAGGGCCGAGGCAGGGTCCTCTAGGCGAGCTATCCCTTCGGCGGCAGCGACCGCGCGTACGCGATCCCGCGATCGACCCATCGTTTGAGGTCTCGCTTGGTCTGCACGCCGTCGGCGTCGACCCGTAGCCACCCCTGCATCGCACGCCCGCGCATCTCGAAGGGGTGAGCGTGCGGCTTGCTGAGCAGCTCGTCGGTATCGGCGGGATCGACACGCAACAGCAGTCCGCCCTGGCCACTCGCGCTCACCGACATGTTGCCTTCGATCAGGAAGGCCAAGCCACCGAACATGCGCTTCTCGGTGATGCCCTCCTCGGAGGCGATGACCTCACGGATCCGGTTGGCCAGCTCTTCGTCGTATGCCACAGGCCGATTATCTCCGGGCTGGATCAGGCCGGGCTGAGCCGACCCTCTCGACGTGTGACTCCGAGCCCGTTCACCGCGAGGTACACGCTCAGCAGGATGATCGTCGCGGCTTCGAGCACTATCGAGATCACGATTGCCTGTCGATAGCCAACCTCCTGGAAACCGAAGAGCCCGCCGTTCTCGCTGATGAGGAGTCCGGCCAGTGACCCTGCGGCGATTCCGATCCCGCTCACTGCGAGCACGGCGCGGATCGAAGTCGCCCAGCGCCCTGCAATGCGTCCGAGGGGTGCGATCAGGCCAAGCGACACGACCGCCGCCGACGCGAAGTTCAGCGCGAACAGGGTGCCGATGGTCGGCACGGCGGAATAGGAATCGGCGTAGTACTGCTGGATGTGAGCGATGCCCACCCCGAGGAGCGCGAGCGCGCCGAGGTAACGCGCGAGCTGCGCCAGTGATGATCGGGTTGGGTGTGACAGGTGTTTCATGGGGGCTCCAGTGAGGGACGCGCTCTTCGGGATCGACTTACGCAAGGTAAGACGACCGTGCGCGGGCGAATCGTCCCGCCGGGCGCGACCCGAGCGCAGCGTTTATGTGCCGATTACCTCGGAGGTAGGTGCCGCGCTAGGCCGCGCGCTTCAGCCCGCGGCGCAGTGCCAGTCCGAGGCCCAGCATGATGAGACCGGTCAACGCCGACCTCGGCAAGCCGAGGCCGGTGTTCGGCAGCTGCCCGGTCGTCGATGGCGGCCCGGACGCGGTTCCGCTGTTCGCGGAGGGCGCGCCGGAGTTGGAGGAGCCACCCGAGCTCCCGCCGCCGCCTCCGCCAGTGTCGCCCACCCCGGCCACCACGACGGTGCCCTTCATGAACGGGTGGATCGAGCAGATGTAGCTGAAGGTCCCGGCCTGGTTGAACGTGTGCGAGGCGCTCTTCCCAGTCATGAGAACGGGGATCTTGAAGCCGCTTCCGCTGGCGTCGTGCGGCGCTTGGCCGGTGTTGGTCCACGTCACCGTGTCGCCGGCCTTGATGCTGATCGACTTCGGACCGAA
>DASVXS010000235.1:0-21993 GCA_036392575.1 Thermoleophilaceae bacterium | reverse complement strand
GGACTCCCTTCGAACGGCCGCGTTGCGGGGCGTTGCGGGCGGCCGAGGCTCGGTGGGCTCGTACACGAGCTCACCCAGGGTGGCGAACTCCAGCGCGAGGCCGAATGCCCGCCTGAGGGAGAAACCGAGCTCTGAGGGGGTGGGGAACATGTGTTCGGGGAAGGTACGGAGGGGGGCGGACGGAAAGGGGCTCTGAGCTGCAAGATTCGTTGCAGAGGCTCTGGCGAGCGGGCTGGATAGGCTGCGGAGCGATGAGCCAGACCTTCCGCCACCGACTGCGTGTGCGCTACGGCGAGTGCGACCCGCAGGACGTCGTGTTCAACGCGAACTACTTCGCGTACTTCGACGTGGTGCTCACCGAGTTCTGGCGCGAGGCGATCGGACCGTACGGCGCGATGCTCGAGCTGGGAGCCGACCTCGTGGTGGCTGAGGCGAACGCGCGCTTCCTGGGGTCCGCACGCTTCGACGACGAGATCGACTTCGAGCTCCGGATCACGCGCCTCGGTAGCACTGCCATGACGACGAGAATCGACATCCGCCGCGAGGGCGAGCTCCTCGTGGAGGGCGAGATGCGACACGTGTTCATCGATCCGGCCACCAAGCGCAAGCGCGAGATGCCGGCCGACATCCGCCGCGGGCTCACACCGTACGTGGCCGACGGGGCGGAGCTGGCCGAGCCCGCGGTCTAACCGGCGTGCTCATTCACCTGAGGATCGTCGCGCCCGAGCACTGCTCGAACGACGTGGTCGAGCTCCTCGAACAGTCCGACTCGGTAACCAACGTCGTGCACCTCCGCGGCGTGGCCGCGAAGCCGAAGGGCGACTTGATCCTCAGTGACGTCGCGCGCGAGGACGCAAGCGCGGTGATCTCCCGCCTGCGCGAGCTCCCGATCGAGCCGCACGGGTCGATCGCGGTCGACGAGCCTGACGCCGAGATCGGCGAGCCGTTCGTGCGCGCCGAGCACGCGGCGGCCGGACTGCCTTCCGACGCCGTGGTGTGGGAGATGGTGCGGGCGCGCACGTCCGAGGACTCAGAGCTCTCACTCAGCTTCCTGTCGTTCATGGCGCTCGCGATGATGATCGCGGCGGCGGGCATCTTCCTCGACGAGCCGATCCTGATCGTCGGCGCGATGATCGTCGGCCCCGAATTTGGGCCGCTTGCAGGGGTTTCCGTTGCTCTTGTGCAGCGCCGCGGCGAGCTTGCGGCGCGCTCGCTGAAGGCGCTGCTCGTCGGCTTTCCGGTCGGCATCGTGCTCACCCTCGCGGTCACCGAGATCTGGAAGCTCATTGGCCTCGTCCCCGACAGCTTCGACCTCGAGAAGCGCGTGCTCACCGAGTTCATCGCCAACCCGGACTGGTGGTCGCCGGTCGTGGCGTTCCTCGCCGGCGCCGCCGGAGTTCTGTCGCTCACGTCGGCGAAGTCCGGCGCCCTGATCGGCGTGCTGGTGTCGGTGACGACCATCCCGGCCGCCGCCAACATCGCGGTCGCCGCCACCTACCGCGACTGGGACCAGGTAGGCGGCGCAGCGCTGCAGCTCATCGTGAACCTCACGACGATCATCCTGGCCGGCGTGATCACCTTGCTGGTGCAGCGCGAAGTGCAACGCGCCATGCGAAGGCGCGACGAGCGCCGCCGCACGATCGCGACGTAGCGAGCCGGGGTGCGTCTTACCTTCGCGCCGCCAGCCGCGCGTACGGCTCGAGCCCCTCGCGTGCCCGCGCGATCGCCCAGTTGTGGTTCCAGCGGAACAGCGGGCGCAGCACTGGCGTGAGATAGCGCAAGAGCGGCCGGTCGGCGTTCACCCGCCAGTCGAACCGCACGTGCACGCCGTGGTCCCGCGGCGTGAGCGACCACACGCCGGTTCCCGACAGGTCGCCGTGGACATCGACGGCGAGGCGCCGGGGCGGCTCGAGCTCCGTGATCCGCGACTCGGTCTTCAGCCGGTACGGCAGGCGGCCCTTGAAGTGCTGGCGCGAAGTCCGGCCCACGACCGGCGGCCCGTCGGACTCGACCTCGATGTAGACCGGCTTCCACCACAGCGGATAGGTCGAGGCGTCTGAGAGCGCGGCGAAGACGGACTCGACCGGCGCGTCCACGTCCCACTCGTCGACGAAGACGTACTCACGGGCCATGACCACACTCTTCGCGGGAGGCGGCCGGCCGGATCATCGGCGTCAGACCGTCGAGCCGAGCGACGACCAGATGTCGATCTTCGTGCGCGTGCGCGAGATCACCTCGTCGGTGAACTCGCTGGTGGTGGCGTGGCCACTGAGATCCGGCGTGCGCACGCCGGAGGCGGTCGCCTCGAGCACGGCTTCGTAAACGGCGCGCGATGCGAGATCGGCCTGCGGCGCGACGCCGAGCTCGGCCATGTAGTGGAGCAGGGCGGCCACCGCCATGATCATCGCCATCGGGTTGGCGATGTTCTTGCCCAGCAGCGCGGGGGCGGTGCCATGCGGCGCCTCCGCCATCACCGCGGTGAGCTGGTAGTCGTCGTCGAAGGCCAGCAGCGTGGATTCCGCGCCCGCGATCGAGCCGAACAGCGGCAGCACGAAGTCGGAGAGGCAGTCGCCGTCGCGGTTGAGCGAGGGGATCACGAGCGGGGCGTCCGCGGCGCCCGAGATCAGGCCTGCGTAGGTCGCGTCGATCAGCACGGGCTGGTACGGCACGTCCGGGTAGCGCTCGGCGGCCGCGTCCATCTCCTCCTTCAGCATGCCCTCGTAGACCGGGCTCACCGTCCACTTCGGACCGCCGTAGACGCGCGCGTGGATCTTGCTCGCCGTCCGGAAGCTGTATTCCGCCACGGCGGTGCACACGTTGCGGCT
The DNA here is from genome assembly GCA_036392575.1 of Thermoleophilaceae bacterium. GTDB lineage: Bacteria > Actinomycetota > Thermoleophilia > Solirubrobacterales > Thermoleophilaceae > JADGHQ01. The sequence goes on along the minus strand of DASVXS010000235.1, from coordinate 19,168 downwards.
GATCCGCTCGGTGCGAAAGGCGATCTCGTCGCCGTCCTCCGTCTCGCGCCACTGCTCCGCCCCGTAGGCGTCGCCCACGGCCATGCGCACCACCGAGATCGGGAAGTGCACGCCTGCGATCGGGGTCACGCCCGGAATCCGGCGCCCGGTGCGGATGATCACCTTGCCGTCAATCCCCTCGCGCAGCAGGCGGTTCGGGCTGCCCACGTCGTCCTTGCCCTCGGGGGTGATCGTCGCCGCCTTGATGCCGAAGCGGGCCTCCTTCATCGCTCGCGCGGCCGCATGCACGACGTCGTTGTTGGTCTTGCGGCGGTTGTCGAGCGAGAGGTCGTAGTGCTCTAGCTCGACGTCGACCTTCGTCACATCCGGGTCGAGCACGCGGAGCGCCTGGTCGAGCAGCTCCTGCCCCGTCTCATCGCCCTCCAGGACGATAATTCGCGCCTCAGCCATCGGGGAGGGACTGTACCCATGACGAGCGCGGGCGGCACATCAGCCGGGAACGGGCGCTGCAGCTGGTGCGGCACGCCCGTCGAGCGCGACGACGGCTTCCGCGCGGCCGAGCCCGCCGGGTCGCGACGGGCGGTGTTCTGCCGCCTCGAGCACGTCGTGCCGTGGTTCATCCAGGGCCCGCACTGGGACGCCGGCGACCTCGAGGAGCCGAGCGGAATCGATGCCGACATAACGCTCTGCGCTCACTGCGGCACCGAGCTCGGCGACACGCGCGTGCTGCTCGTGCGCCACCGCGGCGAGCACCGCATCCCCGACGCCTTCTGCAGCGCCGCGCACCTGAACGAGTGGGCGAAGGCCGGCGGGCGCTGGCGCCCGGGCGGCTAGGCGGCCGGCTCCTGCTCGCGCGGACCGAGGCCGAGCTCGTCCGCTCGCTCCTCCATCGCGGCGATCACGAACGCCACGTGCTCGTCGAAGTCCACGCCCAGCTCCTCGGCTCCCTGGCGCAGCTCGTCGCGGTTGACGGCCGCCGCGAAGCTCGGCTGCTTCATCTTCTTCTTCACGGACTTGGGCGTGAGCCCGTGAATGCCGGTCGGGCGCACGAGCGCGACGGCGGCGATGAACCCGGTGAGCTCGTCGACCGCGAACAGCGTCTTCGCCATACGCGTCTCGCGCGGCACGCCGAGGAAGGTGGCGTGGCCGGCGACCGCGTCGATGAGCTCCTGCGGATAGCCGTTGTCGCGGAAGTACTCGAGCGCGACGCGGGGGTGCCCGGTCTCGAGGTCGGGATGGCGTTCGTAGTCGAGGTCGTGGAGGATGCCGGTCGCCGCCCAGAGCTCCTCGTCCTCGCCCCACTTGCGCGCGTAGGCGACCATCGCCGCCTCGACGCCGAGGACGTGCTTGCGGAGCGACTCCGACTCGGTCCACTCACAGAACAACGCCCATGCCTCGTCTCTAGATACCGTCATGGCCGCCACGCTAGCGGAAGGGCTGCACCCGTAGAAGGCGAAAGTCCAGCGGATGGCCTTCGCTACCCTTGCGCGGCCGAAGTCCGACCCCGGCTCGAGACGCTCTCACATGGAGAAGTTCGTAATCGACGGCGGCTACCCGCTCTCAGGGACGATTGTCCCGTCGGGCAACAAGAACGCCGCCCTGCCGGTCCTCGCCTCGTGCCTGCTGACCGAGGAGGACGTGGTCCTCCACAACATCCCGCGCATCCGCGACGTGGAGGCCATGCTCGGCCTCCTGGCCGCTCTCGGCGTGAGCGTGGAGTGGATCGCCGACAACAGCCTGCGGCTCAACGCCGCGAACGCCTCGGCCGAGCCGATCGACCCGGACCTCTCGGAGAAGATCCGCGCCTCCTTCCTGCTCGCGGGGCCGCTCCTTGCCCGCTTCGGCCGCGTGCACATGCCGCCGCCGGGCGGCGACGTGATCGGCCGCCGCCGGCTCGATCCGCACCTCGACGCCTTCCGTTCGCTCGGCGCGGAGGTGCACCACAACCGCTGGTGCGACCTGCGCGCGCCGCACGGCCTGCGCGCAGCCGACTTCTTCCTCGACGAGCCGTCCGTGATGGCGACCGAGAACGCCCTGATGGCCGCGGCGCTCACACCCGGCTCGACCGTGATCCACAACAGCGCGTCCGAGCCGCACGTGCAGGATCTCGCACGCATCCTGCTTCAGATGGGCGCGCGCATCGAGGGCATCGGCTCGAACGTGATGATCGTGCACGGCCAGGAGAGCCTGGGCGGCGCCGAGTACCGCATCGGGGCCGACTACATCGAGGTGGGCAGCTTCATCGCGCTGGCCGCTGTGACAGGCGGCGAGCTGCGCATCCGCGACGTGGTGCGCCAGGACCTGCGCATGACCTCGCTCGTGTTCGAGCGCCTCGGCGTGGAGACGCTCTTCCAGGGCGACGACCTGGTCGTGCCTCCCGGGCAGCGCCTGCGCGTGCGCGACGACGCGGGCGAGCAGACCGCCACGATCCAGGACGGACCGTGGCCCGCGTTCCCGGCCGACCTCACGAGCATCGCGCTCGCCCTCGCCACGCAGGCCGACGGCCTGGTACTCATTCACGAGAAGATGTTCGAGAACCGACTGTTTTTCGTGGACAAGCTGATCAACATGGGGGCTCGGGTGATCCTGTGCGACCCGCACCGCGCGGTCGTAGCTGGCCCGAGGCGTCTTCACGGTGAGCGCATGGAGAGCCCCGACATCCGTGCCGGCATGGCGATGCTCATCGCGGCGCTGTGCGCCGATGGCACATCCGAGATCGGCAACATCCGCCAGATCGACCGCGGCTACGAGCGCATCGACGAGCGCCTGCGGCTGCTCGGGGCGCGCATCGAGCGCGTTTCGAGCGAAGAGCCGGTCCCCGCGACGTAGTCCGGCCTACTCTCCGGGGGGCTCATGATCCACCCGATCCCTCCAGGGACCCGCGACGTCCTGCCAGACGAGATGCGCGAGCTGCGCGCGCTGAGCGACGGCCTGCGCTCCGAGTTCGAGCGCGCCGGCTACGGCGAGGTGTGGACGCCGACGATGGAGTACGAGGACGTGCTGCGCCGCGGCGACGAGCGTGCGGCCGGCGCCGGCTACCGCCTGTTCGACGAGCACGGCCAGGTGCTCGCGCTCCGCTCGGACTCGACCATTCCGATCGCGCGCCTGGTCGCGTCGCGCTACCAGGACGCCGAGCCGCCCCTGCGCTTCTGTTACTTCGCGCACGCCTACCGCGAGGTGCACCGCGGCAGCGCGCAGGCGCGCGAGTTCCTGCAGGGCGGCATCGAGCTGATCGGCCCAAGCGCGCCCGAGGGCGACGCCGAGATGGTGGCGCTCGTGTCGTCGGCGCTCGAGGAGGCGGGACTGCGCCGCCACCGCATCGGGCTCGGCGACGCGTCGCTTTACCGGACGCTGCTCGCCGACTACGGCGTGCCCGAGGACGAGCGCATGCCGCTGCTCGAGCGGCTCTCGCGACGCGACCTCGTGGGCGTCGGCGTGAGCGTGGAGCGGCTCGGGCTGCCGGCGCCTGCACGCGAAGTGCTCACGACGCTGCCCACGCTGCGCGGCGGACCCGAGGTGCTCGAGCGGGTGAGTGACGCGCACGTTGCGGGCGCGATCGAGAACCTGCGCGCCTGCCACGAGCTGCTCGCCGACCGCGGGATCGGCGATCGCGTGATCTTCGACCTCGGGCTGGTGCGCGAGCTCGGCTATTACACGGGCGCGGTCTTCGAGGTGTACGACCCAGCCGTCGGCTTCGCCCTCGGTGGTGGGGGCCGCTACGACGATTTGCTCGGGCGCTTCGGGCGTCCGCTGCCCGCGTGCGGCATGGCGCTGGATCTCCACCGCGTCCATCTGGCCCAGGCCGCCGAAGAGCGCCTCGCGCGCGAGGAGGCGCCGGCGTGAACGGGCTGACGATCGCGGTCCCGCGCGGCGCGCTCTTCACCGAGACGCTCGACCTGCTCGAGCGCCTGGGCATCGGCACAGCGGAAGTGCGCGCCAACGAGCGGCGGCTGGTGTTCCCGGAGGCCGGCCTCGTGACCATGCGCCCGAGCGACGTGCCCACCTACGTGGAGCACGGCGCCGCGGACATCGGCATCACCGGCAAGGATGTGCTGCTCGAGCAGGACGAGCGCGAGGTGTACGAGCTGCTCGACCTCGGCTACGGCACCTGCCGCATGGTGGTGGCAGAGCCGGAGGGCGAGAACGCGATCGAGGAGTCGATCAGGCGGCTCGGCGCGGTGCGGGTCGCCACCAAGTACCCGCGTATCGCCGCGCGTCACTTCGCCGACACCGGCCGCCAGGCCGAGATCGTGGAGGTGAAGGGCTCCGTTGAGATCGCGCCGCTGACCGGCCTCGTCGCCGCGATCGTGGATCTCACCGCCACCGGCAAGACGCTCGTGGAGAACCGGCTGGTGGAGCGCGAGGAGATCGTGGTCTGCACGGCGCGGCTGATCGCGAACCCGGTCGCCCACAAGCTCAAGGCGGCGGCGATCGACGAGCTGGTCGCGCGCATTCGCTCACTCGACGGGGTGGTGGCATGAACCTGCGCGCGGTGAGATTTGGACCGGACGCGACCGCGGCGCAGATCCGTGCCATCGCGCCGCCGGCGGACGAGCCGGCTACGGCCGTGGCCGAGATCCTCCGCAGCGTGCGCGCGCGTGGCGATGCCGCGGTGCGCGAGCTCACGAAGCAGTTCGACGGAACTTCGCTGCGAGACCTCCGTGTTCCACAGGCACAGCTCGAGCGCGCGCGCGACTCCCTGCACGGCGGAGTGCGCGACGGTATCGAGGCTGCGATCGCAAACGTGCGCGCGGCCGCCGAGGCCCAGCTGCGGGATCCCGTGGCGGTCGAGCTGGCTGACGGCCAGCGCATCGAGTACGTGGAAGTGCCGGTGAAGCGCGCCGCGGCCTATGTGCCGGGCGGCCGGGCGCCTTATCCGTCGACCGTCGTCATGTGCGCGGTCAGCGCACGCGTTGCGGGCGTGGACGAGCTCGCGGTTTGTGCCCCGCCCGGCCGGCAGGGCCGCCCCGACGACGTGATCCTCGCCGCCTGCGCACTCTGCGGCGTGGGCGAGGTCTACGCGATGGGCGGCGCGCAGGCGATCGCGGCGCTCGCGTACGGCACCGAAAGCGTGGAAGCCGTCGATGTGATCGTCGGCCCCGGCAACCGCTACGTGCAGGAGGCAAAGCGACAGCTCGCGGCCGCGCGCGTGGGAATCGACGGCGTTGCGGGCCCGAGCGAACTGGTGGCCGTGGCCACGCGCGGAGCCGATCCCGAGCTCCTCGCGCTCGACCTGCTCGCCCAAGCGGAGCACGGGCCGGACGGCCTGCTCGCGCTGATCTCGCCCGACGCAAACCTGCTCGACGACACCGAGCAGGTGACGGTCCAGCTCGGCGAGGAGCTCGCGAGCGTGCACGGCGCCCCGCTCGCGCTCGTGCAGGCGCAGGACCCCGAGGCCGCCGTGCGGCTCGCGGACAAGCTCGCCCCTGAGCACATGGAGCTCGTGGGCAAGGAGGCCGAGAGCCTGGCCTCGATGGTGCGCTGCGCGGGCTGCCTGTTCGTGGGTGTTCAGGCCGGCGTCGCGTTCGGCGACTACGTGGCCGGCTCGAACCACGTGCTGCCCACCGGCGGCGCCGCGCGCTTCGCGAGTGGACTCTCGCCGGCCACATTCCGGCGCCGGATGGCTCGGGTATCTTTGCCCGGCGAGGCGGCCACCCGCCTCGCGCCCGCGGGCGCGGCTCTCGCTCGCGCGGAGGGGTTCCCTGTACACGGCGAGTCGATGGAGCGGCGCGCGTGACGCGCAGCGCGGACATCTCCCGGACCACGAACGAGACCGACATCCGACTCTCGCTGGCGCTCGACGGCACCGGCGCGGGTACGCGCAGCACCGGAGTCGGCTTCTTCGACCACCTGCTCGACGCGGTCGCCAAACACGGTGCGCTCGACCTCGACGTGGAAACGAAGGGCGATCTCGAGACGGGTCCGCATCACACCGTGGAGGACACGGGGCTGGCGCTCGGTGCCGCCATCGACGAGGCGCTCGGCGACCGGAGCGGCATTCTGCGCTTCGGGCACGCCGTCGTGCCGATGGACGACGCGCGCGCGAGCGCGTCGATCGACATCTCCGGCCGTCCGTACACCGCTTTCGAGGCGCAGCTTCCGCCCGTGGCGATCGGCAGCTTCGATTGCGACCTGACCGAGGAGTTCTTCCGCGCCGTGGCCAACAGCGCGAAGCTGACGTTGCACGTGAGCGTCGAGCGCGGCCACAACGCGCACCACATCGTGGAGGCGTCGTTCAAGGCGTTCGCGCGGGCGTTGCGCCAAGCTGTCTCACTCGATCCGAACGAGTCCGGCGTGCCGTCCACGAAAGGCCTGCTGTGAGCTCGCTCGCAATCCTCGACTACGGCATGGGCAACCTGCGCTCGGTCGAGAAGGCCTTCGCGCACGTGGGCGTCTCGGCGCGGGTTACGCGAGACCACGAGGAGATCTCGCGTGCCGCCGGACTGGTGCTACCTGGCGTGGGTGCGTTTCCGAAGGCGATGAAGGCGGTGCGCGAGCTCGGGCTCGACGAGCTCGTCCGCTCGGCGGGCGTGCCCGTGCTCGGCATCTGCCTCGGCATGCAACTCCTGTTCGAGGAGAGCGCCGAGCTCGGCGGCGCCACGGGACTCGGTTTGCTGCGCGGCCGCGTCGAGCCGCTCGACGCGCCCGGCCTGAAGGTTCCGCAGATCGGCTGGAACGCCGTCTCGTGGCGAAAGCGGACGGCGCTCAACGACGGACTCGGGCCCGAGACAGCGTTCTACCACGTGCACTCGTTCGCGCCGAGGCCCGCGGACGACGCCGACGTGCTCGGCACGGCCACCTATGGCGACGAATTCGCGAGCGCGGTCGCGCGCGGACCGGTGTACGGCGTGCAGTTCCACCCCGAGAAGTCGGGGCCTGACGGCCTGCGCCTGCTCGCGAACTTCGCGGCCGGCTGCGGCCTCGCGCTGAGCCAGGCCGCATGATCCTTCTCCCGGCGATCGACATCCGCGGGGGCAAGGCGGTTCGGCTCGAGCGTGGTGACTTCTCGAAGGAGACCGCCTACTACGACGACCCGCTTGAGGCCGCCCGCTCGTTCGTCGACGCGGGCGCGCGCTTCCTGCACGTCGTGGACCTCGACGGAGCGCGTGAAGGCGAGCCGATGAACCTGCACCACCTGCGCCGGATCACGATGGACCTCGAGGTGCCGGTGCAATACGGCGGCGGCCTGCGCGACGTAGCCGCGGTGCGCAACGCGCTCGGGGCGGGCGCGGCCCGCGTGGTCGTAGGCACTGCGGCGTACACCGACGCGGAGTTTCTCCAGACGATCGTCGAGACGTGGGGGCGCCGCGTGCTCGTGGCGGTCGACGTGCGCGAGGATCACGTGTCGGTGTCGGGCTGGACGCAGGCGACCCAGATGCGGCCGGACGAGCTGGTCTCCCGCCTGCAGCTTCAGGGTGTGAACCAGTTCGTCTACACGAACGCGGACCGCGACGGCCTCTTGGGCGGGCCGGATCTCGAGGAGGTCAAGCGAATCAGCAAGGTGGTCCGCGGCCGCTTTCTCTACTCGGGCGGAATCGCGTCACTCGATGACCTGCGGGCGCTGCGACAGCTGCGGCTCCTGAACCTTGCCGGTGTCATCTCCGGGAAGGCGCTGTACGAGGGCCTGTTCACAATCGATGAAGCGCACGACGCGTTGAAAGACGACTGATGCTGCTCAAGCGCGTGATTCCGTGCCTCGACGTGGACAAGGGCCGCGTGGTGAAGGGCACGAACTTCGTGGACATCCGCGACGCCGGCGACCCGGTGGAGTTGGCCGTGCGCTACCAGGACGAGGGCGCCGACGAGATTGTGTTCCTCGACATCACGGCCTCGCACGAGAAGCGCGAGACCGTGGCGGCGCTGGCGCGCCGGACCGCCGACGATGTGTTCATCCCGTTCACGATCGGCGGCGGCGTGCGCAGTGTGGAGGACGCCCAGGCCGTGCTGGACGCGGGCGCCGACAAGGTGTCGGTGAACTCGGCGGCGGTGGCGCGGCCGGAGCTGATCGCCGAGCTGGCGGAGGTGTTCGGCGCGCAGTGCGTGGTGCTGGCCGTCGACGCTCGCAAGCGTCCGGAGGGCGGCTACGAGGTGTTCGTGAACGGTGGGCGCACGCCGGTTGGGCGCGACGCGGTCGATTGGATTCGCGAAGGGGTGGAGCGCGGCGCCGGGGAGATCCTGCTGACGAGTATGGACCGCGACGGCACGGAGGACGGCTACGAGCTGGAACTGACGCGGGCGGCGTCCGACGGAGTCGACGTCCCGGTGATCGCGTCGGGCGGAGCAGGGCGGCCGGAGCACCTGGTCGACGCCGTGCAGGAGGGCGGCGCGGACGCTGTGCTGTGCGCGTCGATCTTCCACTACGGCGAGTACACCGTGCGCCAGGCCAAGGAGGCGATGCGTTCGGCCGGGGTGCCGGTCCGGCTGTGAAGGAGCGGGTCGAGGCGATTCCCGGCATGGAGCGCGTGATCCCCGCGCTCCAGGGGCTGCCGCCCGCCTACCTCGTCGGCGGCGCCGTGCGCGACCTTCTGCTCGGCATCAGAAGCACCGACCTCGACGTGGTGGTGGAGGGCGACGCTGTCGCCGAGGCGCGCACGCTCGCAGAGCGGCTCGGTGGCGAGTTCGTGCAGCACGAGCGCTTCGGCACCGCGACCGTGCGCGCGGACGGGCTGACGCTCGACCTGGCCACCACGCGGCGGGAGACGTATCCCGAGCCCGGGGCGCTGCCGGTCGTGGAGCCGGCGGGGCTGCTCGAAGATCTCGCCCGGCGGGACTTCACGGTGAACGCGATGGCGATCGGGCTGACGGGCGATGACGAGGGCGTTCTGCACGACCCGCACGGCGGGCGTGAGGACCTGGACCGCGGCACGATCCGCGTGCTGCACGAGCGCAGCTTCGTCGACGACCCGACGCGGCTGCTGCGCGCAGTTCGCTATGAGACACGACTCGGCTTCTCGATGGACCCGGAGACCGAGCGGCTCGCCCGCGAGCAGGCGGCGGGCGCCGGCTTCTCGACCGTGTCGGGGCCGCGCGTGCGCGACGAGCTGCTCGATCTGCTGCGCGAGCGTGACCTGGCCACCGGCGTCGAGCGGCTGCACGAGCTCGGGCTCGACCGCGCGCTTCACCCGTCGATTGCCGCCGACCCGGGCGTGGCCGCGCGCGCCCGCGACGCCGCCCTGGAGATCGGCGCAGATCCCGCGCTGGCCGCGCTCGCCTCGTTCCTGGTGCCGGACACGGACGCGGTGGCCGGGTGGGTCGGCGCGCTGCATGTGGGCCGGGGGGCGGCCGCCGCGGTGCTGCGTGCTGCCCGTAAGGGACCGCAGCTCGTCGCGGCGCTGCGCAACGACCTGCAGCCGTCGGCGGTGCACGCCCTCCTCCACTGCGAGCCGCTAGAGGCGCTCGCGCTCGCGGTGGCGCTCGGTGCGCCGGAGCGCCCGGTGCTCGCCTATCTCGACACACTGAAGGATGTGAAGCTCGACATCAGCGGCGACGACCTGGTGGCCGCTGGCGTGCCGCAGTCGCCGGCGATCGGCCGCGCACTGCGCGAGACGCTGCGGCTGAAGCTCGACGGCGTGGTGTCGGGGCGCGACGACGAGCTGAGCAGCGCGCTCGAGACGGCGCGGCAGTGGGAGGCGGACGAGTGATCGAGCTTTCTCTCCCGGGTGCCCGCGTCGTGTTCTCCACCCGCAAGGGCGGCGTCAGCTCGGGCCCGTACGAGTCGCTCAACCTCGGCTTCCTCACCGACGACGAGCCGTCGAACGTGGACGCGAACCGTGAGCGGCTTGTCGCCGCGGTGGGGCTGGAGCGCGAGCAGGTGGCTATGGGGTGGCAGGTGCACGGCGCCGAGCTGCTCGACTGGAAGAAGCCGCCAGAGCACGGTGGTTTCGCTCACCTCGGGGCGGAGCTGCCCGAGGTCGACGGGCACCTGACTGCTGTGCCCGGACTTGGGCTGCTGGTGCTCGTGGCGGACTGCCTGCCCGTGGCACTGAGCGGTGATGGTCGGGTCGCAATGCTCCACTGTGGGTGGCGCCCGCTGGCGGCGGGCATCGTCGAGAAGGCGGTTGCGAGCTTCGAGACGCCTCCGGCAGCGGTGATAGGCCCGGGGATTGGGTCGTGCTGTTACGAGGTGGGCGACGAGGTGTTCAGTGCTTTTTCCGATCTTGACGGAGTGGCCTCGGGCCGGATGCTCGACCTTCGCGCGGTGACCCGGCGCAAGCTGGAGGCCGTCGGGGTCACCGAGATTGCGGACGTCGACATGTGCACCTCGTGCTGCCCAGAGCTGTTCTTCTCCCACCGGCGTGATGGCGGCGTGACGGGGCGCCAGGCCGGGCTCGTGTGGAGGGAGGCATGAGGCAGCTGTTCACGGGCCTGCGCGCCGAGCGCGTGCGGGACAACCTCGAGCGCGTGAGGGACCGCATCGCCGCGGCCGGCCGTGAGCCGGCCGAGGTCGAGGTGCTAGCGGCGATCAAGTACGTGCCGATCGACGAGCTCAGCGTGCTCGCTGAGGCGGGGATCGAGCTCGTGGGGGAGAACCGTGCGCAGGATCTTCTTGCGAAGCGGGAGCGGTTCGCAGACGCGTTCACGTGGGACTTCATCGGCGCCGTGCAGAGTCGGAAGGTGCGGGACATCGCGCCGAACGTGCGGCTCATCCACTCGATCGCGAGCGAGTCGGCGCTGAGGCAGCTCGAGCGCTTCCCGGCGCCGGAGATCCTCATCGAGGTGAACTTGGCCGGGGAGGAGTCGAAGGTCGGGATTGAGCCGGGTCAGATCGGCGACTTCATCGAGCGCTCGCCTGTTCCTGTGACAGGGCTGATGACGATGCCACCGTTTACAGAGAGCAGTGAGGAGAGCCGGCCGCACTTCGCGCGCCTGGCCGAGCTGGCGGCCGAGCACGGGCTCTCGCGGCTGTCGATGGGCACGACGCAGGACTACGAGGTCGCGGTGCAGGAAGGCGCGACGATCGTGCGCCTCGGCACCGTGCTGTACGAGTGAGGCGAGCGTCGTCGCCCGCTAAGGGCCCATGTTTCGGTCACCCTCGTGCCTGCGTCGCGCTTGGCGCTGCTCGAGGGCCGACCGCAGCACGCGGCGGACCAGCGTTTCGAGGCGGTTCTCGCCCGGCTGGTGATCGATGAGGGCGCGTAGGAGCGCATCCAGCGGCAGCGGGGCCTCGGTCGTGTCTGTCTCTCGGAGGAGACCGGCCATGTAGCCGATCGCTTCGTCGAGCCGTCGGGAGGGCTCCGCGATCCCGAGCTCAGCGCGCCACTGGCCGCCGACACCCGCGTCGGGCGGCAGTGCATCGATGCGGTCGGGCGCGCACGCCATCGCTTCGGCGACCGCTTCTGCCCAGGACGTGAGGATCGTGAGGTCTTCGGTCTCGAGGACGGCTCGGGAACGTGAGGGCGCCGGGGAGCTCGCGGGCGGCGACCCAGCCGTCGCAGCCCGGACTTGGTAGACGCTCATGTCGAACACCTCGCTGGCGTTGTCCACGGGCCGGCGCCCGTCGACGCTCCGCCGGGCCGCTCGGTCGGTGCTGGTCGAGATGAGGATGCCATGGGCGCCATCCTCGAGTGCGATCTCGCGGGTGCCCCGGCCGGGGTCCTTCCAGAGCGCGACCACGGAGGATGAGGGGCGTCCGCGCGGTCGCGAGCGGCGTGCCATGCCGAAGGACGTCAGCGTCAGGACGGCCGAGCCGGGATCGTCGGCCAACACGCTCGCGTAGCGTGCCGTCCAGCGGGAGCTGAGTTGCGGTCCGTCGAGCAGGGGGGTTACGACCAGTGTCGGCCCGACGGAGCGCAGCACGTCGGCCACGTCGTCGATCTGCGCGAGGTCCTCGCACACGAGCGCGACTAGCGTGGCGCCGCCGGCTTCTACGAAACGCACCGACCGGCGCGGCACCTCCATCGCCTCCCACCATCGGACGTGAGGGTGCAGAGCCCCTCCCAGGTGGTACTGGTAGATCTGATCCTCGTCGAGGGACCAGCGGTGGTGCTTGCCCTGGCAGATGTGTGTCCAGTGCTCCCCGGTCGAGATTCCGAGGTGGACCCAGTTGGCCGGGAACCGGCCCGGGCAATCCGCGCGGTGGCGGACGCCGGCGATCAGGCCGATCACCCCGTGGCGGTCCAGTAGCTCCTCGAGGGGGTCGATCTCGCTCTGGTCCAATGCGCTCTCCGGGAGGACCACGACGTTGACGAGTCCGACCTCGTCCTGTGCGGCGACGAGCGTCCGATCCACGAGGTCGAGATCGAGGCCTTCTGACGGCGCGAACTCAAAGAACCCGAATGGCTCCTTGGCCACGCTGTGCACCGACCCCTCGAGCGGGCGGAAGTCCGACTCGCGGACTCGCAACGGCCATGGCAGCAGCAGGTAGTTCACTCCCTTGTCGTAGGGCGCAGCCCCCGGGCGGCGGCCTCGTACCTTGTGCCACTGCGTCTCCACACCCGGCCCGTGCACGCTGGCGTAGCGTGAGAGCGAGCGCAGCGACGTGCCGTGCGCCGGGGTCAGGACCTTCGGCAGGACGCGGACGAAGTCGGATGGAATGCGAGTGAGGGATCCCGTCCTAGCCAGGAGCTCGCGCCCGCGCGCCCGATAGAGGAACCCCTCTCCGTTGGACGAGTCGAGGGCGACGGCAAGGCCGGCGCATGCTTCGTCTGCGATCGCGTGCACCGTGAGCAGCGCCTCGCAGCACCGCCAGTCGCGCGCCAGCGTGAGATCGCCGAGCGGCATGCTGGCCGCTTCTCGGAGGATTTCCCATTCCTCGGCCAGGAGCTCAGGGAGGGCGCCGATGGGATCCTCCACCCAGGCGCTCCACTGCCGGGCCGCGTCGACGACCGCGTCGGCCCACCCGGGAATTCGAGCCGGCGGCCACGACAGCTCTTCAGGCGGGGAGAGGGCGAACCGATACGCCTCCGAGCGCGCGAGGAGCACGTTGGTCAGCGCGAACACATCGGGAGGCCACTCGAGCAGCTCGTCGTCGACGGTCCTCCCGGCCACTGCCTGCCACACCGAGGCCAGTGTGGGCTCGTGCGTGAGGAGCGCAGTCGGGGGCGGTGTGGCGCTGGTCATGAAGCCAGTGTTCGATACGGCTCGCGCGCACACAAGAGGTCCCTTGATCCTGGTAGTGGCAGGGCCACGATCGGGCTCCGCCGCGGGCGTATCGTTTTTTGTGTGGCCTCAGAGAACCTGATCGGGGAGTACCTGCGCGCGCGACGCGAGCTCGTCCGGCCGGAGGACGTTGGGCTCAGCCAGATCGGTGGACGCCGGCGAGTTGCAGGGCTGCGTCGCGAAGAGGTCGCGCTGCTTGCCGGTGTGAGCGTCGACTACTACGTGCGGCTCGAGCAGGGCCGTGACCAGCATCCCTCCGAGCAGGTCCTCGACGCGCTCGCGCGTGCACTGCAGCTCGACGACCACGCAACCGGTTACCTACACCGCCTCGCCCAGCCGGCGCCGCGTCGGCGTCGTAGGCCTCCGCGGCGCGAACAGGTGCCCCCGGGCATCGCTCAGCTCATCGAGACCTGGCGCGAGACCCCGGCCTACGTCGAGGGCCGCTACCTGGACGTGCTGGCGTCGAACCCGCTGGCGCGCGCGCTTGCGCCGTACTACGCGGTCGGCACCAACCTCGTCCGGGCCGTCTTCTTCGACCCCCGCGTGCAGGACATGTACGAGGGCTTCGACAAGGTCACCGCGATGACGGTTGCAGCACTTCGTGAGGTCGCCGGCCCCGATATCGATGATCCTCATCTGAACGAGCTGGTCGGTGAGCTGTCGGTCCGGAGCGAGCGCTTCCGCCGGCTCTGGGCGCGGCACGACGCCGTTCGCCGGGGCAGCGGGACGGCGAGGATCCATCATCCTCAGGTCGGCCTGTTGGAGCTCGGCTACGAGAAGGTGCCGATCCCGTGGGCGGACCGGCAGACGCTGGCGATGTACCACGCGGAGCCCGGCAGCCCCAGCGCTCAGGGGCTGGCGCTGCTGGCCAGCATCGCAGCCGGCGAGCGTGAGCCCGTTGCGCAGCCTCGAAGCCCCGCAACGCGTCGGCACTGAGCTGGGCCTCAGGCCGCCGCCCGCTCCGCGAACTCCGCGATCGCCCTCGAGAGCTGCGCCCCCTGCCACGCGATCGGTGACTTCCCGGGCTCCTCGACCATCAGCTCGGAGCGTCGCAGGCGCGAGTGGTAAGCCTCGGCCACGCGCAGCGGGTGACCCGGGTCGGACTCGTCGCGGCTCGCGACGATGAGCGTGGGCGCATCGACCTCCTCCAGAGCGTGCAGCCCCTCGAACGGCCGCGACCGCGGGACCTGCCGAAGCGCCTCCGCGACCGCGTCGAGGTGCCGATGGCGCTCCAGCCGCTGCCGGGCCACGGTGATCGCGGTGTCGTGCCAGCGCGGGTCGGACGGGGGCTTCATCGCGGCGATGAAGCCATCGATGCCGTCGCGCTCGAGCCCGTCCGCGAGATCGTCCCAGTTCTCATCCTCGGCATTGACAGAGCCGTCGAACGCGGGAGTGATGAGCACCAATGCTGCGACGCGCGCCGGGTGTTCCAACGCGAACCGCACGCCCGTGTGAGCGCCCATTGACGCCCCAGCTACTACCGCCTGCTCGATCTGGAGCTCATCCATTACGGCCCCGAGGTCCCCGGCTAGCTCCGAATAGTCGTAGGAAGGCCCAGGGGACGACTCGCCGTGACCGCGGGCGTCGTAGGCCACCGCGCGATACCCGTTCCTCTCGAGGAACTTCGACCCCATCACGACATACCGGCGCGTGGCGGTCAGCCCGTGAAGCAGGAGCACCGGAGAGCCCTCTCCGGCGTCCGTCCCGGCGATCGAGACCTCGCCGGATTGCGCATTGAAATCGGTCATTTGGGCGATAGAACGCTGTAACGTGTAAACGAGAGGATTTCGCCGCTCCCGGGCGAATCTCAGCACCCGATGGCGCTTCGCGACAGCTGGCACCGCGCACTCGTCTACTTCGGCCTCGCCGAGGAGGATGACGGGTACGACCGCGCGGAGGAGGAGCTCGAGCCCGAGCACGAGCTCGAGGACCGCTATCGCGAGCGTCCGAACGTGCGACGGCTCCAGAGCCGCAGGCGCCGGGACGAGTTCGACGACATCTTCGCCGACGACGAGCCCGCGGGCCGCGGCGGGCGCCAGACGCGCGTGCTGCGCCCGGTCGGCAACGGCCGCTCGGACGTGCAGGTCCACCTCGTCGTCCCCAAGAACTTCAACGACGCGCAGCAGATCGCCGACCAGTTCAAGGACCAGATCCCGGTGATCCTCAACCTCCAGACCACGGACACGGAGCTGTCCAAGCGCCTGATCGACTTCGCCTCGGGCCTCACGTACGCGCTCGACGGCGGCATGCAGCGCATCGCCGACAAGGTCTTCCTCCTCACGCCGCGCAACGTGGAGGTCTCCGCGGAGGAGCGCGCGCGGCTGATGGAGAAGGGCTTCTTCAACCAGTCCTAGGGCCGGCGCGCCCGCGCCGCCTATGCTTCGCGCGCCATGCGGATTGGCCTCATAGGCGCAGGCAACATGGCGAGCGCACTCGCTCGCGGATTTGGCGAGCCCGTGCTCGTGTTCGACCCCGTCGCGGGGCGCGCCGAGGCGCTCGCAGAGGAGCTCGGCGGCGAGGCGCTTGCCTCGAATGCCGAGGTGGCTGAGCAGGCCGACGTCGTCTTCCTCTGCCACAAGCCGGCGCAGCTCGACGAGGTCGCGGCCGAGGCGCACGACAACGCCAAGGCGGTCGTGTCGATCCTCGCTGCGACGCCAGTCGCCCGCGTCGAGGAGGCGTATCCCGATCGGCCCGTGTATCGCTTCCTGCCGAACATCCCAGTCGAGGTGAAGCAGGGCGTGGCCTGCTACGTGCCGGGGCGGCTCGCCTCGGATGGCCCGGAGTCCGACGTGATCGGTCTGTTCGAGCGAGTCGGCGAGGTGGTGCGGCTGCCGTCCGAGCCCCTGATCGAGCCGGCGATGGCGCTAATGAGCTCCGGTCCCGCCTTCTTCGCGCTCGTGGTCGAGGCGCTCGTGGAGGCCGGAGTGAAGCAAGGGCTCGCACGCGACGACGCGGCCAAGCTGACGGTCGAGACGATGGGCGGAAGCGCGGAGGTGCTGCGGCGCGGCGACCTCGACGCCACAGCCCTGCGCACCCGCGTGACCTCGCCGGGTGGAGTGACGGCGCGCGGCCTCGCGGCGCTCGAGCGGGGCGGCCTGCGCACCGCCTTCGACGACGCGGTGGCTGCGGTGGTCGAGGCGACTCGATGACCCTCGTCCTCGCCGTCACGCGCGACGACATCGCGTCCTACGTGGGGACGCTGATCATCGTCTACATCGTCCTGATCTTCATACGGATCCTGATGAGCTGGCTGCCACGGATCCCATACAACCGCTGGCTCGACATGTTCCTCACGTTCGTGAGGGAGGTGACGGATCCGTTCCTCAACGTCTTCAGGCGAATCCTTCCGCCGATCCGCATCGGCCCGGGAGCGATCGACCTGAGCCCGACGATCGCGATCTTCGTGCTCTTCATCATCGAGCGGATCGTGGTGTCGGCGATCGCCGGCTGAAGCCGTGGCCGGATCCCAGCAGTACCTGTCGGAGCGCGACGGCTCGGCGCTCGTGTGGGTGCGCGTCCGGGCCGGTGCGAGCCGGAACGAGCTCGTCGGCGAGCGCGCGGGAGCCCTGCTCGTGCGCGTGACCGCTCCGCCGGTCGACGGAAAAGCGAACGACGCGCTCCGGAAGCTCGTGGCGAAGATTGTCGGCGTGCCGCCCGGCCGGGTGGCGCTCGTGAGCGGCGCGTCCGGGCGCGACAAGCTGCTGCGCCTTGAAGGCCTCAGCGCCGCCGCGGCGGGGGAGCGCCTGCCATGAGCCCGCGGCTTCGCGCCTGGCTGCTCGCGCTGTTCACGACCGTGCTCGTGATCGGTATCGACCAGGCCACGAAGGCCGCCGTGCGCTCGTCGCTCGCGCTCGGAGAGTCGCGGAAGCTCTTCCTCGGAATCGACCTGAGCTACGTGCGGAACAAGGGCGTCGCCTTCGGCTTCTTCGGTGGCGGCGGTGCCATCGTCACCGTGCTCACGAGCCTGGCGCTGGTCGCGCTCCTCCTGTACTTCGTCCTTCGCACCACCACGCCGCTGCTCTGGCTCCCGACAGGCCTCGTGCTCGGCGGCTCGCTCGGGAATCTCTGGGACCGGGCCCGCGACGGCGCGGTCACCGACTTCATCGACCCCGAGTTCTGGCCCGCGTTCAACTTCGCCGACATCTGCATCGTGGTCGGGGTGCTCGGCCTGCTGTACGTGATCGAGCGCCCGCACCGCACGTGAGCGCGCGCGTCGCCTTCACGGCGGGCGAGGACGACGCCGGCCGCCGCCTCGACGTCCGGCTCGCAGAGGAGCCGGCGATCGGCTCGCGCGCGAAGGCGCAGCGGCTGATCGAGTCCGGCGCGGTGACGGTCGACGGACGCGCGCGCCAGAAGCGCCACCACCTCGCCCCGGGGGAGGCGGTGGAGGTGCTGATCGAGGAGCGCCCGCCGGCCGACTCGCGCGGCGGCGCCGACGTCCCGTTCGAGGTCGTCTACGAGGACGACGATCTAATGGTGGTCGACAAGCCGGCGGGCGTGGTGGTGCACCCGGCGCCCGGCCACCCCGAGGGCACGCTGGCACAGGCCCTAGCGGCGCGCGGCGCGGCCGGCGGCGACCCGCTGCGCCCCGGCATCGTGCACCGGCTCGACCGCGATACCTCGGGCCTCCTCGTGGTGGCCAAGTCCGAGCCCGTGCATCGTGCGCTCCAGCAGATGCTCCGCGAGCGGAAGATCACGCGCGAGTACCTCGCGCTCGTGGAGGGAAGGCCCGCCTCGCGGACCGGGATGATCGACGCCGCCGTGGGCCGCGACCGCCGCGAGCGCACCCTCATCTCCACCCACACAGACGCCGGGCGCGACGCGGTCACGCATTTCGAGCTCGTCGAGGCGCTGCCCCGCACCAGCCTGCTGAGGGTGCGCCTCGAGACCGGCCGTA
This sequence comes from Thermoleophilaceae bacterium, assembly GCA_036392575.1. Classification (GTDB taxonomy): domain Bacteria; phylum Actinomycetota; class Thermoleophilia; order Solirubrobacterales; family Thermoleophilaceae; genus JADGHQ01. The sequence goes on along the minus strand of DASVXS010000235.1, from coordinate 1,173 downwards.
CCCACCAGATACGCGCTCACATGGCGGCGATCGGCCACCCGGTGGTGGGCGATACGCAATACGGCGGAGCCCCCAGTGGCGCGCGCCTTGGGCTCGCGCGCCAATTCCTCCACAGCTCGACGCTCATGTTTGAGCATCCGACTCGGGGGGAAAATGTGCGTTGCGAGTCCAAACTACCCGCTGAGCTGTGCCGTGCATTCGACGCAGCGAAGCGGGAGCCAGCCTCCGAAGGGCCAGACGGAGGCTGAACATAGAACGGAGCGGGGCGGCTTTCGGGCCGCCTCGTCTCTTTCTGAGCGCGGTTGCCTATCCTTACGCGCTGCACGCAACCAACTACCCCGCCAGCGGGAACGCGGCCCTGCCCGGCAGATAGCCGGGTCCGCGCACACGAAGCCGGCGGGCATTTCGCCACACCAGAACGACAAGGGAGAAGCAGTGGCCCAGGAAGTAGGAATCAGGGAGCTGCTGGAGGCCGGTGTGCACTTCGGCCACCAGACGCGCCGGTGGAACCCCAAGATGCGCCGATTCATCTTCGGCGAGCGGGGCGGCATCCACATCATCGACCTCGAGCAGACCGAGCAGCTGCTGAAGAGGGCACAGGACTTCGCGGGCGAGGTTGCCTCGCGCGGCGGCACGATCCTGTTCGTCGGCACCAAGAAGCAGGCGCGTGACGCTGTGAAGGAGGCGGCCACGGCCGCCGGCATGCCGTACATCGATCAGCGCTGGCTCGGCGGGCTGCTCACCAACTTCCAGACGATCTCGAAGCGCATCAAGCGGCTCCACGACCTCACCGATTGGACCGAGAACGGCACGCTCGAGCTGCTGCCGACGCGCGAGCGCATCGCGGCGATCGCCGAGCGCGAGAAGCTCGAGGTGAACCTCGGAGGCGTACGCAACCTGCAGCGGACCCCGGACGCGGTGTTCGTGGTCGATCTGAAGACCGAGGCAATCGGCGTGCGCGAGGCGCAGCGCCTGCGCATCCCGATCATCGGCCTGGTGGACACCAATGTGGACCCGGATCCGGTCACCTACCCGATCCCCGGCAACGACGACGCGATCCGCTCCTGCAAGCTGATCGTGGACGCGATAGGCAGCGTCGCCGCCGAGCGCGCGGCGATCTTCCGTGCTGAGGAGGAGCGCGCGCGCCAGGAGCGCGAGGAGCAGGAGCGCCGC
>DASVXS010000234.1:0-8564 GCA_036392575.1 Thermoleophilaceae bacterium | reverse complement strand
GAGCGGCCGCTGCGGCGGCGCTACTTCGAGCTCGTGCTCGAAGACGGGCGCAACACCGTGGTGTTCCGCGACCTGCCCACCGGCCGCTGGTTCCTGCAGCGCGGCTAGGTCAGGATGGCCCCGGAACTGCTAAGAGCTTGTCGGAATCAGTTGCTCAAACTGAGCTCGAGTGCTTCCTTCGTCGCCCGGTCGCTCACCGCCACCGGTCGCGTGTCCTGCGCCAGCGACAGCAGGTATTCGCGAAGAGCATCCAGCAGCAATTCCTTGGCTTCTTCCTTGGAGGGAGCCGCTGTGATCACTTCAGGCAGTTCTTCGATTCGCGCCTGGATCCACCCGTCTTCAACCGGCTCGAAGACGGCAGTGAGAGAAAGCCGCTCGGACATGCCTCAAGGCTATCCCAGCGACAGGCCCGAAACCTGCGATCGGGACAGATGACATACGTCGAGCTGCACAGCCACTCCGCCTACTCGTTCCTCGACGGCGCCTCGCACCCGCTCGAGCTGGCAGCCGTCGCGGCTGAACAGGGCCACGCCTCTATGGCGCTCACCGACCACGACGGGCTGCACGGCGCGATGGAGTTCGCGAAGTCGGCGCAGGCGCTCGGTGTGCGGCCGATCACCGGCGCCGAGCTGACGCTCGAGGACGGCCACCACCTCACGCTCCTGTGCGAGACCACCGAGGGCTACCGGAACCTCTGCCGGCTGATCACACTCGCGCACGCGCACACGCGCGACAACCCGAGCCGCGAGGCCGGTCAGCCCACCACGCGGCTCGAGGATCTCGAGCGCCACACGGAGGGACTCTTCTGCCTTTCGGGCTGTGCGCGCGACGGCATGCTGGCCGCGCGGGTCGAGCGGGGTGACCACGTGGGCGCTGCCGCAGCGGGGCGACGCCTGCTCGCAGCCTTCGGCCCGGAGCGCTTCAGGGTGGAGCTGCAGCGCCCGTTCGGTCGTCACGACCGCCGGCGCAACCGGCTGCTCGCGCAGCTCGCCGAACGCCTGGGCGTTCCAGCGGTTGCGACTGGCAACGTGCACGTGCACTCACGCGCGCGCTCCGCCCTGCAGGACGTGTTTGTGGCCACCCGCCTGCGCATGACGCTCGACGAATGCGAGCCGCTGCGGCGCGGCAACCGCTCGCACGCGCTCGCGACCTCCGAGGCGATGGCGGGCCGCTTCGCCGAACACCCGGATGCGATCGAGGAATCGGGCCGGATCGCAGAGCGGCTCGAGTTCGACCTCACGCGCGACCTCGGCTATCGCTACCCCGGCTCTGAGGACGGCTCGGCCGACCGCAAGCTCGCGGAGCTGTGCGCCGAGAAGGTCGTGCAGCGCTACTCGGGGCGAGGGCTCGAGGAGGCGCGCGCACGGCTCGACGAGGAGCTGCGCATCATCCGCTCGCTGAAGCTGTCCGGCTTCTTCATCCTCCACCGCGACCTGCTCGAGCTCGCGCGCGAGGTGGCGGTCGAGGTGCGCGGTCCGGACACCGCGCGGGCGCTCCTGCCGCCCGGGCGCGGGCGCGGATCGAGCGTGTCGTCGATCGTCTGCTACCTCACCGGCCTCTCGCACATCGACCCGATCGAGAACCGGCTGTTGATGGGCCGCTTCCTCAACGAGGAGCTGGTGGCGATGCCCGACATAGACCTCGACTTCCCGCGCGACATCCGCGAGGTGCTGATCCCGCGCGTGCACGAGCGCTACGGGCACGATCGCTCGGCGCTCGTCGCGGCTTTCCCCACCTACCGCGTGCGCTCGGGCGTGCGCGACTTCGGCAAGGCGCTCGGCCTCGCGCCCGGCGAGGTGGAACGAGTCGCGCGCTCGTCGGATCCCTTCGAGACGAGCGGCATGGATGGCGACGTGGCGAGCGCGGTGGGGGAGCGGCGATCGCGCTCGCCGCGCTGGCAGGCACTCGTGCGGCTCGTGCACGAGGCGCATGGGCTGCCGCGGCACATGAGCCAGCACCCGGGAGGAATGGTGATCGCGACCGAGCCGCTGCAGGACATCTGCCCGATCCAGCCGGCGGCAATGGAGGCACGCCAGATGGTGCAGTGGGACAAGGACTCCTGCGGCGACGCGGGCTTCCTCAAGATCGACCTGCTCGGCCTGGGGATGCTGTCCGCGGTCGAGCGCTGCGTGGAGGAGATCGCGCGCGTGCGCGGAGAGCGGATCGACCTCTCGCGCATCCCCTTCGACGACCAGCGCGTGTACGCCGAGATCCAGGAGGCGGAGACCACCGGCGTGTTCCAGATCGAGAGCCGCGCCCAGATGCAGATGCTCAAGCGCACGCGGCCGGAGACGCTCGACGACCTCACCGTGCAGGTGGCGCTCGTGCGGCCTGGCCCGATCATCGGCGGCGCCGTGCACCCTTACATCGAGCGGCGCAAGGCACTGCGCGCCGACCCGTCGTACCAGGTGCCGTACGAGCACTCGTCGCTCGCGCCGGTGCTGGCCGACACGCTCGGCGCCATCGTGTTCCAAGACCAGGTGATCGAGGTGGCGATGGCGTTCGCCGGCTTCTCACAGGGAGAGGCAGAGGGCTTGCGGCGCGCGATGAGCCGCAAGCGCTCGGAGGAGGCGATGCGCGCCTTCGAGCAGAAGTTCATCGAGGGCGCGATGGCGCTCCACGGCGTCGACCGCGGTTGCGCCGAGCGCGTCTACACCCAGATCGTGGGCTTCTCGGGCTTCGGCTTCCCGAAGGCACACTCGGCCGCGTTCGGGCTGCTCGCCTACCAGTCCACGTGGCTGCGCGTGCATTACGGGCCTGAGTTCCTCGCCGGGCTGCTGAACGAGCAGCCGATGGGCTTCTATCCGCCCGACGCGCTGGTGCACGACGCGCAGCGGCGCAGCATCGAGGTGCGGCCGCCCGACGTGCTCGCGAGCAGGGCGGAATGCACCGTGGACGACGACCTGGCGGTGCGGATCGGGCTCGGCTACGTGGTCGGCGTGCGCGAGGCGGAGGTGCGCGAGATGGTCGAGGAGCGCTCGCGAAGCGGTCAGTTCAGCTCGCTGTCCGACCTCGCCGGGCGCTGCGCGGCGCAACGCGACTCGCTCGAGCGCCTGGCGTGGGCGGGCGCCTGCGACTCGCTCGCGCCGAACGGCCGCCGCGAGGCGCTGTGGCTGCTCGGCGTGGCGTCGCCTGGCGTGAACGTGAAGGGCGGCGTGCAGCTCGCGCTGCCGCTCGAGACGGGCGATGCGCCGGAGCTTCCCGAGCTGAGCGCGTGGGACCGCATGGTCGCCGACTACGGCTCCACGGACATCACGCTGCGCGAGCACCCGATCGAGCTGATGCGCCCGGCGATCGACTCCGACTCGGTCACGAGCGTGGACCTCGAGCGCATCCCGTCCGGGCGCCGGGTGAAGGTCGCCGGCCTCGTGGTAGCGCGGCAGCGCCCTGCCACGGCGAACGGGGTCACCTTCATGCTGCTCGAGGACGAGCACGGCACGATCAACCTGATCGTGCCGCCACCGGTCTACCAGCGCTGTCGCCTGGCCGTGCGGGCGGAGCCGATCGTGTCCGCCGAGGGCAAGCTCGAGAAGCGGGAAGGCGTGGTGAACATCGTGGTCGACATGGTGCGCCGGCTCGACACGCCCGACATGCCGCAGGGCGAGGTTCGCCACATCGAGCCGGTGCGCACGTGGTCGAGCGAAGCGGGCGAGCTGCGCTCCGTGGCGCCGAAGCCGCATAGCTTCGGTCGGCGGGCCGGGTGATACTTCGCGCGATGGGCGACCTTGCCGACACCGTCACCGATGGAATCCGGCTGTTCAACGAGCGCCGCTACGAAGAGTCGCTGGCGGCGTTCACCGACGACGTGGAGTGGCGCACGGGGTTGCACCCGCTGCTCGGGATAGACGCCACGCGCGGACGCAACGGCGTGCGCGAGTTCTGGCGCGAGGCCCACTCCGGTTGGGACGATTTCCGGGTCGACCCCATCGTGGTCGAGGAGCTCGACGGCTCCCCCGTGCTCGTCACCGCCCGCTACTTCGGCCGCGGGCATGCGAGCGGCGTGGAGTTCGAGAACCAGGTGTTCTGCCTCTACGAGCTGCGCGACGGGCTCATCTGCTCGGTCCGCGATTTTGGCTCGCGCGAGGCGGCCCTTGCGGCCGCGAAGGAGGAGGAGTGAGCGAGGCTCTGCACGAACGTCCGCTCCGGGAGGAGGACCTCGACCCAGACCCCTTCCGGCAGTTCGCGGCCTGGTACGCCGAGGCCGGCGAGGCGGTTCGGATTCCCGAGGCGATGGCGGTCGCCACAGCCACGCCGGACGGCAGCCCGTCGGTTCGCATGGTGCTCCTGAAGCAGCACGGCGAGGACGGCTTCGTGTTCTTCACCAACTACGAGAGCCGCAAGGGCGAGGAGCTCGCCGCCAACGCGCGTGCCGCGCTGCTGTTCTACTGGGACCCGCTCGGGCGGCAGGTGCGGATCGAGGGGCCCGTCGAGCGCACGACGGCCGAGGAGACGCTCGAGTACGTGCGCACCCGGCCGCGCGGCAGCCGCCTGAGCGCGCTGGCATCGCCGCAGAGCCGGCCGGTCGCAGGCCGCGAGGAGCTCGAGGAGCGCGTGGCTTCGCTGACCGAGCAGTACAGCGACACGGACCTGCCCGTGACCGAGAACTGGGGTGGGTTCCGCGTGATGCCGAAGCTGTTCGAGTTCTGGCAGAACCGCAGCGATCGCCTGCACGACCGCTTCATCTACCGGCCCGACGGCGCCGGCGGGTGGACGATCGAGCGGCTGGCTCCGTGAACGGAAGAGGATCAACATGAAGCTCGACTCGTTTGCCCGCTATCCGCTCATGTTCGGGCCGTCGCCGGTCCATCGGCTCGAGCGGCTGACGGCGCACCTGGGCGGCGCGAGCCTCTGGGCGAAGCGCGACGACTGCAACAGCGGCCTGGCCTACGGCGGCAACAAGACGCGCAAGCTCGAGTATCTGGTGGCCGACGCCATCTCGAAGGGCTGCGACACGCTGGTGTCGATCGGCGGCGTCCAGTCGAACCACACGCGGCAGGTGGCCGCGGCGGCCGCGCGCACCGGGCTGAAGTGCGTGCTGGTGCAGGAGAGCTGGGTGCACTGGCCCGACGTGGTCTACGACCGCGTCGGCAACATTCAGCTCAGCCGCATCATGGGCGCCGACGTCCGCTTGGTCGATGCGGGATTCGGCATCGGCTTCAAGGCGAGCTGGGAGCAGGCGCTTGCGGATGTGGAGGAGGCAGGCGGCAAGCCGTACGCGATTCCGGCCGGGGCTTCCGACCACGAGCTGGGCGGGCTCGGGTTCGCCGGCTGGGCGCAAGAGCTGGCCGGGCAGGAGAAGGAGCTAGGCGTTTTCTTCGACACGGTCGTCGTGTGCTCGGTCACGGGCAGCACGCAGGCGGGGATGCTCGCGGGGTTCGCGGCACAGGGCACCGAGCGCCGCGTGATCGGCATCGACGGCTCGGCGAAGCCACGCGAGACTCACGAGCAGGTGGCTCGAATCGCACGCCGGACGGCGGAGCTGATCGAGGTAGGCCGTGAGCTGCGCGACGAAGAGATCGTGCTCGACGACCGCTACCACGCCGGCGTCTACGGCATCCCCGACGACCAGACCCTGGAGGCGATCCGGACGGCGGCGCGCCTCAAGGGCATGATCACCGACCCCGTCTACGAGGGGAAGTCGATGGCCGGGATGATCGACCTCGTCTCGAACGGCGAGATCGAGCGCGACTCCAACGTGCTCTACGCGCATCTCGGCGGTCAGCCGGCGCTGAGCGCCTACGCGGGCCTGTTTCGCTTCTAAATCCGGTCGAGGCCCCGCGCTAACGTCAGACGCATGGCTGGACACATCCTCGTCGGCACCTCGAGCTGGGCGGACCCCGGCTTCGTTGAGGACTGGTATCCGCAGGGCATGCCGCCGAGGGAGCGGCTGCCCTGGTACGCGGAGCGCTTCGAGTTCGTCGAGGTGAACTCGAGCTTCTACGGGATCCCGGACCGCAGTACGGTCGAACGCTGGGTGGAGGCTACGCCCGACAGCTTCACCTTCGACTACAAGCTGCACCGCCTGCTCTCGCGCCACGCGGCGCCAGAGAACTCGCTGCCGAAGGACATGCAGAGCGAGGTGGATGTGAACCAGCGCGGCCGCGTGCAGCTCACGAGCGAGCTCGAAGCTGAGGTGATCGACCGCACGCTCGAGTCGGTTGAGCCCCTCGTCGACGCCGGCAAGCTGAGCGCCTTCCTGCTGCAGCTCACGCCCGCTTTTGCCCCGCGCAAGGCGGAGCTCGAGGAGCTCGCGCCGCTCGTCGAGCGCTTCCGGCCGCATCCGGTCGCGATCGAGTTCCGGCACCGGGGTTGGGTCGAGGGCAACCAGGCAGAGCGCACGTTCGCGTTCCTCTCGGAGATCGGCGCCGTCTACGTGTGCGTGGACGCGCCGCCCGAGAAGCACGTGCCGATCATGCCGCCGATCGACGCCGTCACCAACGAGGAGCTCGCGTACATGCGCTTGCACGGGCGCAACACACAGGGGTACCTCAGGGGCAAGACGGTGGCCGAACGCTTTGGCTGGGTGTACACCGACGACGAGCTGCACGAGGTCGAGGGGCGCGTGAAGCGGCTCGCGGAGGACGCGGGCGCCGTGCACGTGGCGTTCAACAACAACCGGTCGGACGACGCGCCCACTGCGGCGCAGCGTTTCCGCACGCTCCTCGGCCAGGAGCCTGGCCCGCCGCCCGAGGGCGAGCAGCTTCGGATCGCATGAGGGACGATTCACGCCCGACAGCGCGTCTTGTTTCATAGGGAGCATGGCGACCGAGCGCTCACATCAGATCGACGAGGCCGAGCTGGCACGGCTCGCCGATGGCACGCTGCCCGAGGAGCGGCGCGCGATCGTGGAGCGAGCGGTCGCCGAGTCTCCCGCCCTGCAGGCGCAACTTGCTGAGCAGCGGCAGGCGCTGGATGCCGTGCACGCGGCGGTGGCCGATGTCGAGGCGCCGCCCTCCCTGCGAGCGCGCATCGAGGCTGAGCGGCGAGGCCGCCGCGCCGCAGCGGGTTCGAGGCGCCGCTACGTGCTCGTCGCAGCGGCCGCGGCGGCCGTGGTGCTCGCGGTCCTGGTCGCCCTCCCGTCCGGCTCGCCGGGCGGGCCCTCGGTTGTTCAGGCGGCCGCGATCGGCCTTCAGCCGCCGACCGCCGCGGCACCCGCGCGCTACGACCACTCGAACGTCCTGCTCAACCGCAGCGAGTCCGGCGTTCCGTTCCCGAACTGGGCGCAGGCGTTCGGCTGGACTCCGGTCGGCGTGCGCACCGACGAAGTGAAGGGCCGCGGAACCACAACCGTGTACTACGAGCACGGCGGCAAGCGTCTCTCTTACACGATCGTTTCGGGTGACGCGCTCGACATCCCCCAGGGTGTGTGGAGGGGCGAGCAGAACGGCGTGAAGCTTTGGAGCCTCCAGTCTGGGCCGCGCACCGTGCTCGTGTGGGAGCGAAAGGGCCACACCTGCGTGATGTCGAGCATCGGAGTGTCGCGCGCAGAGCTCGCGACGCTCGCCGCCTGGAAGGCGCGGGGCGAGCTGCCCTACTGATTGCGCTCGGGCTCGAGCGCCTGCGCGAGCTGGCGGCGGCCCCTGAAGACGCGGCTCGTGAGCGTGCCCTCCGGTACCTTCAGCGCCTTCGCGGCCTCGGAGTAGGAGAGGCCCACCACGTCGACCGCCACGACGGCCTCGCGGAACTCCTGGGGCAGATCCGCGATCGCGGGGTAGACGAGCCGAAGCTCGGCGGCCTCGTCGGGCTGCCCGGTGGTCACGCCCTCGGGCACGTCGAGGCCCTCGTCGAGCGGTACCGAGGACGGCTTGCGGCTCCGCAGCTGGCTGATGAAGGTGTTGCGCAGGACCCGCAGCAGATAGCCGAGGTCGTCGTCGTTTCGAAGGAACCGCGGACGGGCGAGCACCTTCGCGAACGTGTCTTGCACGAGGTCCTCGGCCGCCTCCTTCGACCCGCAGAGGCCCCACGCGGCGCGGTAGAGCCGGTCGATGTGATCGCCCAGGCGATCCGGGTCGAGCTGGCGGCGGTTGGTCATCTTGCGGGTCCGGCCAATCCGCGAAGATAGAGATATGGCCGTCCGGATTTCGTCTGGCATCTCATCGGCCGACGCGGGTGTCGATTCCTTTGCCGAGGCCGCCGCGCGCGCGGCGCTGGGTCTTGGCGGCCTGCCCGCCGACATCGCGATCGTGTTCGCGGCGGCTCCCAACCTCTCGCACGCCGACCTCGGGGTAGAGATCGTGAGCGAGCGGCTCGGCTCGCCGGCCGCAATCGCGGGCTGTGGCGCGCAGGGCGTGCTTGCCGGCGGGCGCGAGCTCGAGACCGGTGGGGTGGCCGTCTGGGCGGCGTCGATGCCGGACGCGGAGCTCGAGACGTTCCACCTCGACGCCGTTCCGGCGGGCGAGGATCAGGTGGCGGTGGCGGGCATGCCCGAGCTCGACGACGCCGAGGCCGCGATCCTGATCGCCGATCCTTACACCTTCCCGGTCGAGCCGCTGCTTACCAGGCTGGGTGACGATTTGCCCGGCTTGCCGGTCGTGGGCGGCTTGGCGAGCGGAGGCGGCGCGCCC
>DASVXS010000233.1:0-7558 GCA_036392575.1 Thermoleophilaceae bacterium | reverse complement strand
CCCTGACGACGGCACCGGGACTCTCAACGTCGAGAGGCGCGAATTCGTCTTCCAGCACGTCTCGATCGGCAACCCGCAGTGCGCGATCGAGGTGCGCGAGGGCCTCGAGGAGCTGGACCTCCAACTCTACGGGCCGCCAATCGAGCGTCACGAGCTCTTCCCGCAGCGCACGAACGTGTCGTTCTGGCGGCGCGACGGCGAGGGCGAGATCCGCGCGCGCATCTTCGAGCGCGGCGTTGGTGAGACGCTGTCCTCGGGCACAGGAGCCACCGGCGCCGCAGTGGCCGCGGTGTTGCGCGGCGTCGAGAGCCCCGTGACCGTGCACCTCGACGGCGGCGACCTCGAGGTGGAGGTGGGCGAGGACCTGCACGTGGATCTCACCGGCTGGGCGATCCCCGTCTACGCCGGCGAGCTGACCGACGACTTCCTGAAGGAGATTGGATGAGGCACAGCCAGCGGCTCGACCGCCTGCCGCCGTACCTGTTCGCGGAGCTCGAGCGAAAGATCGCGGCGAAGAAGGCGCAGGGCGTGGACGTGATCAGCCTCGGGATAGGCGACCCCGACGCACCGACTCCCGACGCGGTGGTGGAGGCGCTCGCGAAGGCGGCCCGGGACCCCGGCACGCACCAGTACCCGTCGAACCGCGGCCGCGCCGAGTTCCGCGAGGCGTTTGCGAGCTTCTACAAGAGCCGCTTCGGGGTCGAGCTCGATCCCGAGGGCGAGATCATCCCGGCGCTCGGCGCGAAGGAGTGCGTGTTCAACCTCAACCTCGCGTTCCTCGACGCCGACAGCGTGGCGCTCGCCGCAGATCCGGGCTATCCGGTCTATACGGGCGGCCCGGTGCTCTCCGGCTCCGAGCCGGTGCTGATGCCGCTCGTGCCCGAGCTCGGCTTCATCCCCGACCTCGACGAGATCGCGCTCGGGGACGCTCTGCGCGCGCGGCTGATGTTCCTCAACTACCCCAACAACCCGACGGGCGCGGTCGTGCCGGACGGCTTCTTCGAGCGGGTGGTGGAGTTCGCGCGCGAGCACGACATCCTGGTGGTGCACGACGCTTCCTACACCGAGACGACCTTCGACGGTTACGTGGCGCCGAGCTTCCTCGAGACGCCGGGCGCGAAGGAAGTGGGCGTCGAGGTGTTCTCGCTCTCGAAGGGCTGGAACATGACCGGCTGGCGCACTGCGGCGATTGTCGGGAACGCTCAGGCCGTCGAGTCCTACTGGCGGCTGAAGACGAACATCGACTCCGGCATGTTCGAGGCCGTGCAGCTCGCGGCGGTTGCGGCGCTGACCGACGCAGCGGATGTGCCGAAGAAAATGAGCGAGGTTTACGCGCGCCGGCGCGACCTGGTGTGCGAAGCGCTGCACGCGATCGGTGTGGATGTAACGCCGCCCAAGGGAACGATCTACATCTGGGCGCCGGTGCCGGGGGGCCACGAGTCGGCGGCCGCCTACTGCGAGCTCGTCCTCGAGGAGTCCGGCGTGGTGGTGTCGCCGGGCGGCGCGTACGGGCCGAACGGCGAGGGCTTCTTCCGGATCTCTCTGACCGTGCCCGACGAGCGGCTCACTGAGGCTGTCGAGCGGCTGCGCTCGAGCCTGGGGGGCTAGCGCACCCATGCTCTACCTCGGAATCGCCCCGGGCCCCGGCGCGTTCCAGCTGGCGGCGCTCGAGGAGGTCCGCACGCCCGAGCCGCCGATTCGGCTCCGGGCCACCTTCTTCGAGCCGGGCTCCGCGGCACAGGTGGCGGCGGCGATCGCCGGGCTCGGGCCAGAGGTCGCGATCGGGGTGGGCGCGCCGGCCGGCGAGGGCCGCGCCTGCGACGCCGAGCTGGCGGAGCGCGGCATCCCTCAGGTGCCCGTGTTTGCGGCCGCGCGGGAGCTGTACGAGCGGCTTGTGCCGCTAGGCCTCTACACGCCTGCGGATAGCGCCGGCCTGCGCGAGGGACAGGTGGAGGAGGGCGCATTCCACACGGCGCGCGTGTTCGAGACGAGCGTGGAGGGCGTGTTCGCGGCGCTCCAAGGGCGCCGGCTGCCGGCGCGGCGGCATCCGCTGGGCGTGGCGCGGCGGATCGACGAGCTGGTCGAGGATCACATCGAGGACGACGGCGGCGAGCTCTGGCACCGCCGCATCGAAGAGATCGAGGCGGCTGCGTGCGCACTCGCGGCGCACCGCTATGCGCTCGCACACGCGAACTGGCTCGGCGACCCGCCGGAAGGCGTGATCGTGCTCCCCGGCGCTCGCACGCCGGAGCACTTCAGCGGCGAGGGCGTGATCCCGCCCGTCCCGCGGCGGCCGCTGCCGGGCTAGCCTCCGCCGGACCGAGCATTTTTGGAGAAGCCAGGGTGGGGGCGGTCGATTAGTTTCGCGGCCGGCTCTGGTCTTATGCCCGTAGACGACCCCGAGGAGATCTACGTGGCGGAAGTAGCGGTGGGCGAGGAACGAGCGCCCATGACCAGCCCGAACGGCAGCGCGGCTGCCGTCCAGGCGGAGGCGTTGGTGAAGCACTTCTCAGACAGGTCCGGAGTGGTGGAGGCCGTCCGAGGCGTCGACCTGAGGATCGAGGCGGGTGAGGTCTTCGGCTTCCTGGGCCCGAACGGGGCCGGCAAGTCGACCACCGTCCGGATGCTCACGACGCTGCTCACGATCACGTCAGGCACCGCCAGAGTGGCCGGCGTGGACGTCGCCACCGATCCCGACGCGGTCCGCCGGCGCATCGGCGTGGCGCTCCAGGAAGCCGGGCTCGATCCGCGCCAGACCGGGCGCGAGCTGCTCACACTCCAGGGACGGCTGTTCGGCCTGTCCCCGGAGGAGGCGAGAGCGCGGACCAGCGAGCTACTCGCCCTCGTCGAGCTCGAGGATGCGGCCGACAGGCTCATCAAGGGCTACTCGGGCGGGATGAAGCGCCGGCTCGATCTCGCCTCGGCGCTGGTGCACCAGCCGGACGTGCTGTTCCTCGACGAGCCGACGACCGGGCTCGATCCCGCGAGCCGGCTGACGGTCTGGGAGGAGGTTCGCCGGATCAACGAGCGCGGAACGACCGTATTCCTCACCACCCAGTACCTCGAGGAAGCGGACCAGCTGTGCGATCGGTTGGCGATCATCGACGACGGGCGCATCGTGCGCGAGGGCACGCCCGAGCGTCTCAAGGAGGAATTGCGCGTGCGCCTGGGGCTCACGAGCCAGCCGACGCTCGACGATGTCTTCCTGGACGCGACCGGGCGCACGCGCGACCGGGTCGCCGGTGAGGTGCAGGAGGTGTCGGCATGAATCAGGCCTGGGTGCTGGGCCAGCGCGCGCTGCGCGAAGGGTGGCGGACGCCTGAGGCGCTCCTGCCCACGCTGTTCATCCCGCTCTTCTTCCTGGTGGTCAACGTCGGCTAGGCCGCGAAGATCTTCCCGTCCTCATCGACGTCGTTCCTGCACGGGCAGGGCTACGGCGCCTTCCAGCTGCCGAACTCGCTGCTCCTCGCGGCCTCGTTCGGAACGGCGGCGCTGTTCCTCGTCGAGGACATCGAGGGCGGCTACTTCGACAAGCTGCGGGCGGCGCCGGTGCCGCGGTCGGCGATCGTGTTCGGGCGCCTCATCGCCGAGTGGGCGAAGGGGATCATCATTACCACGGCGATCCTGCTGCTCGGCCTTATCTTCGGCATCTCGATCGCGAGCGGTGTGTTCGGGTTCGTCCTCATCGTCGCCCTCACGTCGCTCTGGTGCGTGGTGTTCGTCGGCTTCATGCAGCTGGTGGCGCTGAAGACGCGCAGCGCGGCGGCCACGAACTCGGCGGGCCTCGTGTTCTTCCCGCTGCTGTTCCTGACGCCGAATTTCGTGCCTCGCGACCTGCTGACGAGGCCAATGGAGATCGCCGCCACCGCCAACCCGGTGACCTACATCATGGAGGCGCTCCGGTCTCTGATCCTGCGGGACCTCGACTGGTCGCACATCCTGCCGGGCTTCGGCGTCGTCGCGTTGCTCGGCGTGATCATGCTGGCGCTGAACGTCAGGGTGATCCAGAACTACGACTGAACGGTCAGCTCGCGCGCCTGCCGCAACCAGCCCGCGAACGAGCCGAGGTCGCGGCGCGCTGGCACTCCGCGTGAGTGGGGCTCAGAGCTCAAAGCCCTTTGCCCACACTGGGATTGCGGTCGCGAACTCGGGTGCGCCGTCGAGCAGCGGCGCCGATTCGCGGATGTAGTCGGCGAACCAGTCGGCACCCGCATTCGCCTGGAGCGAGTCGCGGTCCGCGTACACCTCGATCAGCCGAACGGTGTTGGGCTCGGCGTCGTCGTAGCAGTAGAGATACAACTCGTGTGCGGGATTCCGCTCGGCGCGCGGGCGCAGGTGCGCGTCCCAGAGTTTGCGCAGCTCGTCTCGCCTCCCCGGCTTCGCCTTTGCCTCAGCACCACGGCGACCTTCGCCACTCACCACCCCCTCGTCGGACGGCGGCGAACCTACAGCGCAAGCGGCGCGCTGAAAATCCATCGAAGGATGGATCTGCGTCCGAAACGGGATGGACGTTTCTCCCGCTCCCGCGATGTCGCGGCTCAGATGGGCGCCTGTCCCAGTGTCTGGCGGAGCCCCGTGTCGAGGTCGCGCGGCTGCCAGCCCAGCTCGCTGCGCGCCTTCTGGTCGCTGCCCCAGAACGTGACGCCGTCGGAGGTCTTGATCAGCTCGCCGAGGTTCGGTGGGAAGCCCATCACCTTGCCCACAACCGGGCCGATCGGGATCGCGGACTTCATGAGGATCGGCGGCATGGTCAGGCGCGGCGGCTTGCGCCCGGACAGCTCCGCTGTCTTCTGCACGAGGTCGCCCATCGTGTGCTTCGGGCCCGCGAGGTTGTAGCTCTCGCCGATCCGGCCCCTGTCGTGGGCGAGCAGCATGCCGTCCGCGACGTCGTCCACGTAGACGAAGTTGAAGCCGGCGTCCGGGAACAGCTTGAACAGCAGCTTGCCGCTGCGCGTCTGGTCGATCATGTTGCCGAGCTCCGAGTGGTCGTTCGGCCCGTACACGCCGCCGGGCTGCACGATCACGATCGGAGCACCGTTGGCGATCCGGTCCTTCGCGACCTGGTGCGCGCGCCACTTGGTCTCGTCGTAGTAGGAGAGGAAGTCGTCGCCGGGTCGCTCGTAGCCCTCCTCGACCACCTTGCCGCGCGTGTTGCCATACACGTTCAGGGTCGAGACGTAGACGATCCGCGGCGTGCCGGCCTCGATCGCCTGGTCGAGCACGACCTCGGTGCCGTGCACGTTCGCGTCGAAGAGCTGCTGCCGTTCGGACTTCGGGATGCCGACCTTGTAGATCGCCGCCACATGGAACGCCGCGTCGGCTCCCTCGAGCCCGCGCCTGACGGCGGCGGCGTCGGTTACGTCGCCCTCGACGATCGCCGCGCCGAGGTCCCTCAGCTTCCCTGCCTTCTCCGGCGAGCGCACCAGCGCGACCACCTCGTCGCCCCTCTCGCGGAGCTTGCGCACGAGCTGCTCGCCGATGAAGCCCGTGCCCCCCGTCACGAACGCTTTCATGGCGCGAAACCTACCTGGACCGCGGCCCTGGTGGGTGGTTAGGCTCGCGCTCATGAGCGCCGACATGCCGCACGTCGAAGGTGTGACCCACAACTGGACCGAGGTGAACGGCTTCCGCATGCACTACGCGGAGGCTGGGCCGGCAGACGCCGAGCCGATCGTGATGCTCCACGGCTGGCCGCAGCACTGGTACGAGTGGCGCCACCAGATACCGCGGCTGGCAGGTACGAACCGTGTCATCTGCCCCGACCTGCGCGGCCTCGGCTGGAGCGAGGCGCCCGCGAGCGGATACGACAAGAGCCAGCTTGCCGACGACGTGCTGATGCTGCTCGCCACGCTCGGCATCCCGCGCTTCAAGCTCGTAGGCCACGATTGGGGAGGGTGGGTCGGCTTCCTCATGTGCCTGAAAGCGCCCCAGCGCATTGACAAGTACGTCGCGCTCAACATCGTCCATCCGTTCCAGAAACCAGACGTCAATTTCCTCACGTACTTGCCGCGCACCTGGTACCAGTGGGTGATCGAGGTACCGGGCGGCGACGCGATCCTGCGCAACACGAACTTCGTGGAATGGGCGATGCGGCTCGGCTTCGCGGACAAGTCCGCCATCAGCGACGCGGACATCGACGTCTTCGCCTCGCGGGTCAAGACGCGCGACGGCGCCCGCGCGAGCCAGCAGTACTACCGCACCTTCACCCTGAAGGAGATGCCGCAGCAGATCCGTCAGCGACCGTTCGACCGCGAACGGCTGAAAGTGCCGACCCGTCTTGTGTTCGGAACGAAGGACATCTTCATCCCGACCAGCCTGCTCCGCGGCTACGAGGACCACGCCGACGACATGCTCGTCGAGTACGTGCCGGATGCCGGCCACTTCATCGCCGACGAAAAGCCGGACCTCGTGACCGATCGCATCGAGTCGTTCTTCGGCCTCCGCAAGCCGACCCAGGTGGAGTCTGCAACCTGAGCGCGCGCCGCTCCCATCCCTAGACTGGAAGTAGTGGAAAAAGGCAGGAACGGGCGCACGACCGAGACCCGCAACGGGTTGGCATACGGAGAGGGGATCCGCAACCCGCGGGCGCGTCAGCGTGCCCTCACGATCGCCGTGGCGCCGCAGGAGCCCGACCTCGCGGAGCTGCGCGAGCTGCTCAGGACCGCTGGCGTTGCCGTTGTCGGCGAGATGACACAGCACCGTGTGCAGCCGGATCCCGACCGCTATTTCGGCAAGGGCAAGCTCGGCGAGCTGAAGCAGGCCGTGAAGGAGTCCGGCGCGAACCTGGTGGCTGTCGACGACGAGCTCGCGCCGCGCCAGGAGCGCAATTTGGAGGAGGCGATCGGCGTTCCGGTGATCGACCGGACCGCCATCATCCTCGACATCTTCGCCGACCACGCCGCCTCGGCCGAGGGCAAGCTGCAGGTCGAGCTCGCGCAGCTCGAGTACAACCTCGCGCGCATGCGCGGCCTGTGGACCCACCTCGAGCGCCTCGGCGGCGGGATCGGCACCAGGGGCCCGGGCGAGTCGCAGATCGAGACCGACCGCCGTCTCGCGCGCGACCGGATCAGCACGCTGAAGCGCCGCCTCGAGCACACGAAGTCAACGCGCGGCGTCATGCGGCGTGAGCGCGAGCGGGCCGCGCTTCCAACGGTGGCGCTGGCCGGCTACACGAATGCGGGCAAGTCCACGCTCCTGAACGCGCTCACGGGCGCCTCCGCCGGCGTGCGCGAGCGGCTCTTCCACACGCTCGACCCCACCACGCGCTCGTTCGAGATCGAGGGCCGCACGTACCTGCTCACCGACACGGTCGGCTTCATCCGCAAGCTGCCGCACCAGCTGGTCGAGGCCTTCTCGGCCACGCTCGAGGAAGCGCTGCACGCTGACCTGATCCTTCACGTCGCGGACGCCTCGGCTCCCGAAGATGAGCTGGCCGAGATGCTGTCGGCTGTCGAGGACGTGCTCGAGGAGATCGGCGCCGCCGATCAGCCCAGGCTGCTCGTGCTCAACAAGGTCGACCTGCTCGAGGCAGAGCGTCGCCGCGAGCTCGGCTTCCGCT
>DASVXS010000232.1:0-14754 GCA_036392575.1 Thermoleophilaceae bacterium | reverse complement strand
AGGCGAGCGTCTCGAGGTACGCGCGCGTGCCCGCGCGTACGCCTTCGCGCCAGTCTTCCGTGGCGGTCGTCGCCTGCGCCACGGCGTCGAGGAGGATCTCCACGCCGGCGTCCCAGGCCTCGAGGAAGCAGTCCTCCTTGTCACGGAAGTGCTCGTAGAAGGTCTTGCGCGAGACGCCCGCGCGGCCGACCACGTCCGCTACCGTGGTTGCCGCGTAGCCCTTCTCGGCCACCGACTGCGCCATCGCGTCGAGCATGCGGCCTCGCTGGGAGGCGAGCACTACCTCGCGCGCCAGCCGGTGCGGCCCGCGCGGAAGCCGATCCGGAGTGTCTGCGGTGGGAACTCGAGCGCCCTCCATAGTTGGAAACACTAGCGTACAATTGACCGCCTCCTCCCGGATGCGGGATACGGGAAACTGCGCCGCACCGTGACCCAGCAGCGAGTGGACCTCGAGTCGGAAGGCCTCCTTGAAGGCGTGGAGGGCGATGCGCGCGAGTCGCGCCGTGAGCTGCTGACGACGCTGCTCGATGAGGGCGTCCCGCTCGACGAGCTCAAGCAGGCAGTCGAGGAAGATCGGCTCGTGCTCCTGCCGGTAGAGCGCGAGCTGCTCGGCTCCGGCGAGCGCCTCACCGGCCGCCAGGTGGCAGAGCGCGCGGGCCTCGACCTCGAGTTCTGGGAGCGTCTCGGGCGGTCGCTCGGGTTGGCCGTCGCCGATCCTGACGAGGCGATCTACGGCGAGTTCGACCTCGAAGGCGCGCGGCGCGTGAAGCGCTTCCTCGACGCCGGCTTTCCGGAGCAGACGATCCTCGACGTGAACCGCGTGATGGGCCAGTCGCTCGGCCAGATCGCCCGCGCGCTCGGCGACGTGACAACTTCGACGCTGCTCGAGTCGGGTGCGAGCGAGCGCGAGGTGGCGCTCGGGCTGGCGGCCGCGCAGCGAGAGCTCGGCCCGGTGTTCGGCCAGACGATGGAGTACGTGCTGCGCCGGCAGCAGCTCGAGGTTGCTCGGCAGGGAGCGGTCACGGGAGCCGAGATCGCGGCCGGTCGACCCGCCGGCGCGCGCGACGTGAGCGTGGCCTTCGCCGATCTGGTGGGCTTCACTCGCCTCGGCGAGGAGCTGCCGCCCGAGGACGTGGGCTCACTTGCGGACCGCCTGAACGACATGACGCTCGAGGTGACCGAGCCGCCGGTGCGACTAGTGAAGATGATCGGCGACGCGGCGATGCTCGCCTCGCCCGATTCGGACGCGCTGCTTGGGGCCGCGCTCGCCCTGCTAGGCGCGGCCGAGGCGGAGGGCGACGGCTTCCCGCAGCTGCGCGTGGGCGTGGCGTGTGGGCCCGCGCTCGCGCGCGCGGGCGACCTCTACGGACGCCCGGTGAACCTCGCGAGCCGCGTGACCGCGATCGCGCGTCCGGGCAGCGCGCTCACCACCGCGGAGGTGAAGGAGGATGCCGAGGGCGACTACCACTGGACGCACGTCGGTCGGCGCCGGGTGAAGGGCGTGCGTGGCGGCGTCGATCTCTACCGGGTTCGCCGCCCGAGCGGTGACTAGGCTCCCGTTACGCGTCCCGGCATGCCGTCTTGGGTACGGCACCAGTAAATGACTGACACCTCCCCCACTCGAGCCATCGCAAACCACACCGAGGCACGCGGACGGCTCACCGGCGCTGAGCGGCGCGCGGCGATCCTCGACGCCGCGATGGAGGTGTTCGCGCGCCGGGGCTTCCACGGATCTTCGATCGACGAGATAGCCAAGGCGGCGGGCATCTCGAAGGCGCTCATCTACGAGCACTTCCCGTCCAAGAAGGACCTCCACAACTCGCTGCTCGAGCACCAGGTCGACGAGCTGCTCGGGCGGCTCGACGCGAGTGCAGCCACCGGCGACGCCGGCGACATGCGCCTGCGCGCCGGCGTCGAGGCGTTCCTCGGCTTCGTGGAGGAGCGCCGTGAGGCGTGGCGGATGCTGTTCCGCGACTCCGCCGATCCGGACCTCGCCGAGACGTTCGAGCGCGTCCAGCTGCGAGCGACCGCCGCGATCGCGGACCTGATCGCGCGCGACCCCGGTGCCAGCGCCGCGCCCGAGGCCAGCTTCAACATCGAGATGCTCGCCCAGCAGCTCTCGGGCTCCGTGCAGTCGCTCGCGAACTGGTGGTACGTGCACCAGGACGTGCCGCGCGAGGAGGTCGTCTCGCGCGTGATGGACTTCGCCTGGGTCGGCCTCGGCCGTTTGAGCCAGGGCGAGAGTTACCGCGGTTAAGCATGATCGTGCGGGTCTTTACCGCCGGCTCGGCCGGGGGTAGCCTGGGCCGTAAGGACCCGCGGTGCAGCACCCGGCACGGATGCTCACGCGACGTGAAAGGAGGCCCGCACTTTCACTCCCGCGGCGGCGACAGCACCGCTCCGCCGCCACTCCTCAACACCACCCGTTTCCGATGGAGGACGCATGACCCGAGCAGAGGTCGATCGCGACATCCAGGAAACCTTCGGTCTCGTACCGGAGTTCCTCAAGACCGTCCCCGACTACCTGATCTCGTCCGAGTGGCAGAGCTTCAAGGCGCTCGAGCTCGCCGAGACGGCGATTCCGAACAAGTACAAGGAGCTCATCGGGCTCGCGGTATCGGGTGCCACACGCTGCCGCTACTGCGCGTACTTCCACACCGAAGCAGCGAAGCTGTTCGGCGCCACCGACGAGGAGGTCAACGAGGCCTGCCTCATCGCGAAGAACACCATGGGCTGGAGCACGTACCTCAACGCCATGCAGTTCGACTACGACGAGTTCAAGGAAGAGTTCGATCGCAGTGTCGAGTACGTGCGCGAGCAGATGGCCGCGCAGGAGCCGGCGCACGCCTGACCCGCACGACGAGCGGGCGGGCTAGCCGTCCGCCCGCTCAGCCGTCGCGCGCTTGATCGCGGTGTCGAAGTCGGCGAGCACGGTCTCGAGGGCCTGGCTCGCCTCCGCGGTCGCGACGTCCTCCCCCGCCTGCATCACGTTCAGCGACATGCGCGCGCCGGCGAGCAGGACCGACAGCTCGTGGGCCGTCATCGTCGCCTGGAACACCCCCGCGCGCGGCTGCTCGAGCTTCATATGTGGACTCTACGCCGGTTAGGCTCGTGTGGACGATGATCTTCCGACAGATCACGCACGACGACCTCGGCTGTGCCTCCTACTTCATCGGGGACGAGGACGCGGGCGTGGCGGCGGTCGTGGATCCGCGCTTCGAGATCAACGAGTACCTCGAGCTGGCGCGCTACATGGGTGTGCACATCGACCACGTGTTCGAGACCCACAACCACGCCGACCACGTGTCCGGGCATGGGCGCCTCGCCGCCGCGACCGGAGCGGAGATCCACGTGCACCGCGAGGCCGGCGTCGCCTACGACCACGTGCCCTTCGACGACGGCGACGAGCTCGAGCTCGGGGCGCTGCGGGTGCGCGCCCTGCACACGCCGGGGCACCGCCCGGAGCACACCGCGTTCGCCCTGGTTGACACCGCCCGTGGCGACGAGCCCTGGGCCGTGCTGACCGGCGACACGCTGTTCGTGGGCGACATCGCGCGGCCCGACCTCGCGGTCGACAAGGAGGAGGGCGCGCACGGCATCTTCCACTCGCTCCACGAGAAGCTGCTCGCGCTCGCCGACGAGACCGAGGTGTGGCCGGGCCACCTGGGCGGCTCGCTGTGCGGCGGTCCCGGGATGGACCTGAAGATCGCGTCGACGATCGGCTACGAGCGCCGCCACAACGACATGCTGCGTGTTCCCGAGGAGGACGAGTTCGTGCGTCGCTCGGTGGCCTCGCTCGGGCCGCAGCCGCCGAACTTCCAGGCGATCGTGGACCTGAACCGCGGCCCCCTCGTCACCGCGGGTGTGGAGGTCGGGCCGCTGACGCCGCGGCAGGTGGACATGAAGCGTCAGGACGGTGCGCTCATCGTTGACGTGCGCACCGACCTGCAGTTCGACGACGCGCACGTGCCGCGTTCGGTGTGCAACACGATGCTGCGCGCCGGCTTCGGCACCAAGCTCGCCTGGATCGCAGATCGCGACCAGGAGATCGTGTTCGTCGGGCGCGACGACGAGGACGGCCGCCGCGCCGCTCGGCTCTCCGTGGCGGTCGGCATCCGCAAGCTCGGCGGGTTCCTCGCCGGCGGCTTCACGAGCTGGCGGATGGAGCACGGCGAGGTCGAGTCGGTGGACCGAGTGGGCGTTGACGAGCTGCGCGCCCGGATGGAGTCGGGTGAGGACGTGCAGATCCTTGACGTGCGCGAGGCATCCGAGTGGCGCGAGAAGCACATCCCGGATTCGGTCTTCGTGCCCTACCACGACATCCATTCCGTGCCGGAGGGCCTCGACCCGTCGCGGCCGGTGGCTGCGATGTGCTCGTCAGGCCAGCGCTCGGCGGTGGCGGCGAGCCTGCTGAAGCGCTACGGGCTCACCGACGTGTGGCACGTGGTGAACGGCGGCGTCGGCACCTGGGAGCGCGCGGGCTACCCGATCGAGCGCGGCTCCGAGAAAGCGGTCCCGACCACGTAGGGCTTCACGATCGGCGGCTCCTTCGGGAGCATGCCGCGCTCGACCCGCTCGAGGCTCAGCGGTGAGGCCGCGATCGCCTGCTCGCTGCGGCGGTTGCAGTGGCAGCCCTGGCCGAAGCGGAGCCAGGCGCCGTGCAGGCGGTCCTGCCAGCCCGCGAGGCTCGTGCCGTCCTCGGCGCGCACGTGCTCGAGGAACGCGAACCGACCCCCCGGCTTGAGCACGCGGTCGAACTCGGCGAGCGTGCGCTCGGGATCGTCGACCGTACAGAGCACGAACGTGGTCACCACGTAATCGAAGCTGTCGTCCTCGAACGGCAACTCCTCGCCGGGCGCGCGCACGACCGTGGCCGTCCGAGCGCGCTTTCGCCCGAGGTGACGCTCGAGTTGGTGCGCCATCGGCTCCTCGGGCTCGAGCAGGACGAGCTCGCTCACCTGCTCGGTGTAGTGGGGCAGGTTGAGGCCAGTGCCCGCGCCCACCTCGAGCACCCGCCCGCTCGCCTGCTCGAGCAGGCGGCGCCTGAGCGCGCGCGTGCCGGCTCGCTCCGACAGCGCCTGGAACGGCTCGTAGCCGAGGGCGAATATGCGGCCCCAGAGACTCACTTGGGAAAGCGTTCTCCCCACGGCTCGAGCTCCAAACGCGCGGCGTTCAGCACGTAGGAGTGGAGGCGGTACCAGCCCACGATCACGACGAGCTCGAGCAGCTCGCGATCGTCCCAGTGCTCGGCGAGCGTCGACCAGAGCCCGTCCGAGACCGTGGCGGTGTCGTGCAGCTCGTCGCACAGGGCGATGATCAGCGAGTCGCGCTCGTCGAAGGCGGGGTCGCCTGCGGTGCCCTTCGCGGTCGCCGCTATCTGCTCGGCGGTCAGCCCGGCATCTCGCGCGAGAGTCGCCGCGTGCACGCCCCACTCGTACTCGGCGCCCGCGCGGGCAGTGGTACGCAGGATCACGAGTTCGCGCGCACGATCGCCGATCAGCGCGTGGCCGAGCACGTAGCCGCCGAGCGGGCGCAGCCGCGAGGCCAGCTCGGGATGGCGCTGGTAGAGGCGGAAGATCGCAGGGGGGTCGACGTCGTAGCCACCCGGGGTCCAGCGCTTGAGGATCTCCTCGACTTCCGGCTCGTAAGGCGGCTCGACGGGTGCGATGCGGGTGGCGGCCATCGTGTACGCTCCTTGCTTCGTTATTCGAAGCGGGGAGCCTAGCTTCTGAATCCGAAGCAGTCAAGACGGCGACACAGCCGACCGGTCATGGATCTGCTCGATCTGCTCGGGCGGCGCTGGACGCTGCGCGTGCTGTGGGAGTTGCGCGACGGGTCCGAATACGGGTTCCGCCAACTGCAGGATCGCTGTGGCGGAATGTCGTCGAGCGTGCTCGCCACACGCCTCGCGGAGCTGCGCGACGCGGGCATCGTTGAGACGAGTGACTCTGGCGCGCAGAAGCTCACGCCCGAGGGGTCCGAGCTGGTTGAGCGGCTCATCCCGCTCAATGAGTGGGCGCAGCGTTGGGGCGCGTAAGGGCGCTGACTGAAATCTCCGTGTCAGGCGCAACTGGCGCGCGAGGTCGTGTTCCGAGAGGGCAGACAGGGACACGACCAAGGAGGTTTCGTGCGTCTTCTACGCCGAATCGCCATTACCGCTGTGATCGCCGGTGTGCTGAGCGCCGTCGTGAGCACCGCGCTGTACGGGAACCCCGTCGCGCTCGCCGCGTCGACGTCGACTTCGCTGCACGACGTGCTGTCTCAGCTTCGCCGTAACTCGAAGGTCTCGGAGCGCCTGAACGCCGGCTTCTTCCGCGCGCCGCAGACGCGGGCGTTCGTGGGCTCGGCCTTCCAGCCGACGAACTCGAACGTGGAGTACATCGCCGACCGGGGCGACTCGTCACTCTCGCTCGCGCCGAAGCGTCCGACGACGGACACCGAGACGAACAACGGCACGACGACCGTCAAGACCGTCGACCAGACCACCGGTACGTTCGAGTACGCGCTCGACATCCCGAACCGCGCGCAGGTGGTCAAGGTGACCGCCTCGTACCGCGACGCGACGGGCGGCAACACCACGACGAACGGCCAGGCGGCATCGAGCGGGATGAACTTCCAGGTGCTCGAGCTCGGCCAGCTCGGCGACTCGCCGAAGGAGCTGCTCTCGAGCGCGACGGGAGTGCGCTCGCGCGACGGCCAGGCGGAGACGCTCAACCTCCCGATCGCCGGCAACGGCTTCCGGGTGAACAACAGCCTGAAGCGCTACGTACTGCGGGTCACGTTGGACGACGTGCAGCCCGACACGCGCTTCTACGGGGTCACGGTGCAGTACGTGATCGGCAAGGGAGTGGCCGGGGCGCCGTCCTAGGCCGCTGCTCGTTTCCCGTGCGCGCCCTCGCCCGCGGCGAGGGCGCGCGCGAGGCGCGCTGTGAGACGGAGCGGCTCTTCCGTCAGTTGGAGCCAGGTGGCGCGACGAACGACCAGGCCCGCGTCCTCGAGTCGCGCCGTCCTTTCGTGATCGTTCTCGAACGCGTGCCGCGTTCGGTGGAACTCGAACCCGTCGATTTCGAGGACGACCTTGTGCTCGGGCCAGTAGAAGTCGACCTCGAGGCCCGCTACGCGGGAGTTCACCTTAGGGCGTGGTAGGCCGGCGGCTTCTATGAGAGCGAGTGCGCGTTCCTCTGCTTCGCTCCTGGTTAGTGCTGGTTCCCGGTTGGCAGTGAGGATGGCGTCCAGTGCAGCTGTTCCCGCCCGGCGTGGGGCTCTCTTCATCGCCTGTCTCAGCTGCGCCTCGCTGGTCAGGCGCCTCACGGTCGCGTTGTCCACGAGACGGCGTAGGCGCGCTGGGCTCAACTCGGCTGCGCTCTCCAGGATCGCGCGCGCCGGGGCAGTGGCCGGGATCAGCTTGTGCCGGCGCGTGTCGCGGCGGTCAAGCGCGTTCACTCGGTGCACCTTGATGCCGTCCTGGCGCCGGCAGTCCCTACCCACGACCGTGACGTGTATCGGGCCGTGGTAGTCCTCGACTAGGTCCCACAGCATGAGTGCCGAGAGGCTGCCCAGGAAGGCGTCTGGCTCGCAGGCACGAACCGCTCCGAGCTCACGTGCGAGCGGCGGAATCACGGGGCCCATGACGTAGATGCTGTGGTAGAGGCGTTGAATCGCTCCCCTCTGCACCGCGCGCGTCACTGCGCTGGCGCTGAACCCGACTTCCCGCAGCTCTTCGCTCGTGAGCGTCCCGTGGCGGCGCGACGCAATCGCCGCCGCTCGCCGGTCCCGCTCATCGGGGCGGGAATTTCTTCCATGCCGACGCGGTCGCTCAGGTCGGGATGGAGATTTCTCCCGATATGCGGGAACAATCTCCATCGCTTCTCCGCCGAACGCGTGAGATGGAACTTTTTGCCGCTCTCCAGGGGCCACTCGGCCACCATGCCGCACCAAAGCGCCGCTCGGGGACCGCCGCGGCCGGTTTTCACGGAGCCGTTAGCCAGTCGTTACGCAGCGGTCACTATCGTGCGGCCCTGTGGAGGCGCTCAGGCGACGGAACACCCGTGCGCTCGCTGCCGCCGGCCTTGCTCTTGCCGCGCTGGTCGCCGGACTCGTGGTCGGGCTCGGTCACAACGGCAGCGAGAAGCGGCTCGTGCCCGCAGCCGGCGGGCAGGACGACACCTACGACCCGCTCGCGTACGACGAGAGCAGGCGTGGGCAGTTCGAGCAGCAGGCGGCAAACGGTCTCTCGCATGTGCTCTACGCGAAGAGCCCGGGCGGAGTGACCGCGACCGCGCAGCGAGTCGCCCGCTTCCGCCCACTCGTCACCAAAGCCGCAGCCGCCGGGAAGGTCGACCCCGACACGCTCGAGGCGATCGTTTTCCTCGAGAGCGCCGGGCGGCCGGACGTGATCGCCGGCGGCAATCCCGAGAACGCCAGCGGGCTCACCCAGATCCTCGCTCAGACCGGCAGTGGCCTCCTGGCCATGCACGTGGACCTCGCGAAGAGCCGCAAGCTCACGAAGAAGATCGCGCACGCCCACGGGAAGCGACTGAAGATCCTGCTCCGGCAGCGCCGCCACGCCGACGACCGCTTCGACCCGGCGAAGGCGCTCGCGGGCACGGTCCGGTACCTGCAGTTCGCGCGCACGAAGCTCGAGCGCGACGACCTCGCCGTGGTCTCGTACCACATGGGCGTCGGCAACCTGCAGAAGGCGCTGTCGTTCTACGGCAGCAGCGACATCCCTTACGCGCAGCTCTACTTCGACTCCACACCACTCGTGCACCGGCGCGCGTACCAGCTGCTCGCCTCGCTCGGCGACGACAGCTCCACCTACTACTGGCGCGTTCTCGCCGCGAAGCAGATCATGCGCCTGTACCGCACCAATCCCTCCGAGCTGAAGCGGGTCTCGGCGCTGCAGAACGGTCGCTCGAACGCCGAGCTTGTCCTCCACCCGCCCGAGACCACGCGCAGCTACGACACCCCGAAGGAACTCCGCTCGGGCTACCTCCTAGGCCCGCTCAAGAGGCTTCCGAACAACCCGAGCCGCTTGGCGTTCAAGGTCGACCCGAGCATGGGCTCGCTGGCGAAGCGCGTGCACGCCCCGCGCGCGCTCTACCGCGGCCTGCGCCCGGAAGCGCTCGCGCTGCTCGCCTACATGGGCGCCGGCACGCGCGCGATCGCGGGCGGCGGCTCGCTCGTCGTCACGAGCAGCGTGCGCGACCGCCAGTACCAGCGCGCGCTGATGGCCGGGAACATCGAGGCCACGCACGGGTACTCGCTGCACACGACCGGCTTCGCCTTCGACGTCGCGCGCCTCTACAGCAGCAGGCGCCAGGCCCTCGCGTTCCAGTTCATGCTCGACCGGCTCACGGCGCTCAACCTGATCGCCTGGGCGCGCGAGCCGCAGGCGATCCACATCACCGTGTCAAGTGCGGCGAAGAAGCTCGAGCCGGTGCTAGGCAGCCTCGGCGCCTAGCAGCGCTAGCTGCTCCGGCGTGAACACCGGCGGCATCCGGCCCGGGAAGTCGGGCACGAGCGCGAGCGCATGCTTGCCCGCGGGACGAGTCTCGATCAGCGGGCGCAGGTCGTCGAAACACATGAGCAGCCTGACGCTGGTCGCGATCTGGTAGTCGGCCGCGTTCGGCTCGGTGCCCCCGATCACGCCCTCCTCGATGAAGGAGTCAACCCGGTCGAGCATGCCGGGCAGCCCGGCGAGGTCCGCGTGAACCGCCTCGTCGGTCGCGCCGTTGAGGCGCACCGCCACCGCGATGATCGGCCCCGACGTGGCGGCCGCGACCGAGGTCGGCATCGGCAGCTTCGAGCCCTCGAGGAAGCTGCGCACCCCCGAGGGATCGCGCTTGAGCGCCCACCAGGCGAGCCGACGCGGCACACCCTGCAGCTGCTCGTCGCCGAAGCACTCCGCCTCCTCCACGCGCGCCCGCAATGCAGGATCCGCGGGAAGCAGCGGTGGATCCGGTCGCTCGATGTCGAGCGCCCGCGCGATCGCCCGCGAGCCCTGGATGCGCCGCCCGTCGAGCTTCATCGCCGGCACCGTCGCATGCGGGAACCCGAGCGCGCGCAGCACCGGCTTGTGCAGCGCCGAGACGAGGTCCACGCGATTGAACGGAATGCCCTTGCGTTCGAGCATGAGCTCGGCCGCTCTCGACGGATGCGACGCCGGGATCACGTAGAGCTTCACGGGCACGACGCGCGCATCGTACGCGACACCCTCAAGTGGGGGATGCAGCTGTCGATCACGTGGGCGTGACACGTGCACGCCTAGTCGTTCCCCTTTTCGCGCTACTCCTGGCGACGCCCGCCCCTGCGCTCGCGGCGAAGAAGAAGAACAAGGCGAACGTGGACGTGGTGACGATGGTGCGTCGCGCGTTCCACATCGCGTCCCGTGCCGATGCCGCCGCGCGCAAGGCCGTAACTGTGGCCGCGAACGCGGGTGTGAAGGACGGCGAGGTGACGACCTCGAAGCTCGCCGACGGCGCCGTCGCGAACGCCAAGCTGGCCGACGCGGCCGTGACCGCGGCCAAGATCGCCGACAGCGCGGTGACGAGCGCCCAGCTCGGGGGTGGCGCGGTCGCGTTCGCGGATCTCGCCGCCGACTCGGTGCGCGGATCCAACATTCTCGACGGCACGATCGGCTCGAACGACCTGGGACTCGACGCGATCACCGCCTCGAAGATCGCCGACGGCTCGATCGGCAACTCGAAGCTCGCCACGGACGCGGTCACGAGCGGCAAGATCGCCAACGGCACCGTGGTCTCCGCCGACATCGGCACCGGCGAGGTGAAGACCACCAACATCCTCGACGGCGACGTCGGCACCTCCGACCTCGCGACCGACGCCGTCACCTCGAGCAAGATCTTCGACGGCACCATCGGCTCGGCCGACATCGGCACCGGTCAAGTCACCACAGCCAACATCCTGAACGGCGATGTCGGCACCGCCGACCTCGCGACCGACGCGGTGACGAGCGGCAAGATCTTCGACGGCACGATCGCCTCGGCCGACATCGGCACCGACCAGGTGACCACCGCCAACATCCTCAACGGCGACGTCGGCAACGCCGACCTCGCGACCGATGCGGTCACCAGCGGCAAGATCTTCGACGGCACGATCGCCTCGATCGACATCGGCACCGGCCAGGTGACCACCGCGAACATCCTCAATGGCGACGTGGGCAACGCCGACCTCGGCCTCGACGCGGTCACGAGCGCCAAGATCCTCGACGGCACTATCACCTCCGCGGATATCGGTCCGGGCCAGATCGCCGCCTCGCGGCTCGCGCCCAACTCGATTGACCAGACCGTTCTCGCGACCGGCTCAGTCGACAGCACCATCCTCGCGCCCGACTCCGTGATCAACTCGAAGATCGGCGACTACGCGGTCGACACGCTGCAGCTCGCGAACAACGCGGTCACCACGGCGAAGATTGGGAACCTGCAGGTGGACGGCACGAAGCTGGCCACCGACGCCGTCACGAGCACCAAGGTGAAGGACGGCTCGCTCACAGCCGCCGACATCGCGGCACCCGACAACGGCACGGGCGTGCTCGTCGGCTCGGTGTCGATCAACCCCGTGACCACGTGATCCTCAACGTGGACGAGAACCTCGAGGACGGCCTCATGGCGCAGGCCGTTCCGCCAACGCAGTTCGACGTGCTGAAGATCCGCCTCTGCAACACCACCGCGAACCCGATCGTGGCCTCGGCGCGCTCCTACAGCTACGTGGTGGTGCGCTGATGAAGCTGCTCGGAGCGGTGGGAGCGGTCGCCGCGCTGCTGGTGGTCGCGACCGTGCTGCTGCTCGGAGGCGGCGACGTGAAGCGCGATCCCGCGAGCGCGGGCAAGACGATCGTCGACAAGTCGCACCGCTTCGCGCTCAGCTACCCGGCCAGCGGCTGGAACGCCGTGCCGGCGTCCGGCCTCGCGAAGGTGCCAAGCCGCCCCGCCGCGGTGCTCCAGCGCGCGGACCGCCGGGCGACTGTGGTCGTGCGCAGCCGCGCCGCGCTCAACAGCGGCCTCGTGCAGATCGCGCGCGGGCTCACGCCCGAGCTGAAGCGCCGCTTCAGCGATTTCCACCCCCTGAGCGCGCGCATCGTGCGCCTAGCGGGCGGCCCCGCGCTCGCCTACATGTTCGCGGGCACGCGCACCGGCACGGTGCAGACCGAGCTCGTCGCGCCCGCCCAGGGCCGCAGCTTCACCGTCGAGGCGGTGGCGCGCGGCAACGATCCCCGCGTCGCCCGCGAGGTGGGCGCGATCTTGCGCTCCTTCGTGGCGCGCTAAAGCTTCGCGACCCGCGGCCGACCACCCGGGACGAGCGCAATCCCTCTCACCCGCTCGCATGATCGAGAAGATCCAAAACCAGGCCGCGGCGCATGCCCATAGCGCCGGCGCCAAGGCGTCCGCCACCGGCGGCGCCGACTTCGCGACCCTGCACAAGAAGGCGCTCGCGAAGGCGTCCGCGTCGAACCCGCAGCAGGGCGCGGACGGCCAGCCCACCGAGGGCGCCACGCCGGGGCTGAACACGAAGCTCAAGCCGCCGAAGGGCGAGACCTGGGGCCCTGTGGAGGGCCACCCCGAGTACGCCGACATCCTCAGTGGTCCAAGGAACGGCTTCTACGTGAACCTCGCCCCCGGCAAGCGCCAGGGCCAGACGTTCGTGATCGTCCACAGGGACGGCAAGACCTTCCACGTCTACGGCGAGGGCAAGAACCGCAAGTCGGTGGAGGTGCGCGAGACGCCGAAGCCGCTCGCCGGCGAGCAGTGGCAGCAGGTGGGCGCCCACCGCGACTACAAGAAGATCGACGGCGGCAAACGCGACGGCGAGTACGTGAACCTCTCAGGCAACGAGCGCCAGGGCCGCACCTTCGAGATCGTCGAGAGGGACGGCAAGCGCTACCACGCCTACGGCACCGGCAAGGACCGCCTGCTCGTCCACGTCGGCTGGCACCGCGAGAGCGGCAGCTAGCCGCCCTCGCGCTCCACGAACTCGCGCAGCTTCTCGCGCCCGTCGCCGACCGCTGGATCGCCGTGCGCGAGCAGCACGTGGTCGAAGTCGAGGTCGAGCAGCCTGCGGTACGCCGTGAGCATGGCCGCCTTGTCCTGCTCCGGGTCGTCCAGCATGTTGTCGGGCACGAAGGCGAGCTCGCCGCCCTCCCGCCAGCGCACGATGCCGTCGGCGACCGACAGCGTGCCGCGCGCGCTCGAGTGGAGCGCACTCTCGTCCGGGCAGATGCCGCCGACCTCGTAACCGATCACGCCGGGAGCGATTTCGTCGCCGAAGTCGAAGGGCTCGACCGGCTGGTCCGGGCCGAACTCGTGCATACCCGGACGGCTCGCCCTCACGGTGACCCCGTAACGCTCGATGAGATCGCTGCAGCTCCGCCAGTGATGACGGTTGCTGAGCAGCGCGGTGCGCGGCGCGCCGCCGCCGTCCGACTCGAACCACTCGATGCCCTCCTCAGGCAGGAGCGGATCGATCAGCACGCGTTCCTCGGGCATCCAGTAGGAGCTCACGTCCATGCCGATGCGCGGGTGGCGCGCGGTCCAGTGATAGAGGCCAGGTGCGATCTCGGTGATTGGCTTTGGCATGGCGGCGACCCTACCGCGTCGCGGATGTTTCGCGGATAAGCTCCCGCGCCCGTCCAACCGCCAGGAGGCAGCCGAGTGTCGACCGTCCGTGAAGCCGTCTTCGAGATGCTCCGCGAACGCGGCATGACCACCGTGTTCGGGAACCCGGGGTCCACCGAGCTTCCGATGCTCAAGGACTTCCCCGACGACTTCCGCTACGTGCTCGGGCTTCAGGAGGCGGTGGCGGTGGGAATGGCCGACGGCTTCGCGCAGGCGAGCGGCATCCCCACACAGGTGAACCTGCACACGGCTCCGGGCGTTGGCAACGGCATGGGCGCGATCTTCAACGCCCAGGCGAACAAGTCGCCGCTCCTCGTGACGGCCGGACAGCAGGCCCGCTCGCTGATGACGCTGCAGGCCAACCTCACGAACCGCGACGCCACGCGCATGCCTCACCCGCTCGTGAAGTGGAGCTACGAGCCGCCGCGCGCCGAGGACGTGCCGCACGCCTTCGCGCGCGCCGCGCACCTGGCGTCACTTCCGCCGAAAGGTCCCGTGTTCGTCTCGATCCCGATGGACGACTGGGACAAGGAGGTGGACGACGACGCCGTGCGCCACCAGACCACCCGCAAGGTGGTCGGCCGCGCGGCCGGTGACCCGGGCGCGGTGCGAGAGCTGGCGTCGCGCCTGTCGTCCGCGGAGAATCCGGTGCTGGTGGTCGGCCCGGACGTGGACGCGAGCGGCGCCTGGGACGCCGCCGTGGCGCTCGCCGAAAAGCAGCGCCTGCCCGTGTGGGCCATCCCGGCGCCGGGCGGCGGCCGGATCGGGTTCCCGGAGGACCACCCGGCGTTCCAGGGCATCCTCGCGCCGGCGATCGGCCCGCTGTCGGAGATGCTCCGAGCGCACGACTTCATCCTCGTGGCCGGCTCGTCGGTGTTCCCCTATTACCCGAACATCCCCGGGCCGCTGCTGCCCGAGGGCGCGTCCCTCGTAGCGATCACGAGCGACCCCGACGAGGCGGCGCGCGCGCCGATGGGCGACGCGATCGTCGCCGACGGCGACTCGATCACCGTGATCGCGTCCTCGGGGTAGAGCTCGCCGAGGATGTCCATCGCCGTGCTCGGGCTCATCGGGTCGGTGAGCTCGACGGGCTCGGGCGCCGGGCGGGCCGGCGGCGCGTCGCG